>NZ_BAABDK010000010.1:0-467749 GCF_039539585.1 Hymenobacter glaciei | reverse complement strand
CAACCACTTTGAAAAGCAACTTCAAACCACGTCCCAATTGTGTCCGGCTTAGCTAGACCACCTCAATACTTCCGGGCATACCTATGCCACTTTAATCCTTACGTACGGCACTTTTGCCCATACCTACGACACTTCCGGGCATACCTATGACACTTTGGGCATCTCATAGGACACTTTTGCTTGCTCATAGAGCACTTGGACGTACTCATACGGCACTTTTGCTTGCTCATACGACACTTCCGCAATCTCATAGAGCACTTTTGCTTGCTCATACGCCACTCGGACGTGCTGATAAGGCACTTTGGAGTGCTCATATGTTACTCGGAGCCGCTTGAGAAGCCGCAGCTACTCTATCGTTTCAATTTGCACCGTCTTGCCGTTGAAAACGGCTGCCTCCCCTACTCGCAAGCCCTTTAGCGCCACGGCGACGGGCGCGGCGGGTGACACGGCAAACACGTCGGCTCCATCCAGCTTGCCGGCGCTGATGCTGATGTAGAACCGGCCCAGGCTGGTGCCGACGAGGGCCCCGGGACGTACGGTGTCGCAGGCGGCTTCGGGGTTGATGCGGCCGAGTTCGGCTTGCAGCTGCTGGGCCTGCTGCATGTGGGCGGCGTTGCGGTCGCGCTCGGCGTTAGCCATTTCGCGGCCGGTTTCATACTTGTCGCCGGCGCTGCTCTTGGTTTCGGAGGAGGAGGATTCCTGGGCAGCTTGCATGGCGGTGCGGGCGGCGGCAATGCGCTGCTCGATGAAGGCCTGGCAGGCGGCGTGGAGGGCGGGCTTTAAATTGGTTTCCATACTATTATATCTTCTTGCCCAGCGTCATCTTCTTCATTTATCAGTTCCCACCCCAGCGTTTTAGCTACACACACTAAAAAGGCAATTTGAGATGTCGGTACACTTCCGTTTTCTGATTTTGAACACACGATTGGAATCATATCGAATTCGTCGTGCCAGGTATCGTTTGAGGAGGCAAAACCCCCAGCTCGTCCTTTGGCAAGCAATAAGTCTATCCAGGGGTAGCCGGCGGCATTTTTGTAGTTCATCAATCCTACCCGCTTTAATTCCGGCATTGCATCAAGCTTGGTTTGCATCTGCTTCGTATCAGCGGTTAGGCCATAGCTCGCCGATGCCCTGATTTCATAGTAGTCGTAGTAGTTACTCCACATATCGATTTGACTATAAAAACATGCGCCAGCAGCTAAAGAGACTGAGAAACTTGCGCATGGGGCTAAGGTAGAAGGAATCCGGTGCGGCCAGGCAGGTGACGCGGAGGACGGGCTCGGTCATTGGGATTCTACGATACTCCTGCAAGTACCGGGATTACTATTCAGCTAGAAACCCAGCCAGCTTGCCAATCCCGGAATCAAAAAGGTTAAGCCGAAGATAAACGCACCGGCTGCCATCCCAATAACCGGCAGGTCCCAGCTTTCCAAAACTGGCCGATAATACAGAACACCTTCGAAATGTACTACCTCAATCAAGTGGCCGATAAAAAATTCTCTATTGCCGCTGGTAGCATAGCCTAACCGCTCTTTTTTCCATGCCCCTTCCTCGTCCTGATAGGTTACGTACGGGTAATCTAAAGTGGTCCAGGCACCAGCCACCCGGCCAAATTCTGAGCGGTATTCAGCTACGGTTGCGAAAAGAGGGCGGCCGAGAAGCAGCACTTTCTTTCGCTTACGGCGCGAATGTTCCCAAAACCCGGCTATTAAGGCTGCTCCCAACAAAAGCAAAATTCCGCCGCCTATATCCATTCCAGGCTCAGTATAAGTCAGTGTAATGAACAAGCCCTGCTAAATTATAGCTTCTATTCAGAGCAGCGAGCGAGCCGCTGGGCAGCGGAAAAAGCTTGGCTTGGGGGCTAAGTTAAAGGGAATCCAAGGAGGCCCGCACCTTCTCCGCCCACAGCGCATTCTCTGGCTGCACCACCAGTACCTGGAAGCCGTGCCGCTCGCCTTCGATGCGCACGCCTTCCGAATCGTCAATCAGCAAGTCGATGCTGAAGCTGGGCGGGTGTTTGGTGCAGTGGGCCTTTACCTCGCGGTTGTGCCGCTGTTGGTTCACCACGCCATCGAGCCGGATGCCGTGGAGCCAGAAGAGCCGGCGGATGCGCCAGGCACTGCGGTAGGAAGTGGTGTACACCCACACTTCCCAGCCGCGCTGCCGGCAATGGTCGGTCAGTGCTTTGGTGCCGTGGCGCAGCTGCTCGTTGCTCAGCAGCCGCGCCAGGATGCGCCGTTGGGGCGTTTCGAGTGGGAAGTCGTAGCCGCAGCGGATGAGGGTGTTGTCGAGGTCGAAGGCGAGGCGCATTGATTATTCACCCGGGTTTTGGCTATCGAGCAAGCGTAAATCCTCCTCGTCTTTGGCGCGGCCGGTGCTGGCCTTGTTGCGACGCAGGTCGTGGATGCTGATAACCGCTACGGGGACGCCATCAAGCACACTGCTTTCCCGCTTGGGGTAACACTCTGCAAAGCCAACGCCGTCGATGGCGGTTAATAAGTCGATGCGGATGGGCGACACGCCGATTTGCACAATGGTACCAGGTTCCATGAAATCGGTCACCGTGTGCCCCAGGCTGGCAACGCCGAAGGCGGCCAGTACACGTACCAGCCGCGCTACGTTTTCGGGGGTTTGGTTCACCCACACATCAATATCACCGGTGTTGCGCACCACGCCGTAGCGGGCTACCGCGAAAGCGCCCACCACCAAATATTCAACCGCGTGAGCGTTTAATAATTCGATAAATTCTTTGAAGTCGGGGTTGAGCTGGTTGGCCTTCATCGTGGTTGGGCAGGTGAAACGGGTAGGCCAGCTGGCGCATAATTTCAATAGCAGCCATGCGCTCTTCCGGGGCTTTGGTGAGCCAATAAGCTACGTCCTCCACATCTTGGTCGGCGTGCAAAGTGGTTTTGCGGGTGACAGTTCTATCGAGACGAAGCATGGTTAAAGTTACGGATTTTAGCCCATGCTGGCCAGCCCTTCCGCCACCTTCCTATCGTTCCCCAAGCGCGGCACCTTGTTCTGCCCACCTAGTCGGCCCAGGCTTTTCATGTAGCGCTGGAAGGCCCCAGCAGGCAGCTGTGTGAGTTGCAATGGTACCAGAATGTTGCCCCGGCGCAGGTCGTCGTAGTAAGTATTGCGGTGGCGCAATGCCGTATCCAGGGCTACGGCGAAGGCAGTAGAGTCGTGCGGGGGGCGGGCAAACTCCACCAGCCACTCGTGGCGCGAGGGCGTGGCGGGGTCGTCGCTCACGAGCGGGGCCACGGTGAATTCGGTGACTTCGACCTCGGGGGTTTGGGCCATCACTTCGCGCAGGGCCTGCTCCACCTCCTCCCCTATCACGTGCTCGCCGAAGGCCGAGAGGAAGTGCTTGATGCGGCCCGTGACCACCACGCGGTGGGGCTGCAGGCTCACGAAGCGCACCGTGTCGCCGAGGCTGTAGGCCCACAGGCCGGCGTTGGAGGTGAGCACCACGGCGTAGTTGCGGTCCAGCTCCAC
Source organism: Hymenobacter glaciei (assembly GCF_039539585.1). NCBI lineage: Bacteria > Pseudomonadati > Bacteroidota > Cytophagia > Cytophagales > Hymenobacteraceae > Hymenobacter > Hymenobacter glaciei. Next base: position 464,251 of record NZ_BAABDK010000010.1, on the reverse strand, counting down.
GTCGGCGATGGTGAGACGGGGCGCGTCGGGCTCGAAGAATCGCTCGGCGGGGATGAATTCGTAGAAGATGCCGCTGTTCAGCAGCAGCAGCAGGCCGGGGTTGCCGGGCTCGTCTTGAAAAGCCAGGAAGCCTTCGGAGGCCGGGAACAGCTCGATGCTGTCGACGGGCCGGCCGATGCTTTCGAAGAGCTTGGCGCGGTAGGGCTCGAAGTTGACGCCGCCGTAGACGAACAAGTTGAAGTCGGGGAACAGGTCCTTGATGGGCCGGCCGGTGCGAGCCGTGAGGCGGTCGAAGTACATCTGCACCCAAGGCGGAATGCCGGATATCAGGGTCATCGGCTGGCCCAGGGTTTCATCCACGATGCGCTCCAGCTTGGTTTCCCAATCCTCGATGACGTTGGTGGGGTAGCTCGGTAGCTGGTTGCGGCGCAGGTAGGCCGGCACGTGGTGGTTGGCAATGCCCGAGAGCCGGCCGGTGCGAATGCCGTGGTGCATTTCCAGCGCCGGCGAGCCCGACAGGAATATCAGCTTGCCATCGAGAAAGCGACTGCGGCCAGTGCGGTAGATGTAGTACAGCAGGGCATCGCGGGCGCCCTCGATGTGGTTCGGGATGCTGTCCTTGGTAATCGGAATGTACTTGGTACCCGAGGTGGTGCCGCTGGTTTTGGCCAGGTACAGTGGGTGGCCGGGCCAGAGCACGTCGGCCTCGCCGGCCTGGGTGCGGTCGAACCAGGGCTTGAGAGCTTCGTAATCGCGCACGGGTACCTGCCGGGCCAAATCGGCGGGCGTGCGGATGCCGCCTAGGTCGTGGGCACGGCCAAACGCGGTGCCGGCCGCCGTGGCCGTGAGCTTGGCCAGCAGCTCGCGCTGGGTGGTTTCGGGGCGATGCTGCCAGCGGGCGTAGCGCCGGGCAATGTAGCGGGCCAGCGGGCGGCTTAGCGAAGCTTTCAGTCCCATGAATGCGATAGTAAAAGCCGTTGGAGGGGCGACGAAGGTACGTTGGCGGGGTTCGGGTGTTGCCGCCTGGGCAACCTGCGCTGGTGGCTACCGTTAAGCTTGCAAGCCTGGCTGCAACAACAGCAAGCTGAAGCTCACCTCACTCATTCACCTTTTCCAACTCACTTTATCATGGCAGACCACAAAGGCACGGCCGCCTGGACCGGCGACATCAAAGGCAGCGGCATCCTCAGCACCGAAAGCGGCGCGCTCAATGCTCCCTACTCCGTGGGCAGCCGCTTCGAAGGCAAAGCCGGCACCAACCCCGAAGAGCTGATTGGCGCGGCCCACGCCGGCTGCTACACCATGTACCTCACCAGCGTGCTCACCAAGCACGGCCACTCGGTAGAGAGCATCAAAACCACCAGCACCGTGACGATGAACCCCAACAACGGCCACCCCGTCATCGAGCACATCCACGTGAGCACCGAGGGCCACGTAACCGGCGGCAACATCACGCCCGACGATTTCCAGAAACACGCCGAAGACGCCAAGGAAAACTGCCCGGTATCGAAAGTACTGAGCGCCGTGCCCAAAATGACGCTGGAAGCCAAGTTTCTGGGCTAGGTTCCACATAGCTGAATTGAACACAGAAAGAACGTCATGCTGAGCGCAGCCGAAGCATCTCTATTGCAGCAGCAAACCAACCGTGTGGATTGCGTTGTGCGGTAGAGATGCTTCGGCTACGCTCAGCATGACGTTCTTTTTAGCTCTGACAACCGACAACTAACAACTAGCAACTAAATTTGTCGCTATGCCCACTGGTACCACCCGCATCCGCCTCCGCCCCGCCAACACTTCCCGCGTCCCGTTCTGGGGCCAGCTCGCCATCGGCCTTTTCTGGCTGGCCTACGTGCTGTTCGGGATTCTGAGCAACACCGGCGCGCAGGACTACCACTTTCTGCACTGGGTATTCCTGGTCTTCACGTTCGTGTACCTCGGCTATGTGTTGGTGAACAACGCGCCTATTTTTGGTACCCAGAGCTACCTCGAGTTTACCCCTGGCTACATCGTGCACAAAAATGGCCTGTTCCGTCCCAAGCAGGTGTTCGCCGCCGAAAACATTGCTGCTCTGGAGCTCAAGCCCCTGTTGTTGCGCGTCCGTCAGAAAGACGGCGAAATCTACGCCCTCAACCTGCGCGAAGTAAAAGGCCGGATGCGTAAAGCCAGTTTCCGCGAGCAGATACGAGACTTTGCCGCCAAGCACAGCCTCCCCTTGCAGGAAGTGAGCCCAGCGGCCGCAGTTTAACCAACCTTGGCTTTCCCCAAACGATAAGGGGGCTAAAGACACTTCACAGTGGTCTTTAGCCCCCTTATCAATTTAGGCTGAATGGGCCCTTATTTCTTGGCGAATTTCTTCCGCAGCTCGTCCACCTGGTCGCGAAATTTCTTGTCTGAATCCACCAAGTCCGACACGGTTTGCACCGAGTGCATCACGGTGGTGTGGTCGCGGCCACCGAAGTGGAAGCCAATGGTTTTCAAGGTGTGCGCCGTGTGGTGCTTGGCGAAGTACATGGCAACCTGGCGGGCCGTTACCACTTCCTTCTTGCGGGTTTTGTCCTTCAGCAACTCAACGGAGATGCTGAAATACGCGGCCACGGTCTTCTGAATGAAGTCGAGGTTTACCTCGGCCTCTACCTCCTCAATAATGTGGCGCAGGGCCTGCTTCACCATTTCCAGGTCGATGTCGCGGCGGCTCAGGCTGCTTTGGGCCACCAGCGAGGCAATCACACCTTCCAGCTCGCGCACGTTGGTGTGCACCGAGTTGGCCAGGTAATCCACCACGTGGTCCGGCGGAATGTCGATGCCGTCCTGCTCCATCTTGTTGCGGATGATGGCCACCCGCGTCTCAAAGTCGGGGCTTTGCACGTCGGCCGTCAGGCCCCACTTAAAGCGGTTGAGCAGCCGGTCCTCCAGGCCCAGCAGGTCCTTGGGGGGCCGGTCGGAGGTCATCACAATCTGCTTGCCCGACTGGTGCAGGTGGTTGAAGATGTGAAAGAACATCTCCTGGGTCTTGCCCTTGTTGGCCAGAAACTGCACGTCGTCCAGAATCAGTGCATCGACCTGCAGGTAGAAGTTCGCAAAGTCCTGTACCTGCGCGCGCTGCACGCTGTCGATGAACTGGTTGGTGAACTTCTCGGCCGACACATACAGCACAAACCGCTCGGGCGCGGTAGCCTTGATGTGGTTGCCAATAGCCTGCACGAGGTGCGTTTTGCCCAGGCCCACGCCGCCGTACACCATCAGCGGGTTGAAGCTGGTGGTGCCGGGCTTGTTGGCCACCGCGAGGCCGGCCGAGCGGGCCAGGCGGTTGCAGTCGCCCTCGATGTAGTTGTCGAACGTGTACGAACCGTTGAGTTGCGACGGCACGAGGTTGCCGTCCATCGGGCGGGCCTGGTCGAAGGGGTTGCGGGGCATCGCCATCGTGTCGGCCCCGCCGCCGTTGGCGAAGTTATTGCCGCGTGGTGTGGTGCGCACGGCCCCCGAGTTGACGTAGCGGGCCGACCCGGCGCGGGCACTACCCGCCAACGGGTTACCAACGGGCATACCCGGCATGGATTGGGGCGCGTCGCGCGGGTCGGGAGCGGCCTGCTTGCGGGTGGGCGGCAGGTGCAAGGCGCGGGGCGGCGTCTGCTCGTTGCCCTGGTCTACCACCACGCTGTATTCGAGGCGGCCTTCGCTGCCCAGCTGCTGGTAGAGCGCGCGGCGCAGTTCATCCACGTAATGCTCCTCCAGCCAGTCGTAGAAATAGGCGCTCGGCACCTGAATGGTGAGCACGTTGCCCTTCAGCTCGACCGGCACAATGGGCTGGAACCAGGTCTTAAAGCTCTGCTCCCCGATTTCCGCCGAGATGCTGCGCAAGCAGCCAGCCCAAACCGTGCGAAAATCCTTGAGCATTTGAACGATTGAAAGGAAACCGGCAACAAACCGGGAGCAAAAAGAAGACCGAAATGAGCCGCCCGAAGCGGGCGTTATTTTTTAGAGGGGGACAAAATTGTGGAAAACTTCGCACTTAAAAAAGCCGAAATGGCCTTGTGTATGTCGTGCTTTTAGCAGGCCGCCCGAACCGGCACCACGGCGGCACTTGCCAGCCCGGCGCGCTTGTTTTTTGCTGAAAATTCATAATCCAGCCTTCCCAGATTTATGCCTGACCAGCCCACCTGGTTCACGAGCGTGGAGTGGCCGTCGGGGCTGGCGATGGGCTCGGGCGCGTCCATGAACGTGTGGGTGTGCCCGCCTAGTATGAGGTCGATGCCCGAAACCTGGGCCGCGAGCTTGCGGTCGTCGAGCTTGGTGCTTTCGTACTTATAGCCGAGGTGCGAGAGGCAGATGACGAGGTCGCAGCGCTCGGGGCCGCGCAGCTGGGCCACCATTTCCTTGGCTTTGGCGACGGGGTCAAGAAAAACAGTCTGCCCAAAGTTCTTATCGGCCACCAGGCCGCTCAGCTCGATGCCGATGCCGAACACGCCCACGCGGATGCCCTGCTTGTCGAATACCTTGTATGGCTCGAACCGGCCAGCCAGCGGCGTCTTCGAGAAGTCGTAGTTGGCGATGAGGAAGGGGAAGGTAGCGTTGGGCAGCTGGCGCTGCAGGCCCTCGAGGCCGTTGTCGAAGTCGTGGTTGCCCAGGGTGCTGGCGTCGTAGCCCATCTGGCTCATGAGCTTGTACTCGAGCTCGCCGCCGAAGAAGTTGAAGTAGGGCGTACCCTGAAAGATGTCGCCCGAGTCGAGCAGCAGCACGTTGGGCTCCTTGACGCGGATGTCCTTGATGAGCGCCGCGCGCCGGGCCATACCGCCCAGCCCGGCCCATTGCCCGCCGTTGTCGGGGAAGGGCTCGATGCGCGAGTGCATGTCGTTGGTGTGCAGAATGGTGAGCTTAAGCGGAGCCTTGGCGGTAGCAGCGGCTTCGGCGGAGTTAGCTAAGCCACCCAGCACGGTGAGGCCGGCGGTGCCAAGGAGGGAATTGCGGAGAAATTCGCGACGCTGCATTTTCAATGAGGAATGAAGAATGAGGAATGAAGAATTGACAAGAGAAATGCAGGAATTGTGACGGTCCACAATTCCTGCATTTCTCATTCTTCATTCTTAATTGGCTTTTACCCGGCCTTCGACCTGGGCCGTGACGGGCTTGCCGGCCTTGGTGAGGGCGCGGATGTGGTCGGCAATGGCTGTGCGGAGCAGCACGTTGGTATGGCGCGGCGTGAGGGCTTTGAAGAACGAAAGGTTGTCGCCGCCGGTGGCCAGGTAATCGGAAATGGCAATGGAGTACGTGCGGCTGTCATTCACATCGAAGGGCTGGCCGCCGATGCGAATGTCCTTGGGCATGCCGTCGAAGGTGACGGTGTAGGTGGCACCGGAGATAGGCATTTTGATGTGGGCAGCGTAGTCGAACAGCTGCTGCACCACCGGGCCGGGGGCATCGAGGACGACCAACTCGTTCTCGAAGGGCATGAGCTCGAACACCGAGCCCAGCGTGACCGGCCCGGCCACAAAGCCGGCACGCAGGCCGCCGTTGGTCATCACGCCCAGTGCAATGGGCTGCTTGAGCTCGGCGCTGGCGCGGGTGCGCTGCAGGTCGGCCACGAAGTTGGAGAGTGGGTTTTCGCCGGGGCCCTTTGTAATCGGTTGTGGGGCAGTGCCGAGTACCTCGGTCATCTGGGCGGTTACCTTGTCGTGGTAGGGCGCGATGAGGGCGGCAATGGCAGGGTCTTCGGCCTGCGTTTTACCTACCGGCTGGCTCGTAACGGGCACGAAATGGGCCGTGGGGGCGTAGGCGGCGCGTTGGCAGCCGGTGGCCAGCGCCAGCGCCAGAGAAAAGCCCAGCACGAGCCGGGAAGGAAAGCCGAAAATCATGAAATGCTATTTTTAACGAATAACGCCGTCAACGGCACGGCAAGATACTGTCCGGTTGGCAGAGGTACAGCCGCGCCACAGCTTTGTCGTGCGATGGTGCGCTTTACCCAAACGTTGCACTCCCCTGTTGCCGCAGCCATCGCAGCCGTGCGATTGGGCGAATCCGGGAAGTGCCCAAGCCAGTGAGGGCTGTGGCAGGAGCCCGAATGCTGGTTGCAAACGCGCCCCGTGTTTCAGCGCGACTGCTTGGAAAGGTCGTAGCTGAAGAGCAATGAATACCGGGTAACGAGTGTTCCAATGTCCACAACCGCGCTAAATCCGTTGCCGCGCTCGGCCCGCAGCTCGGCCGCTACGTGGCGCTTGTTGGCCAATTGGGTGGCAGCCCCCACGCCCAACAGCACTCCCTGCTCGAGGTTGCGAGACTGGATAATTGGCTGCCACGGCGAGTAGTCGACTGCAGGAAGGTACCGGTACTGCGATTCACTGATGTTCTTAAGGGCAAAGCCGATGCTGGCCCCGAGTGCTACAAAGGGCTTGATGCGCCTGCTGGAGGGCGAAAACCGTACTTCGATGGGCACGCGCAACTGGTCGAACTGCACCCGCACATGCTCTTGATAAGAATAGGTGCGGTACGGATTGCTGCCAGTAAATTCCCGCTCATAATGCTGGCGCTGGTACAGCAGTTCGACCCGCAACGACCACCGGTTGCCCATTAGCGGCAGGTACTGCTGCAGCGCCAGGCCCACCACCGGCGATGGGTTGGCCGGCAGAATGGTGTGCTGTTTGGGAAAGCTGGTTTCGATGTCCAGCGTGCCGAGCTGCCCGCCGGCCACGGCCGAGAGCAAAAGGTAGCTGCGGCGGTTCGAGGCCGTAACGGCCGATACAACCTGTGGGCCGCCTACGCAGTCGTTGTAATGCCGCACCAATTGCACCATGCTGTTTCGGTTGAAGGGTGCCTTTATCACCTCGAACTGCACAGCCGGGCACCCCTGAAATACTTCAGCAAACGTGGCGCGGTACAGTGCTTTTTCGCGATGAAAGACGCGGCCATTTTCTACCACACGCTCCGATGTTTGCACCAGCTGCTGCAATGGGCCCGCAGAACGGTGCACATAGTACTGCTCGCTGGTGTTGCCCGCGGCAAACCGATACAAGGAGGCCGCTCCCTGCACCAGTACCTCTGCAAAAGCTACCTGCGTAGTTGTATCGCCGGCAATCGCCAGCTTCAGCACCCGCTGCGACTGGTAAAACCGGTCGTAGAAAAACCCATAGCCCCGCAGCTGGGCAGGTGCGTATGCAGCAGCCTCGCCGGAAGGCGAGGCTTTAAAATGGCACTCATAGGCACTACGAGAGCTTAGGCTGTAATCGACGGTACCCCGGAGGGTATCGCCCGGCAAGGTGATGATATAGCCTGGCCGCCAGTTAGTTTGGGCATGCAGCAAGTGCGGCAACACCAGCAAGGCAAGGCAGAACGTAAGCGTCCGGAGCATATAGGCTATTTAATTCGATAGAAAGTTTCGGTAAAACTACGACCAGCTCCCGTAGAAGCCGGTACTTAAAAGTGGGTAAGTCCGCTGCTTGGTATCTTTCGGCCAGTTTTGTTTGGCTGGCCCGTTTTTCATTATCCACAACAAAGAATTCATGGACGAATTGTCTTCCGCTTCGCCCGTTTCTTTTGCCGAGTTTCCGGCCGTCAGCACTGCCGAGTGGCAGGCTCGCCTGGCCCGCGAACTAAAGGGCCGCGACCCCGCTACCCTGCGCTGGCCCCTGCCCGATGGCTTCAGCCTGGAGCCTTTTTACCACCGCGAAGCCCTTGTGGCTCTGGGTGGCCCGCCCGCGCCGCTGCCGCACCCCACCGCGCCCTGGCTGAATGTACCCAGCCTGAATGTGCCCGCCGGCCAGGACGGCCGCCTGCAAATTGAGCAGGCGGCCGACGCCCTGGCACGCGGAGCCGACGGCATGCACTTCGTGTGCCACGACGCGGCGACTTTCGACGTGGCTTACCTGGCCGAGCGGCTGCCACTGGCCAGCACGTTTGTCGGTTACACCACCACGGCAGCTCCCGATGCGCTCCTGGGCCGGTTAGTGGATGCTGCGCCTGGCACCGCGCTGCGCGGTTTCCTGCGCTTTGCGCCCGGCGCCGTGCCCGCAGGGGCCGAGCTGGCCGACTACCGCGCTGGCCTGCGCCGCTGTGTGCGCCTGGCCACGGCCATGCCCGACTTCCGGGCACTGGCTGTGAATGGGGCTTTTTTCGGCAACCGCGGCGCTACGGCGACGCAGCAAATTGCTTTCAGCCTGAACACGGCCGCGGCCCTGTTGGCCGAGCTGCCCAACGATGAGACCCCGGCTGCTGAAGTAGCGGCCGCGCTGCACCTGCACATAGCCGTGATGCCCGGTTACTTCCTCGAAATTGCCAAGCTGCGCGCCCTACGCCGCCTGTGGGCCACGCTGCTGCACGCCTTCGGCCTGCCCGCCGAGCTAAACGCCAGCCTGCGCATCCACACCACGACGGCCACCTGGACGCAGACGACCCTCGACGCGCATACCAACCTGCTGCGCCACACTACCGAGGCCATGAGCGCCGTGCTGGGCGGGGCCGACTCGCTGAGCGTAGCTCCGTTCGACTGCCTGTTTGCCGACAGCAACGAGTTTTCGGCCCGCCTGGCGCGCAACCTTTCGGTGCTGTTGCGCGAGGAAGCCGGCCTGGGACGCGTGCAGGACCCCGCCGCCGGCTCCTACTACCTCGAAACCCTGACCGACCAGCTGGCCCGCGAGGCCTGGGCGCTGTTTCAGCGCATTGAAGTAGCCGGCGGGCTGACGCAGATGCGCGGACAGCTGCTGGAGGAGATTAAGACCGTGGCCAACGAAACCTTCCGGCGCATTGCCAGCGGCCACCAGGTGGTAGTGGGCACCAACCGCTTCCAGAACCCGCACGAAAATTTCTCCTTCCATCCCAAAAAGCTCCTGCGCTCGGCCGAGTTTGATGTGACGAGGGCGGCATACCCCACCGAAGTGCTGCGCCTGGCCACGGCGCTGCACTTTGAGCGCCGCGACCGCAAGAGCAAGCGGGCGGCCGTGGTGCTGCTCGGAGCCAACACCAACCAGGTAATTCTGGAAAGCTTCCTGCAGATGCTGCAGGCGCACGAGCGGCCCGAGCTGGCGGCCAGCCACCCGGCCGGCACGCTGTCGCTGCTCTACTCCTCGGCCGAGGAAGCCACGCTGATGTACGCCACGCCCGAGCAGTTCCGGCGCTTTGCCCGCTTCATCTACCAGATTCCAACTGAGAAGCAGCAGTTCATTCCGCCGGCCCTGCTCTCGGCCGACCTGGCCACCATGCACGAGGCCGTGCGCGTGTTTGGCTTCCAGGAAATGAAGGTGCAGGGCTACACAACCGAGGAAGTGCTGGCGCGGCTGCAAGGCCGGCAAGTGCCACCAGTTACGGCATAGCCGGGCGTACCTGGCATCAAGGCCATTACAGCAATAATCACTGAAGCATTTCAAAACGCTTCTCACAATACAAGGCCAGTCGCATCGAGATGATAATTGCTGCATTACGCTGCGCTCGAATTGACAGATAACGGCCCGACTCCCTTCCGACCTATGAAGCCCGATTTCTCTTCGATTCCCTACGATGCGGCTCCTGCTACGGCAGCAACCACCGCGCCCGACACGGCTGCGACGCTCATGCCCGAGGGCATTGCCATCAAGCCCGTGTACACGGCAGCCGATGTAGCCCACCTCGACCACCTGGGTTTTGGCGCGGGGCAGGCGCCCTACCTGCGCGGGCCCTACGCCAGCATGTACACCCAAAACCCGTGGACGGTGCGGCAGTACGCGGGCTTCTCGACAGCAGAAGAGTCGAACGCATTTTATCGTCGCAACCTGGCCGGTGGGCAGAAAGGACTGAGCGTGGCCTTCGATTTGGCCACGCACCGTGGCTACGACTCCGACCATCCGCGGGTGCAGGGCGACGTGGGCAAGGCCGGGGTGGCCATCGACTCGGTAGAGGATATGAAAATCCTCTTCAACCAGATTCCGCTCGACCAGATGTCGGTGAGCATGACCATGAACGGGGCCGTGCTGCCGGTGCTGGCCTTCTACATTGTGGCGGCCGAGGAGCAGGGCGTGCAGCCCGAGCAGCTGCAGGGCACCATCCAGAACGACATTCTGAAGGAGTTCATGGTGCGCAACACCTACATCTACCCGCCCGCGCCGAGCATGCGCATCATCGCCGATATTTTCAGCTACACGGCGGCGCGCATGCCCAAATTCAACTCTATTTCCATCTCGGGCTACCACATGCAGGAAGCCGGCGCCACCGCCGACCTGGAGCTGGCCTACACCCTGGCCGACGGCCTGGAGTATGTGCGCGCCGGCCTCGACGCGGGCATGAAGATTGACGAGTTTGCCCCGCGCCTGAGCTTCTTCTGGGCCATTGGCATGAACCACTTCATGGAGATTGCCAAGCTGCGCGCCGGCCGTCTGTTGTGGGCCAAGCTCATGCAGCAGTTCAATCCCACCAACCCCAAAAGCCTGGCCCTGCGCACGCACTGCCAGACGTCGGGCTACTCCCTCACCGAGCAAGACCCCTACAACAACGTGGCCCGCACGGCCATTGAGGCGCTGGCCGCCGCGCTCGGCGGCACCCAAAGCCTGCACACCAATGCGCTGGATGAGGCCATTGCTCTGCCCACTGACTTTTCGGCCCGCATCGCGCGCAACACCCAGCTGTATTTGCAGCACGAAACCGACATCACCAAAGTAGTCGACCCCTGGGGCGGCAGCTACTACGTCGAAACCCTGACCCACGAGCTGGCCGATAAGGCCTGGGCGCTGATTCAGGAAGTGGAGGAGCTGGGCGGCATGGCCAAGGCCATCGAAACCGGCCTGCCCAAGCTGCGCATCGAGGAAGCCGCTGCCCGCAAGCAGGCGCGCATCGACTCGGGCCAGGAAATCATCGTGGGGGTGAACAAGTACCAGACCACCGAAAAAACGGAGGTTGAAGTGCTCGACATCGACAACGACGCCGTGCGCACCAGCCAGATTGCCCGCCTGCAGCAAGTGCGCACCGACCGCGACCCCGTAGCTGTGAAAGTGGCCCTGGCCGCCCTCACCGAAGCGGCCGGAATCAGAGTGGAGGAACTGGGAGCGCTGAATGCGGAAGCAACAGGCGGCACCGATGCATCCATTCAGCCCTCTGCCCTCAACTCGCACAACTTACTGGCTTTGGCCATTACCGCAGCCCGCGCCCGCGCTACGCTAGGCGAAATCTCCGATGCCCTCGAAGCGCAGTATGGCCGCCACCAGGCCACCTCGCGCACCGTGGCCGGCGTGTACAGCAGCGAGATGCACAACAACGAAGCCTTCGAGCGGGCGCGCGCGGCGGCCGAGGAGTTTGCCACCAACGAAGGCCGCCGGCCGCGCATGCTGGTAGCCAAAATGGGCCAGGACGGCCACGACCGCGGCGCCAAAATCATCGCCACCAGCTTCGCCGATGTGGGCTTCGACGTTGACCTCGCGCCCCTCTTCCAGACGCCCGCCGAAGTAGCCCGCCAGGCCGCCGACAACGACGTGCACGTGGTGGGGGTGAGCAGCCTCGCCGCCGGCCACAAAACCCTGCTCCCCCAGCTGCTGGCGGAGCTGAAGCAGCTCGGCCGCGAAGACATTCTGGTGATTGCCGGCGGCGTGATTCCCGCCCAGGACTACAAGTTTCTGTACGATGCCGGCGTGGCCGGCGTGTACGGCCCGGGCACGGTCATCGCCACGGCCGCGCTGGAGATTCTGGGGAAGCTGGGGGCGCAGGGTTAATTTCTCTAAATTTTCACAAACAAAAATTCATATGAAAGCGAAAGTCTTTACCCCCATTAACATATTAATATTTTTGATTACAATCATAATATTATTGGCTACTGAACTTTTCAAAGCAAAAAATCCTAGCTCGGACGCTATACCTTATATTAACATAGCTTCAAATCTAGCTATTGCAGCTTTAACTGGCCTATTAGTAGGCATTTATTTTGATTTATTTTCCCGAAAAGAAGTTTATGAAAACATGCTGCGCAATTTTGAGATTTCAAAAGAAGTTATAACATCAGGATTAGTAAGTTACTATCCTAGTTTTATGGACTTTGATTTCAGAAAATACTTACTAGGCGCGACTAGAATCGACATGTATCTGACTTATGGACAAACTCTATTTAGTACTTATAACGATGCAATCGCAAAAATTGCTGGACAGAAGGGAAAACAAATAAATATTTTTATCTATCATGAAGACAACATATTTGTAGATGCATTGGAGAAGCACTGGAATCAGGCTGGAAGTTCTACTAGCACTAGAAATAAAATAATCGAAACAAAAACAACACTTATTTCTCAGTTTAATGAGCTCAAAAGAAAGAAACAGATTAAAGCAAAAATTAGAATTCATTTTATTAAAGTACATCCCAACTTTTACTCTTTTTATCGCTTCGACGACCACTTAATCCTTTGCCCATCAAAAATATCGCGTGATAAGGCGGTGAGACCATTTGCATTCCTATTCAAGCGAACTGATGAGGATGGATGCGTGTACACTAAGTGCATGTCGGAATTGAATAACATAACCTCTGACCCAACTTATTATGAAGTCCTTGACTACTAATTCGAAAATTTGCTTTATTGACTTTGAGACAACAGGCATCGATATCTTTAAAGATGAGCCTGTAGAGTTTGGAGCTGTGCTGGTAGATGAGAACGGCAACAGGATAAACGAATTCTATTCCAGGATAAGCTTATCCAATCCAGCGCTCAAAAACAATGATGCAGTATCCGTACATGGGATTGACTATGCATCACTAATAAACAGTCCTTCACAAGCAGAAGTGCTAACGGATTTTTTTCAAAAATTTGGATACGACTTCCACTTTGGAGCTTGGAATACAACTTTTGATGTTCCATTTTTCAAGAAAATGTGCTCAGTCAATAAGTTTGATAACCTATATAACAAAATAAGTTATAGACACCTTGATGTACAATCAATTTCCAAATTGGCTGCCTGTATCAATATTATCAGACCTGATATAAAATCCTTAACGGATTGCATCGAGTATTTTGGATTAATAAGAAGCATACATCATAACGCTATGGAAGATGCTATTCTATGCCATGAAGTGCACAAAAAGTTTATCGAAATATTCACTAAATAGGTTAAACGTCAGCATTTGCCTTTGGCATGACATTATCACTTAATAATAGCGGCAATTCTGTTGTTTATAAGCCTAACCCCAGGCCCGCCCCACCCGGCGGGCCTTTTGCGTGCCCGAAGCCCCTGCCTACCCCAGCCGTAGCGGCCCACACCAGTGGCAATTGAGTAAGTTAGCCGCTGCTTTTTACACTTTCCCCCACCGCCATGCACCTGCTTGCCCAAATCCTGATTGCCCTCGTGGCGCTGATTCATGGCTACATTCTGTGGCTGGAGATGTTTGCCTGGACCACGCGCGGGCCCAAAACCTTCCGCTCGCTGCGGCCGGAGCTGTTTGAGCCCACCAAGGTGCTGGCTGCCAACCAGGGGCTGTACAACGGGTTTCTGGCGGCCGGGCTTGTCTGGTCGCTATTGATTTCGGACCCTAACTGGCACCGCAACGTGGCCAGCTTTTTTCTGGGTTGCGTGGCGGTGGCAGGTATGTATGGGGCGGCCACGGCGGGCGGACGCATCCTGCTGGTGCAGACGGTACCGGCGTTGCTGGCGCTGGCGGCCGTGTGGCTGGGGTAATCGGCGCGCGGCTACTGCCGCTCGAACTCAATTACCCACACCCACTCGTTGCGCGCCCAGGCGGTGGGATAGATGGAATCAAGTAGTCCCTGAAAAGCCGCGATAGGACTATCGTACCAGTGAAAGCTGCCGGGCTGGGCGGCATTGGGCTCGACCCCGCCCCAGTGGAGTGGGCCTTCCGGACGGGCGCCAATGCCTTCCGTTTCAGCATCGGCGTTGGTCATTTCGCGCACCTGCTCGGCCCGCACACTCACGATTTTCAGTACGAGCAACGGGTCTTCCAACACGCTTAGGCTAGTGTCGGGCGGGCCGAAGGGCAGCGGCACCAGGGGCAGCAAGGAGGGCGGCTGGGTGTGACTGTCTTCGAACAGCACGCCTTGCGCAGATACGCCAATAAACCGGTACCGGTCCGGCTCCTGCTGCATGGGCAAGCCGGAGGACAGACGGCGGCGCGTGACGGTTTTGCGGCCGGTCAGCACTGCTGTCAGCATGGCTGGGTTGAAGGAGATGCTGCGCATACAGCAAGGTACACGCCAGCCGGTTAGGTTTGCCGGGCTGGCGCGTACCACCGAGGAGAAAGCCTACTCGCCTGTCGGTGGCGCGCCGCCGAGCAACGTCCAGGCAGTTTCGTTGCCCTGCTGGCCGGCCAGGTGCAGGGCGGTGAGGCCGCGGGCATCCGGGATGTGCTTGTTGGCGCCGGCTTCGAGCAGGAGCTTCAGCACATCGTGGCGGCCAAACATGGCGGCGAACATGAGGGCGGTGCCGCCGTTGCCGTTTTGCAGGTTGAGGTCGGCCCCGCGCTCGATGAGTAAGCGGGCTACATCGGGGTAGCCTTTGAAGCTGACGCCCATCAGGGCCGTGTTGCCGGTGATGTCCTGCTGGTTGGGGTTGGCTCCCTGGTCGAGCAGAAAGCGGGCAGCTTCGGGGTGGTTGTCGTAGCTGGCCAGGATGAGGGCTGTGAAGCCTTTATCGTTGGCGGCATCGACGGCCACACCGGCGGCCAGGCCTTGCTGCAGCGCGGGTACGTCGCCCCGGCGGGCGGCATTAAACAATAGTTCTTCGGGTTGCGCGGAGATAGAATCCATGAATATCGGGAGGGTGAATACGGCAACTATGCGCCGCCGGCTACTGTACGACGCTCAACCGCAAAAGTGGCACCTGGGTTAGGCACGGCCTTTAAAAAGCGAAAAGCAGCACGGCCAGCAGCAGCGCCAGCAGGGCGGCTACGCCGGCGGTGTTCACCACCAGCTCGGGCGAGCGGCCGGGCCAGCAACCCACGGCAACCACAGCGGCCAACAGCAGCGGCAACAAGGCAAACGTGCCGTAGATGGTGCCGTCGTAGGGCCGAAACGGAGCCGGGCCGTCGGGCGAGGCGGGCGCGCTGATGCGCTGCACTACCCCCAAAAAGGGCGTTTGCCACACGTGCAAAGCGTCGCCCTCGCGCACCCGGTAGCCAATGGCACTGGGCAGCCGGAAACTCGTGTGCGGGGTGTGCACGCGGTAAGCCAGCTGCGGGTCGGACAGCGACGACGATACCGCAATAGGAAAACGGCTTCGCACGATTTCCGACGGGTATTCGCGCAGCGGCAAGGCCCAATCCAAGCCCAGCAGCAGGCACAAGGCCAGCAGGGCCGCGTTCAGGCGGCGGGCCCAGGGGGCCAGCGCCAGCAGGCGGGCTTCCGAAGCCGGGGGCGGCGGGGCAGGTTGCTGGGCCAGGAGCTGGTCGTACATCACGCGGCGGCGCGGGTGGGCCAGAATGCCGTAGCCGGCCTCTACCTCGGCCAGGCGGTGGCGCAGGGCCGGGTCGGCGGTGGCACGGTGGTGCAGGCGGGCGCGCTGCCGGGTATAGGCTTGCTCAATTTGCGCGGGCGTGGCCGTGGGGCCGATGCCCAGAAGGCGGTAGTAGTTCAGCATAAACCCGGGCGTGGCGAAAGCCCTAAAATACGAGTCGGCCGCCGGTATTGGAAACGGCGCGGACGGCGACCATATTGCACAGGGCAGCCCGCTCCTGCCGCAAGCAAATAGTCGCGTCCGGCCCGTTCTTAGCGCCCCGATGACTACTCGCCCCGCTGCCCCGCTCCTGTCCGCTACGCCTGCTGCCAACGTTTCGGCTCATCAGGCACCACCAGACGCCCGCGAGTGGAGCGTGCTGGAAGTGGCGCAGGTGCGCGGGAGAATGTGGGGTACTGCGCGGCGGCGCGGAGCAGAATGGAGCTGCAGCCGCTGGGCGATGCGCTGCTAGCAGGACTGGTGGATGCGCGGCTGCTGGAATATAACCCGTTGGCAAGGAGGTATTAGAGCGGTTTCGTGGCCAGTGTACAGGCGGAACAATGTACGACCCCGCCCCTACATCCACCGACTTCGAAACCGCTCTAAGGCAGCGTGTAAGCTACCGACTAATTCCCTACGCGGCCTTCCTCATCGGAGCTGGCGGCGGCGCGGCGGGCCTGGGTTTTGCCGTTGCCGATTTTGCAGGTGAAGGCGAGCGTTACGCGGCGGCTTTCCCACTGGTTGTTCCAGGTCTGGTTCACGTTGTTGTAGTTGAGCGTGCTGCGGAAGCGGCTGGTGTTGAACACGTCGGCGACGCGCAGGCTGAAGGTGGCGCGCTCGGCCCAGAGCTGCTTTTTCAGGCCCAGGTTCAGGGCGCCGTTGGCTTTGGTGTGGTAAAGGCCCATCACGGCAGGCGAGTCGTAGCTGCCGCCTACTTGTAGCTTGTAGCTGCGGGGCAGGGTAAAGGTGTGGTTGGAACTGGCCGACCAGCTGTAGCTGGCCAGGCTCACGGGCTGGTCTTGGATGATGGTATTGACCTGCGTGTAGCTGCCGCTTAATTGGTTATCGACGCCCCAAAACTTGGTGATGTCGGTGTGGCCGCCCGAGCTCAGGGTGAGGGTGCTGGTTTTGGCCAGGTTCTGCGGGGTGCTGGTCGATACGTTGGTGTCGTCGTTCTGGGCTATTACGTTGTTCACGGAGTTGGTTTCGCGCAGGTAGCTCAGGCTCAGCACCTGGAAGTCTTTATGCAGGTAGTTAAGCACGAGGGATTGGGAGAGCGAAGGCGCCAGAAAGGGGTTGCCCTGCTGGGCCGTGTAGAAGTCGGAGTAGTTGAGGAAGGGGTTCAGGTTCTGGTAGGCGGGGCGGGTGATGCGGCGGCTCACCGAGGCACTCACTTGGTTGTTTCCATCGACTTTATAGCTGGCGAAAGCGCTGGGAAACAACTGGAAGTAATTGCGGGCAATGCGCGGGCCGATAGCCGGCGTGCCAGTGGTTTGGGTGAGCTCGCCGCGCAGGCCGGCTTTCAGCTCCAGGCGGTTAAGGGTAGTATTCACGCTCACGTAACCGGCGCTAATGTGCTCGTCGTAGGCGAACTGGTTGGTGCGCAGAGCATCGAGCTGCCAGCCGCTGTTCATCAGCTTATCGAATTGGATGGCGCTGCGCGAGGTAACCCAGCTGGTTTTAGCGCCTACTTCGGCCCGCCACTTGGTGCCGGCAAAGGGGTGTACGTAGTCGATTTTGGCGGCCCGGATGGTGGTTTCTGACGAGGCGTTGCTGCGTAGCTGCTCGGCCGGACGGCCCTGCTCGGCGTTGGGCGCAAACACCACGTTGTTGAAGCTTTGGGCTTTGGTGCTGGTGTAGCGCACGTAGTCAACATCGGCACTCAACTCGCGGCCGGTGCTGTCGAGGGCGTAGCGGTAGTAGAGGTTCAGGGCCTGGTTGGTGCCGTTGGTGGTTTGGGGGTTGGTCATCTGGCGACGGCCGCCGGGGTTGCCGGCCCGGTCGGTGGTTACGGAGTTGCTGGTGCTCACGGCGTCGGTTTGGTCGAAACCGCCGCGCAGCTGGACGCCGATGCTTTGCTTGGCGGTGAGGGCCACGTCGGCACCGGTAGTGTAGTTGGCGGTGTAAGTGAGGGGCCGCCACACGTTTTCCTGGTTGAAGATGCTGTCGCGGATGTTGCGAATCATCGTGAGGCGGTTGAAGGAGTTGTAGCGGCCGGCGTCTAGGCGGGCGAACAGGCGCACTTTGCCCACATTGTAGGCCAGGTTGGTGCCGGCCCAGCTTTTCTCGTAGCGCCCCTGGCCGAGGCCCAGGTTGTAGGTACCGCTCAGGCCCGGCAGCTGGCTGCGGCGCAGCTTGATGTTGAGCACGCCGGCGGTGCCGGCGGCGTCCATCGAAGCGGGCGGGTTGGGCATCAGCTCAATCTGGCTGATGGCCGAGGCAGGCAGGGATTTCAGGTAGCTGCTTAGCGCCGCACCGCTCATGTAGGTGAGCTTGCCATCAATCATCACGTTTACGCCGGCACTGCCGCGGTACACCACGTTATCGTCCTTGTCGAGGGTAACGCCAGGGGCTTTTTTGAGGATATCGAGGGCTGTTTCGCCGGCCGTGTTCAGGCGGGCCACGTTCACCACAGTGCGGTCGGCGTGCTGCTCAAGCATGGGCGTATTGCCCACTACGGTTACTTCTTTCAGCGCCGTAGCGGCGGGCGCCAGGCGCAGGGACGGCACCGCAACGGCCTCCTGGCTCACTATAAAGGCGGCGCTGCGGGCACTGGTGTAGCTCATCAATAGGGCCTTCACACAGTAGCGGCCGGTCTTTACGCCGCCGAAGGTGTAGGCGCCTTGCTCAGTGGTAGTTTGGGAGTTGACGATGGTGGAATCGGGCAAATGCAGCAACACGGCGGTGGCGAAAGGCAACGGCTGGCCGGTGCGGTTCAGCACGGTGCCGGTGGCAGTAGCTTGAGCAGCGGCCCGCTGCGAAAGGGCCGGCAAAGCCAGGAGCAGCAGAACGAAAAGGCGGCGGACGCAGGCGAAGGTGTTCATCGGAAAGGGCGTTGGCTGGTTGATGGCTCAAAGGTGAGCCGGGCCATTTTCAGGGTAAAAAACATTATTCCAACGCCTCGAAACCCGCTGCAACCGCCCGAAAACGTCCTTTTCTGATTTCACATCCCAAAACCGGCCTTTCGCATAAAAAAGGTGTGGGCGCTGGCGGGGGGCGGTAGTTTTGGCTCTGCATTACTCTTCGCGCTACCATGGCCAATCTGCTCACCAAATCCGCTCTTCGCTGGCACATACTGGGCTGGCTGCTGTATGGCGGCTACGAATTTCTGGGCGTGTTTCTGCATCACCGGGCCGGGATGCGCATCGGCCTGTGGCTCACGGGCTCCGTTCTCTTCATCCGTTTCATTGAGTTTTACCTGTGCTATCTGGTGGTGTATCCGCGCCTGCTGCGCTCGGGCCGCGCGCCGCAGCTGGCAGCGGCGCTGCTGGGCGTGCTGGCGCTCTACATCGGTGCCCGGGCCCTGATTGAGGAAGTGATTTACCCCGCCGTGCTGGGCTTCCACAACTACTCGCCCGACACGTCGGTGACGTACTACATTTTCGACAACATGTTTTTCGGCAGCCCCATGATTGTGCTCAGTGCCGCGCTCTGGGCCGGCAGCGCGGCCGTGCGCCGCGAGCGCGAAAACCGGCAATTGCGCGAGGAAAAGCGCATTGCCGAAGTGGCTTTTCTCAAAACCCAAATCAACCCGCACTTCCTCTACAACACCCTGAACATGCTCTTCAGCATGGCCTACCCCGTGGCCAAACCCGTGGCCAACGCCATCCTGAAACTCTCGGAGCTGATGCGCTACATGCTGCACGAGAGTCCCGACGGCCAGGTAGCGCTGGAAAAGGAAATCGAGTACCTGCACAACTACCTGGACCTTTACCGCCTGCGCTTCCCCGACAGCTTCCACGTCGATTTCCGCGTGAGCGGCGAGCCGGCCGGCCGCCGCGTGGCCCCGCTGGTGCTCATCCCCTTCGTGGAAAACGCCATCAAGCACGGCGTGCATGACGACCCCGAACATCCCGTGCACATTCGCCTGAATATCGACGGCGAGCAGTTGCTTTTCACAGTAAAAAACCAGCGCAGCGACGACCAGAAAGATGCCACCACCGGCATCGGTCTCCCCAACCTCGTTCGCCGCCTGGAGCTGCTGTACCCTGAGCGCCACACGCTAAAAGTGGATTCGGCGGGCGAACAGTTCACGACATCGTTGCGGCTGGTGGGGTAATGCTATCTGTCATCCTGAGCATAGCGAAGGACCTTATTACCGATGAACGAGGCGCATTAACCAACTGATTTACTGCAAACCGTTTATTGGTGATAAGGTCCTTCGCTCCGCTCAGGATGACAAACGACTTGTTGTCTGCCGTTCTTTAGCCCTACAAACCTCACTCACCCCGCCCATGATTCGCTGCCTCGCCGTTGATGACGAAGCCCCGGCCCTGCTCATCCTGGCCGATTACATTGGCCAGGTGCCTTTCTTCACGCTGGTGGGCACTACCACCAACCCCATTGAGGCGCTGACGATGGTGCAGCAGGGCCAGGTCGACGTGGTGTTCCTGGATATCCAGATGCCCAAACTCACGGGCCTGCAATTCCTCAAGCTGGCTGGCAATAAGTGCAAAGTCATCCTTACCACTGCCTACCCCGAATACGCCCTCGAAGGCTACGAAAACGACGTAGTCGACTACCTGCTCAAACCCATTTCCTTCGAGCGGTTCTTCAAAGCTGCGCAAAAAGCGCTGGCGCTGCTGCCGGGCCCACCACTGCCTACTGTGCTGGCGCCAATTGCAGCTTCAGTTTCGCCCGCGCTGCCTGTCGCCGACCACATGTTCGTGAAGGGTGAGAGCAAGAACAAGTTCCTGCGCATCAACTACGCCGACATCCTCTACATCGAGGGGCTGAGCAACTACGTGTCCATCCACCTGCCTACGCAGCGCGTGGTCACCTACCAAACGTTGAAGGAGCTGGCCGAAACGCTGCCGCAGCCGCCGTTTCTGCGGGTGCACAAGTCCTTCATCGTGTCGCTGGATAAGATTCGGATGGTCGATGGCAACACGATTTACTTGCAGGACAAAGAGATTCCGGTGAGCGACACGTACCGCGAGCAGCTGTATCGCCTGATTCGGGAGGCGTAGGGTGCGGGGCTTGCCCCCGCCCGTCGTTGAACGATTCAGTCATAAGCCGTTCAACGACGGGCGGGGGCAAGCCCCGCACCCTACCGCCGGTCTTCGTGCACGGCGGCCAGCGCCCGCGCCGTGGCGGGCGGAGTACATCCTGACAATCAAATTAACCCACGGATGCTGATGTGGCAGTCGATGCCGCCGGCTGTGAGCAGTTGGCCTTCGCCGGCAATGACGCCGAGCATGATGTGCGGGTTGCCGGCCTTGCCGATGCCCACGATGCGCCCGCCCTTGATGCCGATGTCGGCCTTGTAGATGCCGGTGTAGTCAACCACCAGCGCGTTGGTAATCACGAAGTCCAGCGCATCGGGCGGCCCGATGCCGGCGGCCTGGCCCATACCGTCGCGCAGCACCTTGCCGCCGCCGAACTTGCATTCCTCGCCGTACACGCAGTAGTCTTTTTCTACCTGAATCAGCAGGTCGGTATCGTCGAGGCGCACCCGGTCGCCGGTG
Source organism: Hymenobacter glaciei (assembly GCF_039539585.1). Lineage (NCBI taxonomy): Bacteria > Pseudomonadati > Bacteroidota > Cytophagia > Cytophagales > Hymenobacteraceae > Hymenobacter > Hymenobacter glaciei. The sequence goes on along the minus strand of NZ_BAABDK010000010.1, from coordinate 443,192 downwards.
GTGGGGCCGTACATGTCGGCATACGCGCGGCGGGAGATGGGGAGGGATATGGGTTGGGATTAGCTTTTACTCAGTGAACTAGTCCATTCCTAGGTAAATAAATTCACCAGTTTTCTTATTTATTACACCAAAAGGGCCTTGATGACCATTATATGATATTGAAATTACCTCATCGTCTTTTTTAGTCCAGCTATAATTTTTAGTCAAATCATAAGTAAGTATGTTCAATGAGAATACATCGATAGTAGGTTGTTTTGCGTGGGTACGGGTATTTGAAGAGAGGTATTTTCTCCAAGGATTTGTCTGCCATAATTGTTTGCCGCTACTATCAATAGCTGTTATGTTCGTGTGAGTGCTATCAAGCACGTATTTGGTGCGAGTAACTTTATCAATTAACGTCACTCTTTCAAGCACTTCCGAGGACGACATTTTTGAATTTTGCTTACTGAGCGAACAAGCAGAAACAAAGAGACTCAAAGCAGTTAGAGCCCATTTATAGGTTTTCATAAGGTTCTGTTTTAAACGGAAATTTTCTCCAGCGCCTGCTGCTTCTTGCCAGCATCCTCCAGCTTCCCATCAATCCAGCCATTGCCGCCGTACACGATGCGCTCGCCGCTGAGGGCCACTAAAGTAACGTGCTTGCGTTCGGCGGGCTCGAATCGTACTGCTGTGCCGGCCGGGATGTTGAGGCGGAACCCGTAAGCCGCCGCGCGGTCGAAGTGCAGCGCGGCGTTGGTTTCGAAGAAGGGGTAGTGCGAGCCGACCTGCACGGGCCGGTCGCCCAGGTTCACGACGTCCGCCTCGACGGTGGCGCGGGTTTCGTTGATGAGGATGTCGCCGTCGGCCAGCAGGTATTCGCCGGGCGGCGGGGGGCTGGCGGGCGCCGGGGCCGTGGCACAGCTCAGGCCGGAGCTGTAGAGGGCCAGCGCAGCATCGCCGGTTTCGCGGTAGTGGGGTGGTGCACGGTCACGAGCTTGGTGCCGTCGGGGAAGGTGCCTTCAATCTGGACTTCGTGGAGCAGGTCGGCCACGCCGGGCAGCACGTCGGCCAGGCCCAGCAGCTGCTTGTCCATGGGCACCGCCACCCGCTCGCCGTCGCGGATAAACTCCAGCAGCTGCGTGGCGATGAGGGCCAGGGCTTCGGGGTAGTTCAGGAGCAGGCCGCGGGCGTAGCGTTTCTGGGCCACCACGCCGGCCTGGTGGAGGAAGAGCTTGTCGAGGTCTTTGGGGGTTAGGTGCATCTGCGTTAGGGTATGGGGGTAGGCGGGGATGCCTGGGTTGTAGAGACGCGACCCTTCGCGTCTCGGCGTTCGCGCCTTCTGGATGTCCTTTAGGCGCAGGTCGTTCAACTTGGAGACGCGAAGGGTCGCGTCTCTACATCGTTTTGGCGGTTCACCATCGCACATTCCCATAAATCATCCACCCCCCGTATCCGATACACAGCAGCGACGACAGCGTAACGGCACTGAACTTCACCACCCGGCTAATCCGCATGCGCTTCGTGAATGGCACGCTGCACAGCCCGGCCACGATGAACATGCCCAGGATAGAGCCGATGCCAAACACCAAGAAGTACAGCACGCTCAGCCACGGGTCATGAATTTCGCTCATTACCAGCAGCACCAGCGCCCCGCTGCCGGCTAGGCCGTGCAGCAACCCCACGGCGTAGGCCGCCCGCGAAGGCGTCGCGCCGGGGCGCACTTTCGGGGCGGCGCGGCGCTAGTCGAGCGGCGGCTGATGCCCATCACGACGAGCATAAGGCCCACGGCGGCTTCGAAGTAGCCCGCGAGGTGAGGACGGTGACGCGGCCCAGCAGGATGATACTCCCACGACGACCAGCGTGGTGGTGTGCCCCAGGTCCCAATAGATGCCGTCGCGCAGGGCTTCGGCCAGGGTATTACGGCGCGAAATGAGGTTGCCTACGGCCAGCAGAGGGTCGGGTTCAAATATGCACCCCATTCCGGCTACGGAAGCAATCAAAATGGGCAACAGGCTCTGCATTTGATGGGGTATTTTGGGTTTATAACCACCGAAAACGTTTGTGGTGTTTATATTTTAGGTCATTTCGTATTTTTTTGAAAAATCAGTCTATTTTTCCTGATTAGCTACTGAATTCAGATGCAACCCTTGTAACTTACCGCTCTGCAGCCCCTACACCACTAGGCAAAGCACTCATTCACAACGATTTTAATATTACAGGCGGTGCAATTGACGCACCCAGCATGTGGTGCTGATGCTAGGAACTTATCCAAAGCCTGCACCAAGCACAGGCGAGGCCAGAAGAAGAATTTGGCCCGGGCGAAGTACCCCTGCGACACCGGACAAGGCCCCAAACTGCTGGTTTTAACATTGTACAAACTCTGCGCATAACTTATTCTCCATCAACATTCTACTAGGAAATAACGCCATGTGGAAATAATAGCGCAACCGATACCACTATTTTTTCCTGCCAACGCCGGCCCAGTACTTGTCAATAACTGCATGAAATTGACAGCCTTACAGGACTTCAATTGCTGACATTACCGCCGAACGGTGGCCCTTCTTCTGACCTCTAGAACCGCTATGAACCCCGACGACGCCCAAGGCCTGTACCGCCCCGAATTCGAACACGATGCCTGCGGAACCGGCTTCATCACCTACCTCAACGGCCGCAAAACGCACCAGACTGTAGCCGACGCGCTCACCATGCTCGAAAACATGGAGCACCGCGGGGCCTGCGGCTGCGACACCGAATCCGGCGACGGGGCCGGCCTGCTGCTGCAAATTCCGCACTGGTTTCTGCTTGAAGAGTGCACCGCCCTCAGCATTCGCCTACCCGAGCCGGGCAGCTACGGCGTGGGCACCACCTTTTTGCCGAAGGACGACGCGCTGCGCGCCGCCTGCCACGAAGTGATAAATGGCGCGGCGGCGCGGCTGGGCTTCCCGTTGCTGGGCTACCGGCCGGTGCCGGTGAACCCGGCCGGCATCGGCCCCACGGCGCTGGCCGCCGAGCCGGTGATGGAACAGGTGTTTTTCGGCCGTCCGGCCGGCATTACCAACCCCGAAGACTTCGAGCGCAAGCTCTACGTGCTGCGCCGGTTGATTTTCAAGACCGTGCGCGAGACGGTGCCGGCCGCGATGGACATGTTCTACTTCGCCTCGCTGTCGTGCAAAACCATCGTGTATAAGGGCCAGCTCACCACCTACCAGGTGCGCGGCTACTTCCCCGACCTCAGCGACGAGCGGGTGGTGTCGGCTTTCGGGCTGGTGCATTCGCGGTTTTCGACCAACACGTTTCCGAGCTGGAAGCTGGCCCAGCCCTTCCGCTTTCTGGCGCACAACGGCGAAATCAACACGCTGCGCGGGAATTTGAACTGGTTTTACGCGGGCTTGCGCAACTACGTGTCGCCCTACTTCTCGGCTGAGGAAATGGACATGCTGCTGCCGGTAGTCGATGCCGGGCAGTCGGATTCGGCCTGCCTGGATAACGTGGTGGAAATCCTGCTGCACTCGGGCCGCCCGCTCTCCCACGTGATGATGATGCTGGTGCCCGAAGCCTGGGACGGCAACACCCAGATGGACCCGCTCAAAAAGGCCTTCTACGAGTTCCACGCCACGTTTATGGAGCCCTGGGACGGCCCGGCGGCCCTTATTTTCACCGACGGCCAGCAGATTGGGGCCATGCTCGACCGCAACGGCCTGCGCCCGCTGCGCTACCTCGAAACCACCGACGGCCGCGTGCTCGTCGCCTCCGAGGCCGGCGTACTCGACATCGACCCCGCCACTATCGTGCAGAAAGGCCGCCTCCAGCCCGGCAAGATGCTGCTGGTGGACACCGTGGCCGGCCGCATCATTACGGATGCCGAGCTGAAGGCCCAGGCCGCCGGCCGCCAGCCCTACGGCGAGTGGCTGAACGAGTACCAGATTCGCCTCGAAGAGCTGCCCGAGCCGCGCCAGATGTTCACGGATTTGGCAGCGGATGCCGTGTTCAAGTACCATCAAGTGTTCGGCTACACCCGCGAGGACATTGATGTGCTCATCACGCCCATGGCCGTGGAGGGCAAGGAGCCCATCGGCTCGATGGGCGTGGACGTGCCGCTGGCGGTGCTTTCTGACCAGCCGCAGCACCTGAGCAGCTACTTCAAGCAGTTTTTCGCGCAGGTCACCAACCCGCCCATCGACCCGATTCGGGAGCGGCTGGTGATGAGCCTGGCCACTTTCCTGGGCAACAACGGCAACATCCTCGACGAGGACAAGCACCACTGCCACTGCGTGGCCCTGCGCCAGCCCATCCTCAGCAACCACGAGTTGGAAAAGCTGCGCAGCATCGACACCGGCATGTTCAATGCCAAGACCCTGCAAACCTATTTCAAGGCCGACGGACTGCCCGGCGCGCTGGAGCGCGGCCTGTCGCGCCTCTGCCGCTACGCCGAGGACGCGGTGAACGACGGCTTCGAGGTGCTGATTTTGTCGGACCGCGCCGTGGATTCCGAGCACGCGCCCATTCCGTCGCTGCTGGCCGTGTCGGCGGTGCATCACCACCTCATTAAACTCGGTTTCCGGGGCTCGGTGGGGCTGGTGGTGGAGGCCGGCGACGTGTGGGAAGTGCACCATTTCGCCTGTCTGCTCTCGTTCGGGGCCACGGCCATCAACCCCTACCTGGCGCTGTCCACCATCCGGACCATGCAGGAGGCCGGCCAGCTGCACACCGCCCTGGACTTTCCGAAGCTGACTTACAACTACATCAAGGCGGTGTGCGACGGGCTGCTCAAGATTTTCTCCAAGATGGGAATTTCGACCTTGCAGAGCTACCACGGCGCGCAGGTATTCGAGATTCTGGGGCTGAACCAAGCCGTAGTCGATGCGTATTTCTGCGGCGGCGTGACCCGCATCGGTGGGCTGGGGCTCGACGAAATTGCCCGCGAAACCCTGTATAAGCACGCCCAGGGCTTCCGGAGCAGCACGCCCGAGGAGCAGACCCTGCTGCCCGAAGGCGGCGTGTACGCCTGGCGTCGGCGCGGCGAAGGGCACACCTTCAACCCCGAAACGGTGCACCTGCTGCAGCTGGCCACCCGCACCAACAACTACGCCACCTACCAGCGCTACGCCAAGCTCATCAACGAGCAGCCGGAGCGCCTGTTTACGCTGCGCGGGCTGCTCGATTTCGCCCACCACCGCGAGGCCATTTCGATTGACGAGGTGGAGCCGGCCGAGGGCATCATGAAGCGCTTTGCCACCGGGGCTATGTCGTTTGGCTCGATTTCGCACGAAGCCCACAGCACCCTGGCCATTGCCATGAACCGCATCGGCGGCAAAAGCAACACCGGCGAGGGCGGCGAGGACCCCATGCGCTACGAGCGGATGGCCAATGGCGACTCCATGCGCTCGGCCATCAAGCAGGTGGCCTCGGCCCGCTTCGGCGTCACGGCCCAGTACCTGACCAATGCCGACGAGCTGCAAATCAAGATGGCCCAGGGCGCCAAGCCCGGCGAGGGCGGCCAGCTGCCCGGCCACAAGGTGGACGAGTGGATTGCCAAGGTGCGCCACGCCACGCCTGGCGTGGGCCTGATTTCGCCCCCACCCCACCACGACATCTACTCCATCGAAGACCTCGCGCAGCTGATTTTCGACCTGAAAAACGCCAATCGCGTCGCCCGTATCAACGTGAAACTGGTGAGCAAGGCGGGCGTGGGTACCATTGCGGCCGGCGTGGCCAAGGCCCACGCCGACGTGATTCTGATTGCCGGCTACGACGGCGGCACGGGCGCGTCGCCCATCAGCTCCATCAAGCACGCGGGCCTGCCCTGGGAGCTGGGCCTGGCCGAAGCCCACCAGACCCTGGTGCGCAACCAGCTGCGCAGCCGCGTGGTGCTGCAAACCGACGGCCAGCTCAAAACCGGCCGCGACTTGGCCGTGGCGGCGCTTTTGGGGGCCGAGGAATGGGGCGTGGCCACGGCCGCGCTGGTAGCGGGCGGCTGCATCATGATGCGCAAGTGCCACCTCAACACCTGCCCCGTGGGCGTGGCCACGCAGGACCCCGACCTGCGCAAGCTCTTCACCGGCCAGCCCGAGCACATCGTGAACCTGTTCCGCTTCCTGGCCGAGGAGCTGCGCGAAATCATGGCCGAGCTGGGCTTCCGCACGATAAATGAGATGGTGGGCCGCACCCAGTTTCTGAAGGTGCGCGAGGGCCTCACCCACTGGAAAGCCCGCCACCTGGACCTGTCCGGTCTCCTGCACCCGGCCTCGAACGCCTCGGGCGGCACCCTCTACCACAGCGAGGACCAGGACCACGGCCTGGCCAACATTCTGGACTGGAAGCTGCTCGAATGTGCCCAGCCGGCCCTGCGCGATGCCACGCCCGTCGAGGCTTCTTTCGAGGTGCACAACACCGACCGCACCATTGGTACGCTGCTTTCGAACGAGATTACCAAGCTTTACCACGGCGTGGGCCTGCCGCCCGACACCATCCGGTTCAATTTCCGCGGCTCGGCGGGGCAGAGCTTTGGCGCGTTCAGCGTGCGCGGGCTGTCGTTTTCGCTCGAAGGCGAGGCCAACGACTACGTGGGCAAGGGCCTGAGCGGCGCGCAGCTGGCCATTTTCCCGTCGGCGGAGGCCCGGTTCGTGCCCGAGCAGAACATCATCATCGGCAACGTGGCGCTGTACGGGGCCACCTCGGGCGCGCTGTTTGTGCGCGGGCAGGCCGGCGAGCGGTTCGCCGTCCGCAACTCTGGGGCCACCGCCGTGGTGGAGGGCGTGGGCGACCACGGCTGCGAGTACATGACGGGCGGCCGCGCCCTCATCCTGGGCCAGACGGGCCGCAACTTCGCCGCCGGCATGAGCGGCGGCATCGCCTGGGTGTACGACCCCAACGGCACCCTGCCCCAGAACTGCAACCCCGAAATGGTAGAGCTCGACCCACTCGACACCGCCGACGAAGACGAGATTCAGGCGCTGCTGCGGCAGCACGTGGCCCTCACGGGCAGCCAGGTCGCCAGCTTCCTGCTCGACAACTGGCAGGAGGAAGCCGGGAAGTTCGTGAAAGTGTTCCCAAGCGACTACAAGAAGGTGCTGCAAAAGGCGCGGTACGCGGAGGTGGGGTAAGAACGTCATGCAGAGCGCAGCGAAGCATCTCGCGTGCCACCACTAATTCATTTCTTGCGATTGATTACTTCCACACGCGAGATGCTTCGCTGCGCTCTGCATGACGTTTTGATACTACCCAAATTCATCCAGTATGTACGTGTATATGCTCACCAATCCCAACCGCACCGTGCTCTACATCGGCGTGACCAACGATTTGAATCGGCGTCTCGCCGAGCATAGCGACGCACTGGGAAGTAGCGGCAGATTCACTGGCCGTTACCAAGCCAATCTACTGGTCTATTTTGAAATTCTTCCCGACCCTACGCAGGCTATTGCCCGCGAAAAAGAACTAAAAGGCTGGAGCCGTGCTAAGAAGGAAAAACTGATTGTTGGTTTTAATCCCAACTGGGAAGCCATCGATTTGGAAACCTGGACCGGCCCAGCCAATGAAATTTAACATATCCAGCACGTCATGCAGTAATGCGTCATGTAGTACTTCATACAGCACGTCATGCAGAGCGCAGCGAAGCATCTCGCGTGTGGTAGTAATTCAATCGCAAGAAAAAATTAGTGGTGGCACGCGAGATGCTTCGCTGCGCTCTGCATGACGTGCCGCTGTTTAACGTGCTGCTGCCTGACGCACCGCTGCCTGACGTTCTAAATACCTTAACATCAAATCATGGCTAACCCCACCGGTTTCAAAGAATTTACCCGTGAGCTGCCGCTTAAGGCCGCGCCGCAGGAACGCCTGGCCCACAGCCGCGAGTTTGTGGGCACCTACTCCGAAGGCCAGCTCACCCAGCAGGCGTCGCGCTGCATGGACTGCGGCATTCCGTTCTGCCATTCCGGCTGCCCGCTGGGCAACATCATCCCCGAGTTCAACGACGCCGTGCGCGTGCACGACTGGGAGGCGGCCTACGAGATTCTGGCTTCCACCAACAACTTCCCGGAGTTCACGGGCCGCATCTGCCCCGCGCCGTGCGAGTCGGCCTGCGTGCTGGGCATCAACCGCGCGCCGGTGGCCATCGAGGAAATCGAGAAGCACATCATCGAAATTGCTTTTTCGAAAGGCTACGTGCAGCCCACGGCCCCGCTGCTGAAGTCGGGCAAAACGGTAGCCGTGGTGGGCTCCGGCCCCGCCGGGCTGGCCGCCGCCGCGCAGCTGGCCAAGGCCGGCCACTCGGTCACGGTATTCGAGCGCCAAGACCGGCCCGGCGGGCTGCTGCGCTACGGCATCCCCGATTTCAAGCTGGACAAGTGGGTGATTGACCGCCGCATCAAGCTGATGGAAGACGATGGCATCGTGTTCCGCTGCAACACCGAAATTGGCCGCGACCTCTCGGCCGAGGAGCTGACCAGCGGCTTCGACGCCGTGGTGCTGGCCGGCGGAGCCAGCATCCCGCGCAACCTCGACATTCCGGGCCGCGAGCTGCCCGGCATTCATTTCGCCATGGAATACCTCACCCAGCACAACCGCCGGGTGGGCCGCCTCGACCTGACCGAGGAGCCCATCGTGGCCGATGGGCAGGACGTGGTGGTCATTGGCGGGGGCGACACGGGCTCCGACTGCGTGGGCACGGCCAACCGCCAGGGTGCGGCCTCGGTCACGCAGTTCGAGCTGCTGGCCCAGCCGCCCCGGGAGCGCACCGCCCACATGCCCTGGCCCAACTACCCGATGGTGCTCAAAACCACTTCCTCGCACGAGGAAGGCTGCCAGCGCCACTGGGGCGTGAACACCAAGGAGTTTCTCGCCGACGACCTGGGCCAGCTCCGCGCCCTGCTCGTGAACGAGGTGACCTGGGAAACCGACATCATGGGCCGCCCCCTGCGCTTCGAAGCCGTGCCCGGCACCGACCGCGAAATCCCCTGCCAGCGCGTGCTGCTGGCCATGGGCTTCACGGGCCCCCGCACCACCGGCCTCATTGCCGACCTGGGCCTGGACCTGGACGAGCGCGGCAATGTGCGCGCCACCGAATCGGCGTACCGCACCAGCCGGCCCAACGTATTCGCCGCCGGCGACATGCGCCGCGGCCAGTCGCTGGTCGTCTGGGCCATCTCGGAAGGCCGCGAAGCCGCCCGGCAAGTCGATATGTTTCTAATGGGCAAGACGGCGCTGCCGAGCAAGAATGCGGTGGGGATGTTTGCCTGAAGCTCAGAGCTTAAGACTTACCCAAAAGCCCCAAATAAAAATCAGCCTGCTGCAGTCCACGCGTTAGGTGCGTGGTTAGCAGCAGGCTGATTTTGGCTTGACAAGCGCGACTAAAACACCGCCTTCACAATCTTAAACCGCGGCGAGGTAGCGGTGTACGGATACAGCACGTAGGCATCGGAGCCGCGCTTGGTGATGGTGGTAGGGCTGACGGCGCCCGTGGCAAAAGTGCCCGTGGAGCGCACAGTGGCCCACGCATCGGTGCTGCTGAGGCGGTACACGGTTCTTTGGCTGCCCGAAACGAGCAGCAGCGTTTGCGGGTCGGTGAGGAGCAGGCCATCGGCCCCGGTCAGGCTCAGGCCGGTGGCGGCGGCGACGGTGGTGAAACTGCCGGGATTGGCAATGGGCACTTTGAAGAGCGTGCCGGAATTGGCCTTGGCCACCAGCAGGTAGCCATCGGGGTGGTACACGATGCCGTTCAGCCCGAAGGCCGTGCCGGCGTCGAACTGCGCATTTTCCAGAAACACCGACGCCACCCCTTGCAGGTCGACTTTGTAGATGATGGGCGCGCTGCTGTCCGTTACATAGGCGTTTCCGTCTTTATCCACGGCGATGTCGTTGGCAAAATGGTTGAGGGCCGGGCGCAGGCCACCCAGGTCCACGTAGTTGAGCAGCGCGCCGCTGGTGGAGTTGAAAATGGCCAGCGCGGCCCGCTTGCGTAGGGTAGCCGCCGTGGTACGCGTCGTGTTGGCACCGTTGTCGGACACGGCCACCAGCACGCGGTTTCGGCCGGCATCGAGGTTGACGCCGATGGTGGAAATCAGGCGGGGGTCGTCGGCCAGTTGCGCGAAGGTGCTGTCGTCGCGAACGGTGCTGAGGACGCCCTTGGTGCGCGAGCTCACGATGAAGCGCTTGTTGGCCTCGTCGTATTGAATGCCTTCGGGATGCGTAGCGGCCTGGGGCACAGATATCATCTCGGGGTTGGGGACGGCCATCACGGGTTCGTCGTCGTCTTTCGAGCAGCCGGGCGGCACGCCCAGCAAGCCGGCCGCCAAGGCAGCTAGCAACACGAAGCGGGGCAGCAGCACGGGCCGGTTAGTGGCCGCAAGGAATGAATGGTGCATAAGAAGCAGGTTTATAATTCAAAGACTGAACTATCTGCTGTACGCACAGCCGGAAAGAAGCTGCCCAGAATTCAGATTAAAATCGCGTTAAAATTCTGGTAACTACCACTCAAGCGCCGGGTTCATGGTAGCATCCAGCAGCGCAGGGCGTCTTCTGAACTCTTACACGCATGCCCCACCCTATCGCCCGCTGCACCCACGGCTTCAACCCCGGTACCCGGGCCAGGCGCACGGCCGCGTTCACCAGCCACGCCTTGTTGCTCAGGAAGCGCATGAGGCGGCAGCTTTTGGCCAGTGGCTTGCGGCATTTGGGGTTGAAGTGGTACCGTCGCTTTCTGTGTAGGTTTGCGCGCAGCAAGCAGCTGTTCACCGCAAACTTTCTATGCGTTTATTCTTCGTTTTCTGGTTGGCTTTTGGGCTGTTGTGCAGCAGTGAAAGTTCGGCGCAGCGGGCAGCTTCCCTGGCCATCACAAACGTGAACGTGGTGCCGATGACGACCAACACGGTGCTGACTAAGCAAACCGTGCTCATCGAAAATGGTCAGATTCGGGCCATTGGCAGCACGGGCAAGGTGCGCGTACCAGCGGGAACAGTAGTGGTTGATGGGGCCAATAAGTACCTGCTGCCGGGCCTTATCGACATGCACGCGCACCTGCCGGGCGAGGAAGGCACCCGCCACCCGTTGAATGATTATTTCCGGCTCAACCTAGCCAATGGTGTGACGGGCCTGCGCAGCATGCGTGGCGACTCCACGCATCTGCGCTGGCGCGACAGCCTGCGTCGCACCCAGGCTCTGGCCCCGCACCTGTACCTGGGCTCGCCGGTGCTCACCCGCGACAAAGCGTATTCCAGCCGCAAGGGCGAGCAGCTACTACGCCGCTACAAAGCCAGCGGCTACGATTTTGCCAAGTACCTCGGCGGCATGACCCCGCCGCAATACGACTCGCTGCTACTGGCCGCGCGCGCTTTGGGCTTGCCGGTGGCCGGCCACGCGCCTCGTAGTGGCCTGCGCGGCGCGGTAGCCGCCCGCATGTCGTCCATCGAGCACATCGAAGCATTTATAGAAGCCTACCAGCAGGACTCGGTGCAGTTGAAACAGTTGGCCCGGCAGATGGCGGCCGACCATCTCTTCAACTGCCCCGATTTTTATTGGTACCAGATTACCTGGCTGCAATATTCGCCGGAACGCCTGCAAAGCCTGCCTGGCCTGGCTTACCTGGCCCCCGCCGTGCGCACCGAATGGACGAGCTGGCTGGAAGCCAGAACCAAGCAGCTGTCCCCCGCGAGCGGGCCCAACCCGGTCGCCGGCCAGCTCACCGCTTACTTTCGCGCCTACCGTCGGGCCTTCCGCATCCTGCACGAGGCCGGCGTTCAGTTCCTGGTAAGCCCCGGCGATGGACCGTTTGTGGTGCCCGGCTTCAGCATGGCCGAAGAGTTGGGACTGTTGACGGAACTGGGCCTGAGCCCGTACGAAGCAATGCGCGCGGCTACCACCAACGCGGCTACCTGGCTAGGCGAACAGCGGCAGCGCGGCACCATCGAAACCGGCAAGGCGGCCGACCTGGTTTTACTGGAGGCCAACCCGCTGACCAACGTAGCCAACGTGCGCCGCGTGAGCGGGGTAGTGCTGGATGGCCGCTGGGTGCCGGTAAGCAAACTGCTCCCGCCCCGGCGATAATGCGTTTGTTCCCGGTTCGCGGCGGTAAGTGGCCAGTTCCGCGCCAACAGTCCGCACCAATTGGTCCCGATACCAGATCAAAAAATTGGTAGGAAAATTTGCTGGCGAATGAAAAATCCTACCAAGAGTTGGTAGGATTTTTCATTCGCCAGCAAATTTTCCTACCAAGCGACCCCGCATTCCTGTTGCCTCCGGTGCGCGCTGGAGGGTTGTCGTTTCAGTAATGACAACCGGTGAGCGAGCCCGAATACTAGATTTCCGCTCTGCGGGCGCGGTTTCAAGCGGGCACCGCGGCTCCGCTCCAGCAAAACTCGTTGTCCGGCAGCGCGTACCAGCGGGCGTTTCCAAGCACGCGCTCGCCCGGCACCCTGCCCACAAAGGGCAGCCGGGTGCCGGCGGGCACCAGCCGAGCCGGGGCCCGCCGGAAGGGCTCGCCCTTGCGGATGTTGAGGGGCGCGCGGGCTACCACCACCCCCTGCACCTCAATTCCAGAAGCCGGCGGGGCCTGGGCTTTGCCCGTGTAGTAGTCGTAGGCGGCGGGCACGTCGAGCAGGAGTTGGCGGTAGGAACGGTAGCTGCGGGCCAGGCCGGTTTGGGGGTCGGTTTTGCGGCCGGCATCAAGCAGGTGGTGGCCCACGATGTCGCGGCCGGGGTCGAGTTCAAATTTCCAGCAGGCGTAGGCCAGCACCCACACGAAGCGTCGGTAAGCCTCGTCGGCGTTGATGTGGGGGCCGAAGCAGTATTCGAAACCAATGGCCGCGTCGTTGGCCTTGCAGCCGTAGCGGCGCTTGTCCTCGGTGGTGCTGTAGCGCACGTGCCAGGCCTTCTCGGGTGGGCCGGTCAGGGCCGGCACGCACTCCAGAATCTGGCGGTCATCCACAAACAAGTGGGCCGATGCGCTCATGGCATTGCGCGAGGTTTGGTAGTAGCTCACGTTGGCCGCGGCCGTCGAGCCGCTGTTGCCGGTATCGTGCACCACCAGAAACCGCACCTTCTGGCGCATCAGCAGGCCCGCCCGCCGCTTGCTGGGCGCGGTAAGGTAGCGGGGCGTGATGGCGTATTCAAGTTCGGGAAACAGGCGCATGGCTCCGGGGTCAGGGCAAAGAAGGGGGCATGATTAGGCCAGAAGCCCGTCATGCAGAGCGCAGCGAAGCATCTCGCGTGTCGCCACTAATTCTGAAGAGTTGAATTACTACTCCACGCGAGATGCTTCGCTACGCTCTGCATGACGGACCAAGAAAGCATGCTTAACTCCCTAGAAAACCCTCGAAATGCGCCATATCAACCTCGCGGGCCACGGCCTGGCCCACCTGCTGCAATTGCGCGATGTACTTCACCGAATCCATCTGCTGCACGTCTTCGGGCTCGATGTTCTGCAGGCCCAGGGCGTCGAGGCCTTTGCGGGAGAGGTCGGCATTGTAGCGCAGGTAGGTGAAGAGCTTGCCCGGCAGCGAGCCCAGTCCGATGTCGCCTTTCAGGTCCAGTACTTCGTTGTCGAGCGTGGCCCCGTGCAGGCATTTGCCAAACACGCGGCAGAGCATGTCCTGCTCATTAGAAGCCGCAAACATCAGCGCCGAGGGGATGGAGCTGGCGTTGTAGAGCAGGTTCATCTCGTTGGGAGCCAGCTCGGCGTTGGCATTCGCGGCCGCGCCGGTACCGATGGATACGAGCAGCATCTGGTCGGTGCCGGTGGGCCATTCCAACTGGTAGGGCTTGAGCGTGGCCATGAGGAAAAGCTGAAACGCGGGGTTGTTGTACATGGTCACGCCGCCGTCCACGAATACGTACTCCTTGTCGCCCAGCGCCACCACCTCGGGCGGGAAGTAGGTGGGCGCGGCCGTGCTGGCCCGCACCAGCTGCCAGAGCGGCAGCTCGAGGTTGCTGTCGTGGCGGGTCAGGTCGTTGTACTTGGCCTGGGGGTTATTCGAGAGCGGCCAGGCCGAATCGGTGGTGGCATTGCGCAGAATCAGGAGCAGGTAGGTTCTCAGGGCCTGGCTGCCCAGCTTGGCCTCGGGCTCGCCGGTTTGCTGCCCAATTACTTCCCGCAGCTTCTCGGCCAGCTGCGTGTCCTTGTATTTGGCACGAAACCGTTTCAGCAGGCTGGCTTTGTCGAACATGGCCGGGCCGCTGTCCAGGTAAAACTTCCGCACATCGGCCACGCGCATGCCCAGGCTCAGGCAGGTCGCAATGATGGCCCCGGTGCTGGTGCCGGCCATGTAGTCGAAGTAGTTGGCCAGCACGAAGCCCGGCCCGGCTTTCAGCTGCTCCTGCAAGCTGGTTTCGAGCTTGGCCAGTATTTCCAGGGTGATAGTGCCACGGATGCCGCCACCGTCGAGGGCCAGCAGCTTACGCGGGCCGGTGAGCGCGTTTTTGTCTTGAATGGACATGCGAAAAAGAAGAAAGGAAACGCGGACAGCAAAATCAGCCTGGGCAGCGCGCAACCTGCAAAAAGCAGCCGCAACGGGGGTAGATGCCTAGACGGTAGTTGTCCAATGAGTCGCCAAGTAACAGGTTTAATTCAGCACGCCCAAACCAAAAGGAATAATTTCGCTATACCATAGTATAGCAATTGGTCACAATCCAGTTAAAATGCCGTGCTATGTCCCGGGCACCGCCTCCGAACGTATTGGAGAAACCAATTAGCTCGTCGGTCAGCGCATTCGTTTTTGACTGCGCTACTGCTTCCTCAATGAAAAGAATCACCTTACCCCTCCAAAGCCAGCCAGCCACGGCGTTATTTCCTTCCCAACACGCCAGCGCGGCTGAAATCAGCACCGCCCTGGGCCTGCCAACGCACAAGGCCGTGTTGCTGGTAGTGGGAGCCGCCGGCACCCTCAACCCGCTGCTTCGGCCGCAGCTCGCGCCGCTCTTCGATGAGGTAGCGCGGGTGGCCCGCGAGGCGGAAGCCATCCTGCTCGACGGCGGCACGCAGGCCGGCGTGATGGCGCTGCTGGGCGAAGCAGTGGCTCGCCAGGGCAACCACTCGGCCCTGGTTGGCGTGGTCCCGGCGGCCCTGGTAGCACACCCCGAAAACCCGGCCGCGCATGCCCCCCTGGAGCCGCACCACTCGCATTTTGTGCTGGTCGAGGGCCAGGAATGGGGCAATGAAACGGCCATGCTGTTGGCCCTTACCACCGCACTGGCCGCCGCGCCCGCCGGGCAGCTGCCGGTAGTAGTGCTGCTGGCCGGCGGGGGCAGCATCGCCCGCAACGAAATCGTGCAGGCAGTACGGCACCACTTGCCGGTGCTGGTACTAGCCGGCACCGGCGGGCTGGCCGATGAGCTGGCCGCTGCCTGGCCCACGCGTCAAACTCCGCCTGAAGAGCCAAAAATGGCCGAAATGCTGGCCGGTGGCAAGCTCCGGTTCTTCCCGCTCGATGGCTCAGCCGCTGCCCTGGGCCAGGAGCTGCGGCAATTGCTGGCAGTGCCTCAGCGCTAGGTTCTGCCTGTAGTCGCTAACCAATAGCTTGCTGCACCCACGGCTTAAGGCCCGGCACGCGGGCCAGGCGCACGGCCGCGTTCACCAGCCACGCCTTGTTGCTGAGGAAGCACATGAGGCGGTAGCTTTTGGCCAGCTTCCGGCCTATTTTGTGGGCTACCTCCGCGTCGTACTGCTGCATGCATTCGGCGCTGAAGTCCTGCTGCGCGAAGCAAGCCGCCGCCTGCGCCCCGGCCATAATTCCGCTCTGAATGGCCGTATCGATGCCGTGGCCCTGCAAGGGGTCAATCAGCGAAGCCGCATCGCCGCAAAGCATAAACCGGTGCCCGCTGATGGGCCGTTCGCGCCCACCGCCCAGCGGCAGGCCGAACCCCACAATGGGCCCAAGCTGCCGTGCCCCGGCGAAGCGGCCCGCCAGCTCGGGGTGGGTAGCCAGCACCCGCGTCAGAGTTTCCTTGAGGTCGACTTTATGCTTAGAAACGATTTCCGACAGCATGCCCAGGCCCACGTTGTAGCGCCCGTCGCCCACCGGAAACAGCCACACGTAGCCCGCCAGGTAGTCGCTGCTCAGGAAAAACTCGGTGGTGCCGCTGCTGGCTCCAGCCACGTTTTCGTAGTAGGCCCGCACCCCCGCGCAGTGGTGGGCGCGGTCGAGCGGCGCGGGCAGCAGCTTGCGGCCCACGGCCGAGTTGGCCCCGTCGCAACCAATAACCAGCCGGGCGGTGATTTCGCGGCCGTCGGTGGTGGTCAGGCGCGCGCAGTCGGCTTCAATGTGCAGGGTTTTAAGGCCGGTGTTTTCGAGAATTTCGGTGGTTGAATGCTGCTGCACCAGTTCCAGCAAGGCCGCATCAAACGTTTCGCGGGGGCTGTTGAAACTGGGCAGCTTCCATTGCAGCGTGAGGCTGGTCCCGCTAGGCGCCACCAGGCGAGAGTCGCGCACGTCGTCGCGCGGCTGCAGCTGCCAGAGCTGCTCCACGAAGCGGGGGTCGAGCTGGCGCAGGGCCTTGAAGGCCTGGCCAGGAATGGCATCGCCGCACACCTTATCGCGCGGAAACCGGGCCTTATCCAACAGCGCCACGCGCAGACCACGCTGGCGCAGGGCCAGCGCGCAGGCCGCCCCGGCCGGCCCGGCACCTACAATGGCGACGTCATAATCAAGAGCAGGCGGAACTGGCAACACAACTCAAAGGTAACGGGCGGCGCGGGTGCGAACGAAATGAGCTCGGGGGCCCGCGCCGGCGACACATCTTTATCGCAAGGCCACCGTAACATCATTCGAGATTCTATATATTACGCTACTGCAACGCGTGCTGCCCGCCTTGGCCAGGCTCCTGCCGTGGCGGTCCTACCCTACCCCTTCCCGGCTGTGAATACGCTGCCTCCCACCCTGCTTCCCGCCGACGATGCCGACCGACTGCGCGCCCTCGGCCGCTACCAGCTGCTCGATGCCCGCCGCGAAGCCATTCTCGACGAAGTGGTGGCCGCCACGGCCAAGCTGTTTCGGGTGCGCAACGCCATGCTCAGCATTGTGGAAGGAACTACCGTGCTGCTCAAAGCGCCTTATAACCTGCCGCCCGATTTTGAGCGGCTGCCGCGCCAGCAGAGCATGTGCTCGGCCACCATCATGCAAAACGATACGGCCGTGTTCGAAGACCTGCTGCAGAACAGTGCACCCGGCGTCGATATATCCGTGGTTCTGCAAATGGGCCTGCATTTTTACGCCGGCCACAACCTGCGCACCGCCGACGGCCACAACATTGGTACCCTGTGCCTGTTCGATGGCCCACCCCGCCAGTTCCCGTCCGCCGAGCGCCACCTGCTGGGCCAGCTGGCTGGCCTCACCATGCGCCTTTTGGAGCTGCGCCGCACGCTGGGGCCGCATTCCGGCCTCACGGCCCTGCTGTGGGAAACCATCTATCGGGGCATGGGCGAGCAGCTCGCCCGTCTTGCGGCCCTCACCGAGCGGGCCGGGGCCGCTAGTGGCTGCCTCAGCCCTGCCGTAGCCGAAGAGGCCGGCAGCCTCGTAGCGAGCCTCGACCAGTTGGTAACCGCCACGCTGCGGCGAAAGTGATGCCCGCATCAGGGCCACTCTAGACGCCGGCCTGCCAGGCCGGGAATTTGGGCCAAAGCCTGCGGCTGCCACAGCCTTCCGGCAACCTTGCTGCCCTGCTCACGGTACAAGCAGCAGGCTATTCCCCAGCCCTGCCGGCAGCCACTCTCGGGCCCGGTGCAGGCGGTGTTAGCCGCTTCTTCCTCAGCAAGCTATTGTGGTTAATAATTTTACTTCTCTGATACCGGCCAACGACGCGGCCCGGCTGCAGGCCCTCGCTGGCTACCAGCTGCTGGATGCGCGCAGCGAAAAAGTGCTCGATGACGTGGTAGCCGCCACCGCCCGGTTATTCGGCGTTTCCAACGCCATGCTTTCCATTGTGGAGAAAGACGAGGTGCTGGTGAAAGCGCCCTACAACCTGCCGGTAGCCATCGAGCGCATTCCGCGCGGGCAAAGCCTGTGCTCGGCGACCATTCTACAGGAGGATACGGCCGTGTTCGAAAACCTGAACCACGCCAGTGCGCCTGGCGTCGATATTTCCCTGCTGCAACAGCTGGGCCTGAGCTTTTACGCCGGCCACAACCTGCGCACGCCCGACGGCTACAACCTCGGTTCGCTGTGCGTATACGACGGGCCACCCCGCCAATTTTCGGCCATCGAGCGCTCCGTGCTTGCCACCCTGGCCGGCTTGGTGATGCGCCTGCTGGAGCTGCGCCGCACCCTCGGGGCCCACGCCGACAGCACCGCCGTGTTCTGGGAGCCCGTGTACCGGGCTATTGGCGGGCAGCTGGCTCGCCTGAGCGCTTTGGCGGAGCGCACCGCCGCCGCTGCCAGCCCCCCGGCCCTCACCGAAGCCGTGGCAGCCGAAGTGCAGACCATTGCCACCGCGGTCGACCAGTTTGTGGCCGCCACCCTCAAGCGGATATAGTCAATCGTCTTTCCCACGCAGGCAGAAGAATAACCGTCCGCGGGCTTTCCTCGGATTTCTCCTGTGTCGGGACGACAACCGGCTAAGCGGCCCGGGTGCAAACCAGTGAGCCCGGGGCCGGCGTACTTTTGCGCCGTTTCCGTGTTAGTCGCATTATGCTTGAAGAAAAGAAGGTAAAGACCCTGGCGCTGCTCGGCGCCACGGGCTCCATTGGCACCCAGGCCCTGGAAGTGGTGCGGCAGCAGCCCGGCCGCTTTCGGGTGGCCGTGCTGAGCGCCCAGCGGCAGTGGGAGCTGCTGGCGCAACAGGCCCGCGAGTTTCGGCCCGCCGTGGTGGTTATTGGCGACGACAGCCTGTATCAAAACCTGAAAGCGGCCCTGGCCGACCAGCCCGAAACCCAGGTGTTGGCCGGCACCGCCGCGCTGGCCGAAGTGGTAATGCGGCCCGAAATCGACATCGTACTTACGGCGCTAGTAGGCTACGCCGGGCTGCTGCCCACGGTGGCCGCCATCCGGGCGGGCAAAGACATTGCCCTGGCCAACAAGGAAACCCTGGTAGTGGCCGGCGAGCTCATCACCGGCCTCATCAAGCAGCACAACGTCCGGCTGCTACCCGTCGACTCCGAGCACTCGGCTATTTTCCAGTGCCTGGTAGGCGAGGAGCAGAACCCGATTGAAAAAATCATCCTCACGGCTTCGGGTGGCCCTTTCCGCGGCCGCTCGGCCCAGCAGATGGAAGCCGTAACCAAAGCCCAGGCCCTGAAGCACCCCAACTGGGACATGGGCGCCAAAATCACCATCGACTCGGCCTCGCTGATGAACAAAGGCCTCGAAGTGATTGAGGCCAAGTGGCTGTTCGGCCTCACCAACGAGCAGATTGACGTGGTGGTGCACCCGCAAAGCATCGTGCACTCGCTGGTGCAGTTCGCCGATGGCTCGCTGAAGGCCCAGCTCGGCCTGCCCGACATGAAGCTGCCCATTCAGTACGCGCTGGGTTACCCACAGCGGCTGGCCAATACGTTTCCGCGCTTCTCGTTTCTCGACTACCCCACGCTCACCTTCGAAGCGCCCGACCGGGTGGCATTTCCCAACCTGGAGCTGGCTTTTGGGGCCATGCGGCGGGGCGGCAACGCGCCGTGCGTGCTCAACGCGGCCAATGAAGTGGCCGTGGCTGCCTTTTTGCGGGACCAGGTGGGCTTCCGCCAGATGTCGGATTTGGTGGCCGAATGCCTGGCGCGGGTATCGTACCTTGCAGAGCCGATATTGGCCGACCTGGTGGCGACCGACGCGGAAACTCGCCGATTAGCCGAAACACTTGTGTAGCGTAATTGAAGCGTCATGCTGAGCGTAGTCGAAGCATCTCTACCGCGCAATGCAATCCATTCGTTTGATTTACTGTTGCGGTAGAGATGCTTCGGACTCTGCTTAATGCGCAGAATGCTCAGCATGACGGTCTGCCACCTTATTATTTCCCTTTAACTTCCCTCGTTTCCCTTGGCTATCCTCACCATGATTGGCCAGCTTGTGCTGGCCCTTTCCATCCTAGTTGGCTTGCACGAATTCGGCCATTTCGCCTTCGCCAAGCTTTTTAAAATCCGGGTCGATAAGTTCTATATCTTCTTCGACTTCCTGTTTCCGATGCCCAACGTGGCCAACTTCGCGCTGGTCAAAAAGAAGATTGGCGAGACGGAATACGGCATCGGCTGGTTCCCACTGGGCGGCTACGTGCAAATTCACGGCATGATTGACGAGACGCAGGACGCCTCGGCCCTGGCCGGCCCGCCAAAGCCCGACGAATTCCGGGGCAAGCCCGCCTGGCAGCGCCTGCTGGTCATGCTCGGCGGCATCATCATGAACGTGCTGCTGGGCATCACCATTTTCGCGGCCATGACGGCGTACTACGGCGAAACGTTCCTGCCGGCTTCGTCGGTGAAGTACGGCGTGCTGCCCAACGGGCTGGCCCGCCAGATTGGCTTCCAGACCGGCGACAAGGTGGTGAAAATTAACGGCCGCCCCTTCAAGGATTTCGACGATATCTACCAGCCCGACGTACTGCTTGGCGACAACACCTACTTCACCGTAGAGCGCGGCACCCAGCTGGCCGACGTGAAAATGCCCGCCAACTTCCTCGACCTGTCGAGCACCCAAACCGAGGACAGTGTGCTGCTGCGCCCGCGCGAAACCTTCGCCGTGGACCGCGTGACCCCGGGCGGTAATGCCTCAAAAGCTGGCCTGCTGGCCGGCGATGCGATTACAACGGTAGCGGGCCAGCCCGTGCATTTCTTCGATGAGTTACAGGGCGTGCTGCTCGCCAACAAAGGCAAAACGGTACCGGTACTGGTGCAGCGCACTGGTGCGGCCCAGCCGATGACGTTGAACATCCCGGTGGATGCAGAAGGCCGCATCGGCTTCGAGCGGAAGTCGACGCTGGACATTGGCACGCGCACGTACTCGCTGGCCGAGTCGCTGCCGCGCGGGGCCAAAAAGGCCTTTTCCATTGTGTGGGTGCAGGCCCGGGCTTTCGGTAAAATCTTCACCGGCAAGGCTTCGGCCAAAAACCTGGGCGGCCCGGTCGAGATTGCGCAGCAGTTTGGCGGCGTCTGGGACTGGCAGCACTTCTGGGGCCTGGCCGGCATTCTTAGCATGGTGCTCGCCTTCATGAACCTACTGCCGGTTCCGGCCCTCGACGGCGGCCACGTGGTGTTCCTGCTCTATGAGATGATTCTGCGCCGCAAGCCGTCGGATGCTTTCCTGGAGGGCGCGCAGCGCGTGGGCACGGTGCTGATTCTGGCGCTGATGGCTTATGTCATCGTTATCAAGCAGGTGCTGAAGTTCTTCTAGGCACCGAATTTGTTGAGGCGTAAAAGAACGTCATGCTGAGCATTCTGCGCATTAAGCAGAGTCCGAAGCATCTCTACCGCATTTGTAAGCCAGTTGGGTTACGTTGCGCGGCAGAGATGCTTCGACAAGCTCAGCATGACGTGCTTTAGTGTTTAGCCATTCCCGGTTTTCTATCCTATATCCCTTATTCCCTGCCTTATGCGCCTCCTCGCCCCCCTCGCCGCTGCGCTGCTGTTGTTTCCGCTGGCCGGGGCGCGGCCGGCGCGCCATGCCTACCACTCCACCCTCACGGAGCTGCGCTACAACGCTGCCAAAAAGCAGTTGGAGCTATCGGTGAAGGTGTTTGCGGATGACTTTGAGAAGGCGATTTCGCAAGGCCAGCCCACCCACGTCAACCTGACGGATGCGGGCCCGCGCCCGCTGGTGCTGGCCGATGCCTACTTCCAGCGCACGCTGCAAATCAGTACCGTGGCCGGGGCGCGGCTGCCCATGCAGGTGCTGGGCATGCAGGCCGAGAACGACGGCTACTGGTTCTACTGCAAGGTGCCGCTGCCGGGGCCAATAGCAGGCATAAAGCTCCGCCACGCCGTGCTTATTGACGCCTTTGCTGATGAGATGAACATCGTGAACGTGGAGGCCAATGGCCAAAAGCAGAGCGCGCTTTTCCGTGCCGGCCACGAAGAGGAATTGCTGAAATGGTAGTGTAGGCCGCAGCCTTTGCTGCGTCGGGCGGCAGCGCGAACTGTAGCCGCTTCAACAATCCCTCGCGCGCCCGACGCAGCAAAGGCTGCGTCCTACACCGCATTGCGCAGGAACTGGCAGAAGGGTACCATGGCGGCGAATACCTTCGGCACATGGGCTCGGAAGTCGGCATGGCTCAGCACTTCTGCGTCGCTGAGCGTGTGGCTGGCGGTGAAGCTTTTGTGCTTGAGCAGCTCGATTTCGGGGTGCGTAACGTCGTAGGCGGCGGGCGACTTTTTGAGCTTGTCGCCGCCCATCGTCCCGAAGTAGCGCTGGAAATCCGGCGCGGCGATAATGGCTTTCAGGTCGGCGGCATTGTAGTCGATTTCCTGGCGAATGGCGGCCAGCTGGTTTTTATCGGGCATGTACCAGCCGCCGCCGATGAGGGTGTTGCCGTTGGGCCCCACCTGCACGTAGTAGCCGGGCGTTTCAGTGTCCTTGCCGCTGGCGGTGAAGTAGGCCGAGAAGTGCAGCTTGTACGGGTCTTTGTTGTTGCTGAAGCGCACGTCGCGGTAGATGCGGAAAATGCTTTTGCGGCCCAGCGGCCCGGCCAGCGCAGGGTCGAGCTTCTGCAGCTCCTGGTACCAGAACTCGGCGTCTTCCTCAAACTGCTTGCGCAACTGGTCGTAGGTCGGCTTGCGCTCCTGAAACCAGGCGCGGTCGTTGTGCTTGGTGAGGGCGGTGAGAAAGGTGAAGAGCGGTTTAAGCTGCATGGGATGTGTTGAGAGTATACTAGTTTTTACATTGAATGTCATGCCGAGCGCAGCCGAGGCATCTCGCGTGTGGCAGTAATTCAATCGCTAGAGAAAGGAGTAGTGGTGGCACGCGAGATGCCTCGGCTGCGCTCGGCATGACCCTCCGTTCCATTCGTTCAATCCTCCCCTTCCTCCTCCTCACGCTCGGCCTTGGCCTCGCGCACGGCGGCGCTGCGACGTGGGGCAGGCATACGGCTGTGCTCGCCCCGCACAGCCTGCCAGATGTTCTCGTTGAAGGCCAAATCGGGCGCGGCGTCTTCGCGGCTCATATCAAACCGTTCGGCGCGACGGGCGGGGCCATTGTAGGCAGTGTTGCGCACGTCCTGCGGGGTGGTGGCAGGCCGCAGGGCATAGGGCCGGAAATCGGGCTTGGCGGTGAAGCAGGCCCAGAGCGGCAGCGCGGCGGCGTCGTACTGGCTCATGGGCGGCAGGCCGAGGATGAGCTCCAGGGTGCGCAGCATGCCCGAGGTGGTGTAGGCTGTGTGCACCACCGCGTGGCGACGGATGTAGGGCCCAACGAGGTAGGCCGTGGAGCGGTGCGCGTCGATGTGGTCGGGGCCGTTTTGGGCGTCGTCTTCCACTATCATCACCACCGATTCTTTCCAGACGGGGCTTTGGGAAAGGTGCTCAATCATGCGGCCCAGGGCCAGGTCGTTGTCGGCGGCGTAGCTCAGGGGGTTGAGCTCGCCTTTGCGGGCCCCGTAGGTATGGTCGTTGGGCAGGCGGAGGATGCTAAGGTCGGGAAGCTGGTTGGCGGCCACGAGGCGGTCGAAATCCTGCTCCCAGATGCGCTCCCGGTCCACGTCTTTCACGTGCAGGTCGAATCCGGCGTAGGGCTCGCAAAAGTGGCCCTCAATGGCCGGCAGACTGGCTTTGCCCTTGTACACGAACTCGCCGTAGCTGCGGTAGCTGCGGCCGGCACGGCGGCAATAGTCCCACAGGAAACCGTCTTTGGGTTCGGCCACTTCGCCCCGGTTGCCCTCAAAGTCGTACTCGCCGCCCCGGCCGCTGTAGTTGCTAGGCCAGCTTTTCTCCACAAAATCGTTGGCGTAGGCGGCCGTGCTCCAGTTGTGGCCATCGGCGCTCACCTCGGCATCGACGTAGAAATTATCGAGCAGCACAAACTCCCGGGTGAGGGCGTGGTGGTTGGGCGTCACCTTTTCGGGGAACAGGCAGAGGCTGGCGTCGCCATTGCCAGCCGGCACATCGCCCAATACCTGGTCGTAGGTGCGGTTTTCTTTGATGATGTAGAAGACGTGCTTGATGGGCGACTTCTCGCCCACGCGCTGGGGCACGGGGTTGCCGGCCGCTACTTCGGGCGCGGCCTCCCGGGTTTTGCTGAAGGGCGTGTTGGCGTACACCTGCGCCGAATAGGCCGCCAGGGCTTTTTCGTCGGGCAGCGGCAGGCGCGAGAGCGAGCCCGGCAGCAACCCGCCGATGTAGCCTTTGCCGACTTCGCCCACGTCGCGCCCCGGGTTGGGGCCGTTGGGGTTGGCTTTGGAAGTTGTGCCTTTGCCATTGGCGACCAGCAGCTGGCTGCCCACCACGCGCACCGCCGTGGGGTACCAGCCGGTGGGCACGAAGCCCAGCGGCCGGCTGGTGGCCGGGTCGCGCACGTCGAACACGGCCAGGCAGTTGTTGTCGGCGTTGGCAATGAAGAGCTGGCTGTCGTCGGCGCTCAGGGCGAGGCCGTCGGGGGTGCTACCGGCGGGCGAGGCCGGATACAGGGCCGTATTTAGGGTTTCGGTGACGAGGCCGGCGCGGGTATCAATCACGGAAACCGAGTTGCTGTTGGCGTTGGCCACGAACAGCCGGCGGCCGTCGCGGGTGATGGCGAGGTCGTTGGGGTGGCTCTCGACAGCAATACTGGCCAGCAACTGCTGCTTCTCGATGTCATACACCGCTACCGCGTGGCCACCCCAGAGGCTGATGTAGAGCCGGGCGCCGTCGGGGCTGAGCAGGGCATCGTAGGCCTCGGCCGGCAGCTTGAGGGTGCGCAGGATGCGGCGCGTTTTCAGGTCGAAGGTGTAAAGTGAATTGTCTTCGCGCGTGACGGCGTAGAGCACTTGGCGGCGGCCATCGACGGCGAGGCCAGCCACGCCAATTTTCTGTTTTGGCCATTTCTGGCCCAGCACAAACGCGCTGTCGGGCTGCAGCTGCTGGCCTTCAACTTTGAAGGAGTGGATGCGGTTGTGCTGCCCGCCCGAGGCATAGAGCGTGTGGCCATCGGGCGCCCAGGCAAGGCCGGCCCAGGCGGCCGGTACCACGCGGGTGTCGAGCAAGCGGCCGGTGGCGGCGTCGAGCAGCTGCACCGAGTTTTCGCCCCAGCCGCCGTTGGTGACGGCCGCCAGGCGGCCGTCGGGGCTGATTTCCAGGCTCAGGGGCAGGTCGCCGAGCGGGGTGGCGGTGCCGGCGGGGCTCAGTTTCCAGCCGTTGGGCAGTTGGGTTTGGGTGGTGCCGGCAATGGGGCCGGGCAGCACGCCCGGCGCTTCGGCCACCGGCTGGGAACCGGGGTTGCCCGAGCAGCTGAGCAGCGCCAGCAGCGGCAGGAATAGCGCGAGGCGGGAAGTTGTTGTTGAGAAAAGCATGGGAAACGAGGCGGTGCAGGGCCAAGCATAGGCTATGCGAAGGTAGCGGGCGGCAGCGGCAGCAGTAGGTACGGCCGCATGAGGGTGGCGCACGGCGGCCATGCGGCCGGGCACGGGGCTGCCCGGGCAAATGGCCGCTTTCGAGCTTAAGCAAGAGCGGGGGAAGCCAGCCAATTAGACTTTACCAAGACGAGAGGTGCGCGGGCGACTTTTGTGCCGTGTATAGTAGGTGTATACTTTGTTCGGACTCGGCTTATAGTAGGCCGCTAGCTGAAAATTGGACGCGAGCGGGAAAGCTCCCGGGAGTTGTCGGCCACCGGCAGGAACGTCCGTCGAGCCACGCCGCTTTGGGCCGGGCCAGCCGCCAGGCAACGGACACGCATTCGCAGAGCCGCCATATCCATCCAACTCCCGGGAGCTTTCCCCGGCCAGCCAAAATATTACTACCCACATACCGTTGTACGCGCATTCTCCATCGTTTCAAAAGATGCCCCATGCTGCGCCGTTTGCCGTGTTATTTGCTGTTGTTGTTTTCCGGGGGGCCACTGCTGGCCCAGTCCTGTACCACCCCCGCTCCCGTAGATAGCAGCGCGGCTTTCTGGCGGCAGCAGCTGCGGTTTCCGCGGGTGCGGGCGGCGCAGGCCACGGCCGGGCCGGTGGTAGCCGGCCGGCTGCGCCGCCGCTACCTCAACCCCGACCGGCTCGAAATCATGTTTCGCCTGCTGAAAACCCACCGCGAGCTGGAAGTGTGGGCACGCAACCGCAACGGCGGGCCGTTTGAGCTACTGCATGCCTACCCGCTGGCCGCTACTTCGGGCACGCTCGGGCCCAAGCGCCGGGCCGGCGACGGCCAGGTGCCGGAAGGATTCTACGAAATCGACCGCTTCAACCCGAAAAGTAATTTTCACCTCTCGCTGGGCCTCAACTACCCCACCGCCGCCGAGCGTACCCTCGGCGAACCCGACCCTGGCGGCGATATTTTTATTCACGGCGGGGAGGTAACCATCGGCTGCATGCCCATCACCGACGCCGGCATCGAGGAAGTGTACCTGCTGGCTGTGCTGGCCCGCGCCGCGGGGCAAGCAGCCATTCCGGTGCACATCTTTCCCTTCCCGATAACTGATGAGGAACTGGCCAAACGGGCCGGCAGCCCCCACCTGGACTACTGGCGCGGGCTGCAGCCGGGCTACGCGTATTTCGAGCAGCACCACGAACCAGCAGCGCCGTCAGCACTGGCGACGCAGTAATGCGAACGTACCGCACCAGGTAGCACGAGCGCAGCGAGTGAACTGCGAGGACGGGGTTGGCCCCGCATAGTCGCTACGCTCGTGTACGCAGCAAAGGCTGCGTGCTACGTGGCGCGCTACTACCTTGCCGGCGTGCCGCGCCTGCTCCTGCTGTTTTTGCTACTGATTGCCGCTTTCCACGCCAGCCGGGTGCTGCGCGAGCCCCGGCCCGGGCCAGACCGGCCCATGGATTTTCGCACCTGTTACGTGGGGCAGCATGTGCTGCGCCACGGCGAAAACCCCTACGACGACGCCACGCTGAAAGCCGGCTGGCAGCGCATTGCCCGGCGCGAGCACCTCGCCAGCCGCACCCAGCCGGGCCTGCCCAACCTGCCGTTCTTGTATCCGCCGTGGGCGGCGGCGCTGTTTGGCGTGTCCGTCGGCCAGGTGCCGTACGCGGTTGCCTGGCCCCTGTGGTACGCCCTGGCGCTGCTGAGCCTGGGGCTGCTGGCAAAGCTTTGGCCCCGAGTGTTGCGGCCTGAAAACGCGCCGGCGGTGCTCTGGTGGGAGTTTCTGCTATTCGCGCTGGCCCTCAAGGGCACGGTGCCGGCCCTGCTTACGGGGCAGCCCACGTTTGCAGCGCTGGCGTTGGGCGTGGGGGCGCTGGCAGTGGCGGGCGGCTCCTGGAAGGCCAACGTAACCGCAGGCAATGCCGCAACGCCGCTGCCCCGGTGGCGGCCGGTGGTGGCGGGGCTGTTGCTAGGGCTGGCTGCTTTTAAAGTCACACTGCTGCTGCCATTCGTGGCGTGGTTTCTTTGGCAGAAGCAATGGCGCGCACTGGTCGTGGCCGCCGCCGTAGTAGGGCTGCTGAGTGCGCTGGCCTGGCATTGGGCTGCCTTTCCTACTGACTTATTGCCGACCTACCAGCACCTGCTGGCGCAGGTACGCGCCCAGTCCTTCGACCCCGCCGACCCCGACTATCCCCTCACCCAGGGCCTGACCCTGCGGCTGGAGCTCGGCAACGTGTTGGAATGGCTGCGGCCTGGCAGCAGCGCCTGGCACCCGTGGCTGCACGGGGCGCTGTGGCTGGCCGCGTTGGGCTGGCTGGCCCGCCAGTGGCAGCGAGGCCAGCGGCTGGCTGGCTGGTATATGTTTCTGGTGGCGGGCACGCTCACGCTGCTTACCACCTACCACCTGTATTACGATGCCGTGCTGCTACTGCCGCTGCTGGCGTTTGCGCGGCATTTATCCCGGCGCGAACAGGGGCTGTTGCTGCTGGCGTTGCTGCCGCTGCTGCTGCCGCTTAATGGGGTTGCGCTGGCGCTCGGCAACCCGGTGGGGCTGCAGTTTCTGTATTTTCTGCCGCCGCTGGGGCTACTGGGCGTGCTGGCACTGCTGCTGGCGCGGCCGGTCAATGGTTAGTTGTCAAAGCGTCATGCTGAGCTTGCCGAAGCATCTCTACCGCAATAGTAAATCTGATTACTTGCGCGGTAGAGATGCTTCGGCAAGCTCAGCATGACGCTCTGACGATGACCTTGTGTCTCTGGACACCGCACGGCACGGTTTTTTCGTTAACCCGCCACATCACCTGTTTTGCTTACCCTATGAAACGCCTGCTCCTTGTCCTGTTGCCGCTACTACTCACCGTAGCCGCCCGTGCCCAGCGCCCCAATGATATCTGGTATTTCGGCCAGCAAGCCGGCCTGACTTTCGGCGAGGGCACGCCCAAGCCCCTGAACGACGGTAAGATGAGCACCTACGAGGGCAGCGCCGTGGCTACTACGGGCAAAGGCGAGCTGCTCTTTTATACCAACGGCGAAACCGTGTGGAACCGCCAGCACCGGGCCATGCCCAACGGCGTGCACCTCATGGGCAGCGGCAGCAGCACTCAGTCGGCCCTCATCGTGCCCGACCCCGGCTCGGGCAACATCTTCTACATCTTCACGGTGGCGCCGCAGGGCACGCCGCAGGGCCTGCGCTATTCCATTGTGGACATGACCCGCGACGATGGCTTCGGCGACCTGCCCCGCGTGAACATGCTGCTCATTCAGCCGGTGGCCGAGAAGCTGGCCGCCGTGCGCCACGCCAATGGCAAGGACGTCTGGATTGTGGCCCACCGCTGGAACTCCAACGCCTTCGTGAGCTACCTGCTCACGGCCGATGGCGTGGCCGGCAAACCCCTGATGAGCAACGTGGGCAGCATGAACGCCGGCCCGGGCCGCAACGCCATTGGCGCGCTTAAGTTCTCGCCCGATGGCAAGCAACTGGCCGCGGCCCTCTGGCGCGAAACCAACCGTTTCGAGCTCTATGATTTCGACCGCAACACCGGCAAGGTGAGCAACCCCAGCAGCTTCGGCCCCTTCGCCGAGGCCTACGGCGTTGAGTTTTCGCCCGATGGCAGCAAGCTCTACGGCACCTGCAACGGCGTGGGCGGTGGCGGAACCCAAATCTGGCAGTTCGACCTCAAAACCAAAACCAAAACCCTGGTGGGCAAGTCGGCCAACCGCAAAATCGGCGCCCTGCAGCTGGGGCCCGACGGCCGCATCTACGTGGCGCGCGAAGACAACCCCAACCTTGGCGTCATCGAGTTGCCCAATGCCCTGGGCAAGGACTGCAAATACGTGGACGAAGGCCTGAAGCTGGGCGGCCGCCGCAGCAAGCTAGGCCTGCCGGCGTTCGTGGTGAACCCGTAGTCGATAAGGAAGTCGAGAAAACAACGTCATGTCGAGCGCAGCCGAGGCATCTCGCGTGGGGTAGTAATCCTGATGAATGGATTTACTCACCCCACGCGAGATGCCTCGGCTACGCTCGGCATGACGGTCTATTTTAATTCTTCCAGCTGCCAATCGACAGCCGGGCCTCCTACTTCTCCCCGCCTATTTTGAAGCGCAGGAAACCGAAGGCCGCCGAGTAGTAGGGGTTCTTCTCGCTGATATAGCCCAGTACGTCGCGTGAGCTAACGCCGATGTCCCACACCGAGGACACGAAGGTGAGGCCCAGCGGCAGGCTGGCGCCGTAGCCCGCGCCGCCGCTCACGCCGCTGCTCACACGGAGCCAGCCCAGCGGCTTCGCATCGAAGCCCAGGCCGATGAAGGGCGCGGTGAGGTTGCCGGCCACCTTGTTAAGGGGCGCGGTGTAGTCGATGCCCGCTTCGAAGATGCTGCTGATGCGCACGCCCACGCCCAAACGCAGCTTGGCCGGCAGGTCGGCGGTGCGCTCCTGAGCCGCTTGGTAGCTGAACAGGTTGGTCTGGTCGGTATTGAATTGGTCGACCAGTTCCTTGAACACGTCGTAGCTCTGGATGCCGGTCGAGGACGTTGCCTGGAGCTTTTGGTCGCTGGCCGTTACCACGTTGCCGGTCCAGGTCATCGTGCCCAGTTCGGTCACCGACGCCCCCACCCGCACCACTTTGCCAATTTCGAAGGCCAGGCCCCCGTCGTAGCCGTTGCCGTGGCCTACGGGCTGCAACGCCGAGCCGGTTTTGGCGTTGAACTGGGGGCTGCTAGCCAGCGCGCCGTAGTCGATGCTGAACAGCGGCGACAGCGCCGAATAGGCTGACAGGTTGCCGCTGCTGGCCCGCACATCGGCCACGCCCAGGCCCTGAATGTAGCGGTAGCCCGCTCCTACCGAGGCCTTGAACATTGGCTGGTCAATCACGCGCACGCCGTAGGCGATGTTGTACTCGCTGGTAAACGCCAGCTGGATGGAAGTGCCGTCGAGGAAGTTAGACACCAGCGGCGGGGGCAGCGTGCCGGCCCCGCCGCCGCTGGGGTAGTAGGGCTGCAGGCTGGCGGCATACTGGCCGTTCACGAGCACATCGGCGGCGTTGTGGTTGAGGGCCACGTGCGTGTTCAGGCGCACGCGGTTGCTGAAAGCCACTCCACCCAGGCCGCTGGGCAGGGTGATGGACACGCCCAGGGTGGTGGCGTCGAAGTTTATGTTCAGGGCATTTTCACCCTCGAAGCCGGCCACCAGCTGGGCTTTTTCGGCGGGCCCGATGGGCTGGTTGCCATCGAAAATAATGTGCTTAAGCAGCGTTTTGCTGAGGCTGCGCGAGGCCAGGCCCGCCCCGGCTTCGCCCACGGTAAGGGCCACCACTGCCTCACCGGGCCGCCCCAGGTTGGCCGGGTTAACGCCAATTGCCTGATAGTCCTGCGCAAACGTGTTGACGACCCCGCCCCGGCCGGTGGCCGAGAAGTTGCTTAATTCGTTCTGGGCGCGGGCGGCAAGTGGCAGGGCAAGTCCAGCGGCCAGCAGCGAAATGGAAACAGCAGAAACTTTCATAGCAATGAGTAGCGCCGGCAAGGGCAGCGCCGCTACACAAAAGAACGCCTCTTGGCCGAAGCCGCCAACTTGCGTCGGCCAAAACGAGGATAAAGTCGGCCGATGCAGGCAGGCACAACAACCGAGGCCGCTAACCCGCGTTCTTTGCAATCCCACGCTCAACCGAATAGTCCCTTGCCTCCTTCCCGCCTTTCTGCCGCCGAGTATGCTGCCGGTATCCGGGCCGGCTCCCGCACCGTGCTGGGCCGCGCCATCACGCTGGTCGAAAGCACGCTGCCCACCGACCAGGCCCTGGCGCAGCAAGTGCTGCAGGAAATTCTGCCTGACACCGGCCGCAGCCTGCGGGTGGGCATCACGGGCGTGCCGGGCGTGGGCAAAAGCACGTTTATTGAGGCACTGGGCCGGCACTTGGTCGAAACCAAGGGCCTGAAGCTGGCCGTGCTGGCCGTGGACCCCAGCAGCCAGCGCGGCGGCGGCAGCATTCTGGGCGACAAAACGCGCATGCCGTGGCTGGCGGCCCAGCCGGCGGCCTTCATTCGGCCCTCGCCGGCCGGCCGCAACCTGGGTGGCGTGGCCCGCGCCACCCGCGAAGCCCTGCTGCTGTGCGAAGCAGCTGGCCACGACGTCATCATCGTGGAGACCGTGGGCGTGGGCCAGTCCGAAACGACCGTGCACGGCCTCGTCGATTTTTTCCTGCTGCTGATGCTGGCCGGGGCCGGCGACGAGCTGCAAGGGGTGAAGCGCGGCATCATGGAAATGGCCGACGCCCTGTGCATCACCAAGGCCGACCACGGCAACGAGCAGGCGGCCCGCCGCGCCCGCATCGACTACCTGAGCGCGCTGCACCTGTTTCCGGCCCCGCCCTCGGGGCAGGTGGTGCCGGTACTGCTCACCTCATCAGTGGCCGGTACTGGCATCGCCGAGGTGTGGCAAACCATCGAGGATTATGCGGCCGCCACCCGGGCCAGTGGCTATTTTGCGCAGCGGCGGCAGCAGCAGCAGCTGCAGTGGCTGCACCAAAGCGTAGCTCAGGCCCTGGAAGCCCGGTTTTACGCCGACCCGGCCGTGCGCGAGCGGCTGCCCGGCGTGCAAGTAGCCGTGGCCAGTGGGCAACTCACGCCGTGGGCGGCGGCTGAGGAGCTCTTGGGGCTTTAAGAGTCGATGGCATCCATCAGCTTTGTAATGAACAGGCAGCGCTTATACATTATAACCTACTTCTGAAGTAGGCTAATTAAACAGTCTTTTTGCTTTGTACGCTAGATGGAGTATTCATTACCCGCAGAATTGATTCCAGCATTTGATGCACATTTTGAGAAAGGCCATCAACTGTTACAATCAGTTATCATTTTGCATGGCGCAAGTGTACGCAAGCCCGGTTTCTGGGCTAAACGAAAGGGCAGGCAAGCCATCACTGAGTTTCAAAAGTGCCTGAAACTCGTGCCACACCATTGGCCGACACTTTGGTTATTGGGGAAAGCGTATCAAGGATTAGGGGAACATAGCACTGCTTTAAGGTGCTTCGTGCA
This sequence comes from Hymenobacter glaciei, assembly GCF_039539585.1. Classification (NCBI taxonomy): domain Bacteria; kingdom Pseudomonadati; phylum Bacteroidota; class Cytophagia; order Cytophagales; family Hymenobacteraceae; genus Hymenobacter; species Hymenobacter glaciei. The sequence goes on along the minus strand of NZ_BAABDK010000010.1, from coordinate 410,800 downwards.
AGCTTATGACCAGCAACCAAACAGTGCCGATGTTGTGCGTGAAGCGTCCATTGCTGCAATGGATTCTGGTCAACCCGTTGTTGCAGCTGAATACTCTGCTATTGCGTTGGCTTTAGCCCCACACGACGCGGGTCTATTATGTAACCACGCCGTGAACTTACTTGTGGCAGGGAAAGACCATGCTGCGTTAGAGTTCATTCAACAAGCCGTCAACTTAGCACCAGAAGACCCAATTAATCAGCATGCTTATAAACTAATTCAAGAAGTGACAAGCGGCACAAGTAAGCGCCCAACTTGGCAAGAGATAAATTGACAGCTCCATGAATCAATGCACAATACTGGTCGCTAAATTCATTAAGTGCCTGTAACCTTTACTTACACCTCGGTTCCTTAGGCGTTGCTAAAGCGTGAATAGCTTCGCAACTGGCTTTATCTTCGCTACCAAGCTTACCGGCCTTCGGCAGCTTTTTTCTGCTTGCATATGCAGCTCTCCTTCTCCCGCCTGGCCATGCTCGGCCTGTTATCCCTCGCTTCGCTGGCCGCCCGCGCCCAGGACCCACTCACGCCTGAGCAAATTCGCCGCTGGCAACTCCTCGATTTCAAGCTCGACGGCGTGCCCGGCATCAGCGCCGACCGGGCGTACCGCGAGCTGCTGGCGGGCCGCACCGCCACGCCCGTGCTGGTAGCCGTCATTGACTCGGGCATCGACTCGACCCACGAGGACTTGAAGCCGATTTTCTGGCGCAACCTGCGCGAAACCGCCGGCAACCAACTCGACGACGACCACAACGGCTACGCCGACGACGCGCGCGGCTGGAGCTTTCTGGGCGGCACCGACGGCCGCAACATCGCCGTCGAAACCCTGGAGCAAACCCGCATCTACGCCCGCTACCGGGCCCAGTTCGAAGGCAAGACCCGCAAGCAGTTGCCAGCGGCCGAGCGCGAAACCTATGACCTGTACCAGCGGGCCAAGGCGTCGTATGAGAAGGACAAGCAGGCCGAGCAAACCCGCTACGCCCGCATGACCGACGCCCAAACCCAGAACGCGGCCGTGTTCGAGCGCTTGAAACAGGCCTTGGGCACGACCACGCTCGACTCGGCCACGCTCCGCCGCGCCGCCGGCCGGGCCGACCTGCCCGAGGCCGGCGCCACCCACGCGTACTTGCGCCGCGCCGGCCTGGCCAGCGCCGAAGAAGCCAGCCAGAGCCTGAACGAAGCTGTGGGCCGCTCGCGCAAGCGCCTCGAGATGAGCCTCAACCCCGATTACAACCCGCGCGCCCTGGTGGGCGACCACGTCGACGACCTCACCGAAACCCGCTACGGCAACCCCGACACCCAGGGCCCCGACGCCGGCCACGGCACCCACTGCGCGGGCATTATTGGCGGGGTGCGCGGCAACGGGCGCGGGGCCGACGGCGTAGCCGATGCCGTGCGCATCATGAGTGTGCGCTCGACGCCCAGCGGCGACGAGCGCGACAAGGACGTGGCCAATTCTATCCGCTACGCGGTGGATAATGGGGCCCAGATTATCAGCATGAGCTTTGGCAAAGACTTTTCGCCCGAAAAAACGGTGGTGGATGCCGCTATGCGCTACGCCGCCCAGAAGGGCGTGCTGCTGGTGCACGCCGCCGGCAACAGCGGCGACAACACCGACCAGACCACGCACTTCCCTTCCACGCAATACCTGGGCGGCGAAGACATCCCGAACCTGCTGACGGTGGGCGCCAGCAGCCGCCAGAACACGCCGGAGCTGGCCGCCAGCTTCTCGAACTACGGCCGCAAAACGGTGGACGTGTTCGCCCCCGGCGTGGCCATTTATTCGTCTACGCCCGGCAACACCTACGCCACCTTCAGCGGCACGAGCATGGCTGCGCCGGTGGTGGCGGGCGAAGCAGCGGTGCTCAAGGCCTACTTCCCGCAGCTAACGGCCGCGCAGCTCAAGCAGATTATTATGCAATCCGCGGTGCCCTATCACACGCAGGTGCAGCAGCCGGGCAGCAAGAAAATGGTTGATTTCGCCACGCTTTCGCGCACCGGCGGCATCGTGAACCTGTACGAAGCCGTGAAACTAGCCCAGCAGCTGACGGTGGTGAAGTAACGGCGCGCGCAGCCTGCCGTTGGCTTTTTCGCAACGCTCTGAGCACCGCACACGTTGGCGAGTGGCGGCTAAAAAAGGCGTTGCGGGTCGCACGTTTCGTGTTTGCTGCATGTCTGGCTACGGTTCAGGTTGCTGATACTGGCCACGACACCGTGGTGCGTAACTTCGGGCGTCTTACTCTCTTTTGTTATGCCTGACTCTGTGGCTTCGGCTCTGCCCACCGACGACCTGCTGCACGCCGTGCTCGACGTTTCGCTCTCGGGCATCAACCTGCTCCGCCCCATCTATGCGGCCGAGGGCAGCGAGTTGGTCGACTTTTCCGTGGATTACCTCAACCCGGTAGCGCAGCAGCTGACGGGCCTGGCCGAGCAGCCGGGCGGCACCATCCGTTCGCGCTTTCCCGACACGTTCGCCAACGGAACCTTCGATTTTTACCGACGCGTGTTCGAGACGGGCAAAGCGGGGCAATACGACCTTCACTACCAGGCCGACGGGTTCGACAACTACCTCCACATAGCCGCCCGGCGGCACGGAGAGCGGTTGGTTGTGAGTTTTCTGGACGCGGAAACCTATGTACGCACCGGCGTGGAAACAGCTCTGCGCGAAAGCCAGGCCCGCGAGCAGGCCGCGCGCGCCGAGGCCAGGGCGCGGCAAGACACAGTGTCAAACGTTCTGGAGCAAGCTCCGGTGGCCATTGCCATTCTCATGGGCCCTGCCCACATCGTAACTTTTGCCAACCCCCGGATGGAAGAAATCTGGGGCCGGCCAGTGGGCCCGCTGCTCAACCGACCGCACTTTAAGGCGCTGCCCGACCTGGCCGGGCAGGGCTTTGAGGCCATTTTTGCCGAGGTGTACGATACCGGCCAGCCCTTCCGTTTGCAGGAGCAGTTGGTACGGGTGAGCCGCCACGACACCGGGCTGCTGGCCGAAGGCTACTTTAATATTGTGTACCAGCCGTTGCGCGACGGGCAGGGCCGCATCACGGGCATCATTGCCTCGGCGGTGAAAGTAACCGACCAGGTACTGGCGCGCCAGCAAGTGCAGCAGCTGAACGAGGAACTAGAGATGCGCGTGACGGCCCGCTCGGCCGAAGCCCGCGCGGCCCTGCACGAAGCCGAACACCAGCGCGAGCAGGCCCGCCTGCAGCAAGCCATGCTGAGCCAGATTCTGGGGCAGGTGCCGGCCGCTATTGCCACGCTCGTAGGCCCGGAGCACCGCTTTGCTTTTTTCAACGACAGCTACCAGGCATTTGCGGCAGGCCGCGCCCAACAAGGCCAAACCGCGGCCGAGGCCCTTCCGGAAGTGGTGGAGCAGGGCTTTATTGCGCTACTCGACCAGGTATACGCCACCGGCCAGCCCTTCATCGGCACCGAAACGCTGATTATGCTGGACAATGATGCGACCGGGCAGGCCGAACAGCGCTACGTTGATTTTATCTATCAGCCCCTGCTGGATGGCCAGCAGCAGCCGCAGGGCATCCTGGCCTTTATTCTGGACGTGACGGAGAAGGTGCGGGCCCGCAAGCAGGCCGAAACCCTGCAAACGGCCATGATGAGCGTGCTCAAGCGCCAGGCCCAGGCCCGGCAGGACCTGTTCCAGATATTTGAGCAAACCCCGGCCGCCATTGTGCTGCTGCGCGAACCCGACCACCGCATCGACTATTTCAACCCGGCGTTTGCCGAGTTGTTTCCGCCCGAGCAGTGGGCCGGCCCGCTGCAGGGCCACACCATTGCCGAAGTGTACCCGCGCGTGAAGCTGGCGGGGCTGGTGAAGCTGCTGGACCGGGTTTTCCTGACGGGCGAAAGCGAGATAGTAACGGAAATGCCGCTGGTCGAGCTGCAGCCCGGCAGCCCGCGCTACGTCACGTTCACCTACCAGGCTTACCGCGAGCAGGGCCGCATCGTGGGCGTGGCAGCCCTGGTGTACGACGTAACCGAACAGGTACTGGCCCGCCGCCACACCGAGGCGCTGCAGGCCGAGCTACTCGCCCGCGCCCGCCAGCAGCTGCAGGAGCGGGAAGGTTTCTACGATATTTTTGACCAGGCCCCCGCGCTCATTCAGTTTCTGCGGGCCCCCGCCCACCGCATTGAGTACGTTAATGCCGCTTACCAACGGCTTTTTGCAGGTCGGGAGCTGGTGGGCATGAACCTGGCCGTTGCCCTGCCCGAACTGGAAGAACAAGGCTTCATTGCCCTGCTAAACCAGGTGTACCAGACCGGCGAAACGTATTTTGGCGTGGAACTGCCTTTTACCGTGCCCGCCGTGGCCGACCAGCCGCCCCGGCTCGCCTATTTCACCTTCGTATACCAGGCCTACCGCCAGAACGGGCAAGTGGCCGGCATCTCTGTCTTTGCCTTCGAAGCAACGGAGCAGGTACTGGCCCGTCAGCAGCGCGATGCCCAGCAGGCCGAGCTCCAGCGGGTATTCGCCCAGGCCCCGGTACCCATTACCATTCTGCGCGGCCCCCAGCACATTGTGGAGCTGGCCAACGCGGCCGTTGCCAGAATATGGGGCCGGCCGGCAGCGCAGGTAGTGGGCCGGCCGTATTTCGAGGCTTTGCCGGAAACCGCGGGCCAGGGCTTCGAAGAGATTTTGGCCAATGTGCTGCGTACCGGCCAGCCGCACGCGGTAACCGAAGCCCCGGTGCTGTTGCCCCAACCCGGCACCGACGAGCGGCGGCAGGGCTACGTCAACTTCGCATTTCAGCCCCTTTTCGACGACCAGCAGCGCACCACCGGGCTCATGGCCATGGGCGTAGAGGTAACCGACCAGGTGCTGGCCCGCCAGCAGGTGCAGGCCGCCAACACCGAGCTGCACGATGCCAACCAGCGCCTCTCGCGCACCAACTCCGACCTGGACACGTTCGTGTACACGGCCTCCCACGACCTGAAAGCGCCTATTTCTAACATCGAAGGCCTGCTGATGGCGCTGCGCCACGACCTACCCGCCGCCGTATTGGAGCAGGGCATGATATCCCGCCTGCTCGACCTGATGCAGGGTTCGGTGACGCGCTTCCAGCAAACCATTGGCCACCTCACCGACATTGCGCAGCTGCAGCAGGCCGAAGCCGCTGAAACCGTGGATTTGGCGGCCCTCATCCGGAACGTGCAGCTGGATTTGGCCCCGCTTATTGAAGCCGCGTCGGCCCGGCTCACCATTGGCGTAGCCGGCTGCGAAACCGTGCGCGTGGCCCCCAAAACCCTGCGCTCGGTGGTGTACAACCTGCTCAGCAACGCCGTAAAATACCGCGCTCCCGGCCGAGCGGCCGAGGTGCAGCTGCGTGCTCAGTGCACTGCCCAAAGCGTGGTGCTCGAAGTGCAGGACAACGGCTTAGGGCTGAGCGAAGCGCAGCAGGGCCAGCTCTTCGGCATGTTTCGCCGGCTGCACACCCACGTCGAAGGCTCGGGGGTGGGCCTTTTCATGGTGAAGCGCCTCGTTGAAAACGCTGGCGGCACCATTGTTGTGAGCAGCCAGCCCGATACGGGTACTACATTTACCGTAACGCTGCCCGCTTAAGCGGGTTTTTTCCCCAATTTGCTATGGAAAAGCTCTCCAGCGTGCTGCTGGTCGACGACGACACGACCAACAATTTTTTGAACGAGTTGCTGTTTCAGCAGCTCAACGTAACCGACCGCCTACTTACCGCTGAGGACGGAGCCCGGGCGCTGGACCTCATCGAAAATGCCGCCGGCACCGACCAGCCTGCCCTCATCCTGCTCGATGTGAACATGCCCGGCATGGGCGGCATCGAGTTTCTGGAGGCCTACCGGCAGCTTCCGCAGCCCGAGCGCCGGGCCACGGTCATCATCATGCTCACCACCACCATGGACGCCCGCGACCTGAGCCGCCTCGAAGAGCTCAACATCGCCGGCCTGGTGAGCAAGCCGCTCACCAAGGAGAAAATCGACAGCATTTTGCAGCTGCACTTCCAGCGCCAACTGCCGGTAGAGGCATAAGGCACTATTGTTAAATGGAACGTCATGCAGAGCGCAGCGAAGCATCTCGCCCGCAACCACTAATCCCATCAAGTGGATTGCGTTGCGCGGGCGAGATGCTTCGCTGCGCTCTGCATGACAGGCTGGTTCCTGGTGTTCCGAATCCGCAGGCAACTTCCCGCTACCGGGTAGCCAGCTTCGCCTCGTAGCGGCTCGCAGCCAGAAAGGCGGGGTAGTCGCTGATATTTAGAATGTCGTGCACGGCCTGCTTTTTATCAGTCTGCTCTTCGTAATAAGCCTGGCAGATGCGGTAGCCCACGTAATAGCCGAGGTCGCCGGGCTTCTCTTCGGTTTCCTGGGTGCCTCCGTTGGCAATCCAGTTGTTCCAGTTGGTGCCGTCCATCTCCTTTGTGAAATCGGCCCACACTTGCTTTTCGTGGGCATCGCCGTAGGTGTAATAGCGCGAAGTGGGCCGGCAGCCGGTGGTAAGCTCCGCCAGAAAATCGGCCATGCCTTCGTTGATGGCGCCGCGCAGCAATGTGGAGGGCCCACCCTTTTTCTGGAGGTAGTGGACCTGCTCGTGGGCCACAATGTCGGGCAACGTTTCGATGGGGCCCAGCGTGTTGCGCTCCCACAGGCTAAGCTCGCCGCGGGGCGTGTCGGGCGCCCCGCTCATTTGGTCGGTGCCGATGAGCATGCCGTGCTGCGAGGCCGTGCCGCCGGAATTGAAGCGGCCAATTACGAAGTACACCGGCGGAAACTCAGCCGCTGGGTATAGCTCCTTCATTTTACGGAACCCGGCCCGGATTTGCGCCGTCATGGCCGCCACGCGCTGCGTGTTGGGCCGGATGCTGCGGTAGAAGTCCTTCTTGGCTTCTTGGTTCTGCACGAACAGTTTCGTGTCCTTGATTTTCAGCTCGTAGTAGTCCTGCAAGCCCACCGAGCCCTTGTCGAAATATTCCTGGTCGTAGATGGCCACAGCGCGGTCGGGCTGCCGTTGGGCATGGTCGTAGGCCCGCCAGAACCGGTCGATGTCGGCCGTCACAAGCAGGGCTTTTTCGGGGTCGGTGGGCACGGTTTCGGGGTGGGCTGCCAGCCGGCGCAGCAGCTGCTGGTAGCGCGGGGTGGCGCGCAGGCTGGCCAGGTCCGTATCGGATTGAATCTGGCTGGCGTCGCGGTAGCCGGCTTTCACCGCCGCTTCCAGCTCGCGCAGGGCAAGGTCGGTTTGGCCGACCAGGGCCCGGCAGCAGGCCGAGTTGTAGTGGGCGTTGCCCCGGCCGGTAGCAAAGCGCGCCCGCTGGCCCAGCATTTCGTAGCGCTCGGCCGCAAACACGTAGCCTTTGGCCTGGTAGGCCGAGTCGGCAGCGGCTTCGAGCTGCCGCAAGCTTTTAGGCGATACCGACACCGGCACCTGCGCCTGAACGGCTACCGGGACAAGAACACCGCCCAACACGGCGGCTGTGCAGATTGCAGAAAGGAAGGATTTCATAAACAGCAGAAAATGTTGAAAGGCAAAAAACGCAGTTTTTGAAATAAGAAATTGAAACGTCATGCCTCGGCTGCGCTCGGCCTGACGTTTCAATTTACGCATTGCCTATGGCCCATTCCCGCCCCTACCCGCGCCGCGGGCGCAGGGCCAGGTAATCGAGGTAGTAGAGCACCTTGATGGACACGTTGTTGTTGTGCGGCGTGTTGATGGTATTGTTCAGGTTATCGAAGTAGAGCGGCGTGGCCTCGTTGGCCCTGAAGAACGAAGCACTGGCGTTTTTCCACACCACACTCACCTGCGAGCCGGGTGCAAACCACCACGAGTACACCGCGTCGATGTTGAAGGCATTGAAGGTATTGTCGCGGTTGCGCTGGTAGGCAGGCTCGGGAGTTTCCCGGCCGTCGGGGTGCAGGCGGGCGTAGTCGCGGTAGTGCACGTTGCTCACGTAGTGCCGCAGGCGAATGTTGAACGACATGCGGTTGGTGAAGGTGTAAGTAGCCGTGGCCGTGTTAGTGATGGTGGCCACGTCGCGGCGGCCCAGCAACGGGTCCACGGTGCGGCCGTCGCTCAGGTAGCCGCCAAAGTGCCGGGCCGTGGGCGCATCCAGCGAATCGGTTTTGCTCAGCTCGCCCGCGAAGCCAATCTGCTTAAATACCTGGTTGAAGCCCAGCGAATACACAAAGCTCAGCTTGTCGTTCACCCGGTAGCGCGGGCCCAGCGTAATGGAATAGGTGTGGCGGCCGGTGCGGTCGCCGTCGGTGGCAAACCAGCGGGCACCGTAGTTGAGGTCCCAGGCAAATTTCTTGCGGTAGTCCGACGAGAAGAACCCGTTCAGGCCGGTAGTGGCAGGCTTGCGCACGTAGTAGCGGCCCAGTGGCGCGCGGCGCGGGTCGAAATAGTCGTGCGTCGTCGGCTGGGCATCGAAGTTGATGCCCAGGGTGAGGAAGCTCTTGGTGATGGTGGTGTTGGCGCCGGCGTAAAAGCCCGCGTCCTGGTACAGCCGGGGCTGCTCGAGCAGCGAATAGGAAACGGAAGCGTAGGAATTCAGGCGGTTGAGCTTCCAGAAGGGCTGGTAGATGCTATACCCCACGTTGGCCGACTGCGAGATGCTGTTGTTGGAAAACAGCAGGCCCAAATCGTTGGGGTTATAGGAATGCGACTCGATGCCGTGGTCGATGCTCCAGGTGAATTTGCCCGAGACTTTGCCAAAGTTCAGGTAGTATTTGTAGCCGTTCTGGTCGTTGATTTCCTCGTTGCGCCCAAAGGTCTGGCCTCGGCGGCGCGAGTACACCAGGCTCCCATTCACGGCGTAGCTGTTGGCCTTGTTGGCGAATTTGAACAGGCCGCCGGTTACATTAGCGTCGTAGGTGCTGCCGGCCCGGGTCACGTTGGTGTTCACCAGGCTCACATAAGAGTTATTTTTCAGGCTCTGGTCGAGCACCACAATGTTGTAGTTGGTGAAGGGCTGCGTAAGCACATCGCGCCGTGCGCCGGTGGTGCTGTCCTGCACCGTGGCATACACGTCGTTGCTGATGGCATTAAAGACGCCCACGCCCAGCCCCGCGCTGGTGCGCCCCGACACCTTGGTGGCATTCAGCAGCCGCGTGATGCCGGGGTTCTGCACCACAAACTCGCCGGCGTGACGCTTGCCGTCGGTGCCCATCGCGCCGGTTCGCAGCTGGCCATCTACCCCATAAAAGCCGATGGGCTGCGCCCCCACCCGGCGCGAATAAAACAACCCGCCTTTGTTGAACAGCTCGGTGCCTTCGGTAAAAAAGCCCCGGTTCTCGTTGTACTGCACCTCAAACGGCGACAGGTTGAGCACCTGGTTGTCGCTCTGCACCTGCCCGAAATCGGGCACCAGCGTGGCATCTAGCGTAAAGCTCTCGTTGATGCCCCACTTCACGTCGGCCCCGCCGTTGAAGCTGGTGGTGGCGTTTTTCTGGCCCGCTACGTTGTAGGGGTAGTGGTTCACGTAGGTACTCACGTAGGGCGTGAGCGAGAGGCGCAGCGGCGGTTTCAGGTTGCGCAGGCCCGTAAGCTGGCCCCACTGGTTCACAAAGCCGTCGACCTGGGGCCTGATTTCGTTCCAGAAAAACTTCTGGCGCGAGCTGCGCCGCTGGCGGGCAAAGTTGATGCCCCAAACCTGCTCGGCTGCCGAGCTAAAGCGAATGGCCGAAAACGGAATGCGCAGCTCGGCCACCCAGTCGGTGCCCCGCATCACGGTGCGCGACTCCCACACAGCGTTCCAGGCGCCGTCTTCGCCGTTGGTGGGCGAGGTGCGGGCATCGACCTGCACGCCGCCCGAACTCACCAGAAATTCGTAGCCGTTGAGCTGGTCGTTGTAGGTATCGATGAACACGCCGAACCAGTCGGTATTGCCAAAATCGTCGCGGGCGCTGAGCTGGTGCAGAATCGAGTCCGGCGACACGTCGTGCATCACCGCCCCAATGTAGAGCGCGGCATCATCGTAGAGCACGCGCACTTCGGTTTTATGCTTTTCGATGGGGCCCGGTGTGGGCTCGTTTTCATAGAAATCGGTGGCGATGGGGGCCGTCTGCCACACCGCCTCGTCGAGCACGCCATCCATCTTGGGCGCGCTGGTGCTAATGCGCACGGCCTGCAGCTGGCGCTTGGGCGCGGGCTTGGCCAAATTCAGCTGCACAGCGGCAGGGGCCTCAGCGGCCGGCGTCTGGGCGTGGGCGTAGCCCGTCAGATACAGCAGCCAACAAACAAGTAGAAAACGGCACATATAATTAACCCGAATAATAAGACCTTCGGAGGGGCCAAGAGATGCAGAACAAGGGCCAATAGTTGCTTGCCACCGCCCAGAATTCACAGTTTGTTCATATGTGCTGCTCTGCTTCACCCAACAGGAAAGCAGCTGCCGGGGATACTGCCGATGTGGCGTATTGCGACAGCCCAGTCCATGCTTTTATGGTGCTACTGGCCGCGCACGCAAACGGCCGGCTTCCCTCGCAGAAAACCGGCCGTGCGTCGCTCCGCCGCCCGGGGCTAGTCCTCCTGGGTCGAAATCGTCACGTTGAAGTCCTTGCCATCGGTGTGGCCAGTGAGTTTGCGGTACTTGGCGGCCAATTCGTCCGACTGCTTTTTGCCGTTCACCGTCAGCCCCGAGGGGTTGAGCTGGAACTGCAGGTTTTTGTCATCGGCTCCCAGCACGTTGTCCTTGCGCAGCGCGCGGCGCAACTCGTCGGCATTGAAACGCGGCGGCCGGGGTGGTGCGGGCGGAAATGGCAAAGCGCCCATCGACGGGGCTGGAGGGACCATACGCGGCGCGCGCGGCGGCCGGGGCGTGCGCGGTCCCTCGTCCCCGTCGGTGCTGTAGCGGAAGCTGCTATTGTTGCCGTCGCGGCGCATAACCATCACATCGTTGCCGCTCAGGGTGCGGCCTTCGGCTCCAGCGTGCAGCTTCAGGTACTTGTCGCGCAGTTTGGCCAGCTGCTCTTTGCCGTTTACCGTGAGGGTACTGGGGGTGAGGCGCAGCTGAAAATTGTCTTTGCTCTGAATCAGGCCATCTTTTTGCAGCTGGTCAATTAGGGCGCCGTCGCGCTCGGCACGTTTGCGGTCGCGGTCGGCCTGAGTGCGGTCGCGTTCCGCCTGGCCACGGTCGCGGGCAGCCTGGGCCCGGTCACGTTCGGCCTGGCTGCGGTCACGGTCAGTCTGGCTGCGGTCCTGCTCCATATCGCGCAGCTCCTGCTGCGACTCGCGGATGCGCTCCCGGATTTCCTGCTCGCGTTCCTTCATTTCCTGCCGATGCTCGCGCATTTTCTGCTCATGCTTGCGCATCTCCTGTTCGTGCTCGCGCATGTCGGGGTTCAGGTTCAAGCCCCCATTCAGCCGCTGCAGCTGGCCCGTGGCCGGCGTGCTTTCGGTCTTTTTGATTTGAGCGCGTACTTTTTCCAGCTCTGTGTTGATTTCCTTGCGCTGCGCAGCACTCAGCCCCTTGGCAGCGGCAGCGGTGCGCAGGCCGCGCTCCGCACTTCGCAGGGCTTCCAGGGTTGCCCGGCGGTTTTCGGGGTCCGAACCACCATTGTTGAGGCTGTTGAGCCGATACACTCGGCTAAGCGAGCTGCCGGGCGCCATCCGAAACGTCTTGTCGTACTGCTCGCCAGAATCGGAGAAGTTGAACTGAAAATCGCGGTTACGCACCATCTCACGGTTCATATTGCGCTGCACGTTGCGCTCCACATTCCGCTGAATATTGCGCTCTACTTCGCGGCGTATCTGCGGGTCAAGCTCGCCACCGTCGGTCCGGAAAGAGAAGCTGCGCACATCGGCCCCGCCATAGGGTGCCACCTGCACCACTTCGACCTGCTGGCCTTTGCTCTTGTTCTTTTTGCCTTTGCCGGCAGCCGTTTCCACATGCTGGCCATTCACCACCAGGTCGGTGAGGCGACCCTTTTTATCCTTCGTAATCACCACCGTGCCGGGGGTGCCCCGGAAAGGCGCACGCCCCATTTCGCGGCCATTCACGATGACGCGGTGCTCACGGCGCCGACCAGGGCGGCCATCGCCAGGGCCTTTGTCGTCGCTGTCATCACGGCCTTCCACTACTGCTTCACGCAACTCTTCAGCTGGCGGGGGCGGTGGGGCGGGCGCCACTGCAGCTTCGGGAGCCAGCGGGGCGACGGGCGCAACAGGGGCGACGGGCGCCACCGGAGCTACACGAGATGCGCGTTTATTGGTATCGGCTACGCCAGCAGCTTTTGGTTGCTGCGCGGGGCCGGTTTGCCCAGCGTGCTTGGTTTGGTTGCCGCTAACCAGCGGACCAGCCAGCGCCACGCTGCCACCTAACAGGCCCAGTCCGCCCAGCACCAGCGCGCCAGCCATCAGGCCTTCGGCCAGCGTAGGAGCGGCAGGGCGGCGCTGCACCAGCCGGCGCACGCGCAGCAGCAAGGCGCCGGACCGGTTCATGGCGGCCAGCGCGAGGCGCGGCGCAGCGGGTAACACGGCGCTCTGGCTCCACTCGGCCAGGGCGGTGAGAGCGCGGGCCAGCCGCAGTGGGTCGCCGCCCACGAGGGCCGTCGCGGTGTCGTCGCAGCAGTTTTCGCGCTCGGTGCGCACGCAGCTGGCCAAAAACCACACGGCCGGATGGTAGAAAAACAGCACCTCGGCCACGGTTTGCAGCAGGTTCACCAAGTAATCGCGGCGCAGCACGTGGGCCAGCTCATGCGCCAAAATAGCCTCCAGATACGCCGGCGACAACCCCGCCACCGTGCCCAGCGGCAGCAGAATCACGGGGCGCATGTGGCCCACCACCAGCGGCACCCGCACCAGCGCCGACTCCAGCAGCGCCACTGGCCGCTTAAGGCCGCTGCGGGCGGCCAGCGCGGCCAGCCGCTCCTGCCAAGCGGCGCTCAGGGGCCGTACCCGGTAGCGCCGCAGCCGCTGCACGTAGAGCAGCCCACCCAGCATGCGCAGGCTCATGGCTAACAAGCCCAACAGCCACGCCACCACCAGCAGCGGCAGGTGGTTGTCGAAATACCGTAGGCCAGCGGCCAGCCAGCTGGGCGTTGCTGATTGGGCAAGCGGGCCGGCAACAGTAGCCGAAGCCGGACGCGGCTGCACAGCACTGCCGGCTACTTCTACCGATTTTTTAGTTGCTTTTGACGCGACTGATTGGCCAGCTGCAATTGCCATTTGTGGCATTGGCACCGTCTGTTGCGTCGTTACCGGGCCGCCTTTCAGCAACGCACCCGGTGTTGGATTCGAATTAAAATACAGGCCAAACGTGATGCCGGCCAGCGCAACCACCGTGCCCAGCGCCCCGGCCGAGGCCGCGTAGCGCACTTCGGCCCGCTGCCGGCGCAGCAGCAGCAGCGCCCCGGCCAGCACGGCCGCTACCAGTGCACCCTGCCACAGCGAGTGCAGCAGCGTCCAACCCAAAGCCCGCGTGAGAGCGGGCGAAACGAATTGCTCAAGCGTGGTCATTATCGTCGGAATTAGGAGTGGAATTCTGGATTTCAATGTCGTTCAGCAGGCGGCGGATTTGCGCCAGCTCGTCGGCGGAGGTCTGGCGGCTGCCCAGCGCCTGCATGACCAGCTTCAGGGCCGAGCCACCGAAGGTGGCGTCCACGAACTTGTCGAGGAGCAGGCCTTGGGTTTCCTGCTCGCGCACCGCAGCGCGGTACACGTGGCTGCGGTCGGCATCGTCGCGCCGCACCAGCGCCTTTTCCAGCATCAACTGCAAAATCTTGAGCGTGGTGGTGTAGCCCACCTCTACCTGCCGGCGCTGGCTCAAGTGGTCGTTGATGGCCCGCACGGTGGCAGGCCCGTGCTGCCAGAGCACGTGCAGGATTTCCAACTCGGAATCCGTAGGTTTGGGGGGCGGTGCCTTGCTCATGTCGAAAGATACGAGGTTACTACGAATTATTTCGTAGGATGAGGCAAAGATTATACGAATACATTCGTAGTTCCAAGAAACATCTACGAAATAATTCGTAATTAAATACAACAACGTGATTACCAGAGTATTATTTATGACATACTCCTAATCGATGGATTCTACGACGCCCTTGGGTCACTTCCGCCAGTCTTATTTTGGCCCGGTTGGCCCTACCATGGGCTACTGGAATAGCTGGCATATCCGATACGAAACCGATGGCGCGGGCCTGGCCATACTCACGCTTATTGAACAGCAAGAGGCCAAAGCGGAACTGTTGCTGGCCGTACAAAATCCCCTAGACCCCCGCCCACTACTGGGGTTGGGCTATTTGAGCAGTGAAGCAGCCTTGCCGGCTCTACACCGTTGTCTGGCTGTGCAGGGCACGCATTCGTGGAGCACACATGCCATCCGGGCCATCGCCCAGATTGATCCGGCTGCTCTCCACCAAACGCAGTTGCTCCATAGCCTAACGTATAGCCCAGCGCATGAAAACCCGCTTAGCGACCCCCTGATTGACTTACTGCTGGGTTTACGGCTTTACTTCCCTCTTGTCCTGCTTGAGTCACCAGTAATCGAACAGATTATTAATCTGTTACATCATCCCAAAGGGTTAGTACGAGTCCATGCCTTGCAAATGCTTCGCGAGTTCTATGTATTTCCCACTGCCGCCCAGGAAACTGCCCAGGACATTGAGCGAAGCCAGTCTGACCCCATTTTTCAACTAATCCGACAAGACGGTAGTCCGCTCAGCTACCACGAGGCGGAGCGACTACTACGCATTGCCGCGCAAGCAACTTCTGGCGCGCCAGGGGCCTAGCTTGTTAAGCCTCTTTCCCCCGCCGCTTGCTGAGCGTAACGCGGGCACGATGGCAGATGCCGCCCAGCGGCGGGTTAAACTTGCTGACACTGATTTTCACCTTGCGCACGTGCGGCAATTCCGCCGTGATGCGGTCGAGCACGCGGTGGGCCACGTGCTCCAACAGGCGGGCGGGCGCGCGCATTTCCTCCGCTACCAGGCGGTACAGCACCTCATAGTTCACCGTCTGCTGCAGCTTATCAGACTCGCCAGCGGCCAGCAAATCGGTTTTGATGTAGAGGTCGACGCCGTATTTATTGCCGATTTTCTGCTCCTCGTCGTAGTAGCCGTGAAAGGCGAAAAACTCCAGCCCTTCGAGTGCGATTTGGCCCATGAGGTGAAATGGTGAGGTGGTAATATGATAAATGCCGCTTGGGTCGCAACGAGTAGCCAATGCTACAGTTGCGCCAATACCGCGTTGCTGCAAAGGTTGCCCCATAAAAACAGGAAAGCCCACCCCAAGGGCAGGCTTTCCTGTTTATCGGTTATTGAATTCGGGCAATCCGTAAAATCCGCGGGCTAGATTTCATCGAAGAACGACTTTTCTGCCACGGCCGCTTCGGTCGGCGCGGCAGTCATTCCGGGCTGGCCGGGGTGCGTTACGGGCGAAGGCTGGTTGATTTCGGGGTGGTTGGGGGCAACCGGCTGAAAATCGGGGGCAACTGGCTGCACGTAAGGCGGGTTGGGCTCGGGCACTTGCGACGGCGCGGGCTGGTCGATGCGTGGCGCAGGCGCAATGCCGGGGTTCTCGGCCGGAGCACTAGGACGCTCAATGTCGGGACGCGGAGCTTCGGCGGGTGCACCCGGGTCGGGCTGCTGGCCGGGTTTGGGGTTGTAGCCGGTGGTTTCGGCAGCGCGCTCCAGTGCCTCTTCGGCGCGGCCAAACGCAGTGGGAGCAAAAGAAGCGGGCGTGGCGGCGGCCACGGCAGCAGCCGATGAAACAGCAGAGGAAGAAGTGACTTGCATGGGGGAAGGACTTTCGGGCGTGGGTTCGGCGGCCGAATCCTTCGGACGCTCTACCTGTACGCGCGCCGCGCGCGAAAGGATGGCCGCCGTGCTGCCCTTGGGCCGGTTGCGGGCTTTCTCTACTTTGTCGAGCGCATCCGATGCCAGGTGGTGGAGGTCGCGCACGAGGCTGTCGAGGTGCTGCTCGAGGCGCTGGCATTCCTGGCCCAGGCCGCCTACTTCGCGCTGCATGTCGGCCACACTTTTTTCGGCCTGCTGGTAGGCGCCGTCCACTACTTCGCGGGCACGCTGACGGGCTTCGCTAAGAATGCCCTCCGCCTGAAACTGTGCTTCGCGGATGCGCAGGTCGGCCTCGCGCTGGGCCTGCTCGGTCATGTTGTTGCTGGTATCCTCGGCCGTTTTTAGGGTGCGGTACAGGCTGCTTTCCACTTCGCGCATCTTCTGCACGTCCTGCTGGGCATGTTCAAGCTTGAGGCGTAGCTCGCGGTTTTCGTCGCCCATGCGCTCCCACTGCTGCGACACGGTAGTCAAAAACGCTTGCACCTCGTCCCTATCAATCCCACGGAAGGATTTTTCAAACGTTTTCTGGCGGATATCTAGGGCAGTGAGTTTCATCTCAATTAATAATTAACTTATAAGCAGTGAACAAATAACAGGAACCAGCCGAAGCACTATAAAGTGGCTTTTCTTGGCTGAATGAGGCAATTAATCAGTGCTCATTGTCCATTGTTAATTGCCAAACGGCCAGGCTGCGGTCGTCGCTACACGAAACTAACCGGTTTTCGGTGCCCGGCCAAACCAGTCGGTTCACCGAGGTGCCGTGGCCGGCCGAGCGGGTGCGGTCGAGCACGCGCAGCAGCGTGAGCGTTTCAGAATCCCAGAGCTTGATGCTTTTATCGAGGCTGCACGACGCTAGGTAGCGGCCATCGGGGCTAAATGCCAGGTGGTTGATGGTGTACATGTGGGCCGGCACGGTGTCGGACAGCGTGTAGCCAGCCGCCACATCCCAGCGCCGAATCTGGGCATCGCGGCCGGCCGTGAGCAGGTGCGCGCCATCAGGCGAAAAGGCCACCGAGAAAACCGAATTCGTGCTTTCGGCCAGCGTAAACCTTGTTTCCAACGAATCCAGGTCGAGCACGCGCGTCAGGTGGTCGGAGCTGCCCACCACCAGTTCGCCGCGCCCCTCGTGCAGTACAAGCGTGCGCAAGCTTTTATCAGTAATGCGCAGTAGCTTTTCCAGCCGGAAATCGGGCAAGCTCAACACGGCCAGCGTACCGTCGGCCAGGCCCGCGTACAGCCGCTGCCGGCTGGCCGAAAACACGATTTCAAAAATAGCTACCGGCGGCAGGGCCGTGGCGTGAGCCAGTTGCTTCCCGCTTAAATCGATGGCCTGAATGCCCTGAAAATTGTGCCCCAGCACCAGCGTATCCAACTCCGGCAGGTGGCGCAGGGCATATACTGAGTTCTCGACGCGGGCCAGCAGCTCGCCGTCGCGGGCAGGTTCGGCGGCGTCCCAGCCTACTACCATGCCATCGGCGCTGCCAGAAAAAATCTGACTGCCGGGGCCGCCCGTGAGGGCGTATACGGCGTCGCGGTGGCCGGCAAGGGTGGCAATTCTGGTAACGGGTGGGCGGAAGATTTCGGACATAACGGGTAGCGCAAAGGTAGCTTCGCAGCTAGTTGCCGGTTGCTCGTTGTTCGTTTCCAGGCTTAAAAACACCTGTTCCGATTTCGTACCTGACAACGAACACCTGACAACTGACAACTAACAGTATGCCCCTGCACTCCATCCAGCGCCTCTGCCCTACCGCCGTGCTGGGCCTCTGGCACCTCACCGAAACACCCGCCGAGCTCTGGGCCGAGCTACCCAACCCAACTGCCTACCAACCGCTACTGCCCGCCACCGCCGATGCGAAGCGCCAGGCGCAGTGGCTGGCCGGCCGTCGGCTGGCGCATCGTCTGTTCGGCGAATTCCCCGAACTATCACCCAGCGAAGTGCTGGTGCAAAACGATGCCACCGGCCGCCCCTGGCTTGCTGGCGCGTCAACCGAAACCGTCGTTTCGCTGTCGCACTCCGGCGAATGGGTGGCCGCGGTGCTGGCTCGGGGGGGCCGGGCGGGGGTCGATGTCGAGTTCATCCGCGACAAAGCACAGCGGCTGGCCGGAAAATTTCTGGCCGAAAGCGAGTGGGAGCACGCCCGCGCTGTCACGGCAGATTCCGCCACCGAAACCCATTACACCCTGCTCTGGAGCGCCAAAGAAGCCCTATACAAGCTGGCCGCGCAGCGCGGTATTATTTTTCGACAACAGCTGCTTCTGCACGAATTTAGCCCGCAAACATCCGGCGAAATCCCCGCTACGTTAGTCTTGCACGGAGCCCAGACGCGGCACCGCATTTGCTATACCCAACCTGCACCCGGCTACGTGCTTACCTATTGCTACGAACCTGCTGGGTAGCCGCGACCCATTGGACCGCGACGTTTCGCCTTACCTTACCGCCATGTCTTTTCGCCGCATCTCTATCCTGACCGCCGTAGCCCTGCTCGCCATGACCCTCGCCGTGGGCGTGGCCCGTGCCCAGGGCAGTGGCACCGTCGCCGATTTTACCCTGAAAACCGCTGCCAATGCCGATGTGGCCCTGAAAAGCTACGCCAAAGACAAGGCCGTGGTAGTGGTATTTCTGAACCCGGCCTGCGCCTTTTCGCGCCTCTACCAGGAGCGCCTGGCCTCGCTCAGCAGTTTCTACCGCAGCCGGGGCGTGCAGTTTTTGTTCATCAATGTGCCCATCAACCTCGATGCGCCCGGCACCGCCACCCCCGGCGAAGTCGAACTGCCCACGCTCACCGATGCTAGCCAGCAGGTAGCCGGCCTGCTCGGCGTAACCAAAACAGCTGAGGCCGTGGTGCTCGAACCCGCCGCCGGGGGCTTTGCCGTCCGCTACCGCGGTGCTATCGACGACAACCCGCAAGTGGCCGGCAGCGTGCAACAGGCCTATTTAAAGCAAGTGCTGGAGAACGTACTGGCCGGCCGCCCCGCCGGCGTAGCCGACAAGCGCGCCGCTGGGTGCTTGATTAAGCGGTAAACGCACCGCCATGTAGTCGTCTGTTAAGAGGAAGATTCAACCGTCATTGCGAGGCCGCAGGCCGCGGCAATCCGTCCTTTTCTTGCGACCAGCTTCAAGATGTGACAATGCTTTTTTAGTACGGAAAGCCCCGGTACTGCATAGTGCTTGTCCTTACCCAACACTCGTTGCCTGCCTGCTGGCGGCACTTGAGCGGTCCGGTCCGACCGCCCTAGGCGGTCCGACCGGTTGAAGACCCCCCGGTTTCGCTCCGCCAACAACCGGTCGGACCGCCTAGGGCGGTCGGACCGGAGCAACGACCGCCGTTTTGGGTAAGGACGAGGTACTGCACAGTGTCGGGGCTTTGTTACAATATTGAATTAAGGTAGTCGCATCTGGAGGAAGGATTGCCACGGCCTGCGGCCTCGCAATGACAGACGGCCTTACTACTGCGCCGAAAACCGAAAAGCCGCCGGGGTCATCCCCGTTTTGCTTTTGAAGAGGCGCGTAAAATATTGTGGATACTCAAACCCCAGCTGAAACGCGGTTTCGTTGATGGTGAGCGAGGTGGTGAGGAGCAGGCGCTTGGCCTTTTCGATAAGGGCCTGGTGGAGGTGCTGCTGGGTGGTTTGGCCGGTGACGGTGCGCAGCATGTCGCTGAGGTAAGCGGGCGACACGTTGAGCGCATCGGCGAAGTGCTGCACGGTGGGAAGGGGCTGTTCCTGCTCGGCGGCGAAAAAGGCCGTTAGCTGCGCTTCGAAGCGGCTGAGCAGGTCGTGTTCAGCCGTGCGGCGGGTGATGAACTGGCGGTGGTAGAAGCGGTTGGCGTAGTTGAGCAGCACGTCGAGCTGCGACACCAGCACATCCTGGCTGAAGGCATCGATGGGCCGCTCATATTCGGCGCGGATATTGGCCAGCAACGCATCCAGGGCCGTTTCTTCCTGGGCTGAGAGGTGTAGTGCTTCGTGCACGGCGTAGGAAAAAAAGCCGTAGCTCCCGATTTTCTGGCCCAGTGGATACTTCCACAGCAGGTCGGGGTGGAAAACCACCATCCAGCCGCTGATGCTGGAAATGTCTAGCGTGGCATCAATGGCAAACACCTGCCCGGGAGCCTGAAACCCCATCACACCCTCGCCAAAATCGTAGGATTGGTGGCCGTAGTGCACCTTGCCCTTCAGGTTCTTTTTGACCCAGACGGTATAGAAATGCTGGAGCACCGGCGTCAGCTTTTCGGGCAGCACGTTACTCCGGGTTTGCTCCAAATCGATGACGGTGAGCAGTGGGTGGGCTGGCGCGGGCAGGCCACATAGGCGGGTATAGTCCGTCACGGTGTTCAGCACGCGGATTTCGGTGACCGGCTGTTTCATGGACATAAGTTGTTTTTGGCTCCTGTCATCCTGAGCTTGCGAAGGACCTTATCACGTCTACGCTGTCAGATTTACTACAATCGTTCTGCGGTGATAAGGTCCTTCGCAAGCTCAGGATGACAGATTGCCTGTTACTACATCGCAGCAGGATGCTCCAACTGCTGTAACAGATAATCCCGGATTTCAACTTGCAACTCGGCCTGAAATTGCACCCGGTTGAACCCCGGTGGGTCCTGTGACGGGGGGAACGCCGGGCTCACCCGCTCCGTTGGGAATTGGCTTAGGAAAGAATAGTGGCCCGCATTTTCGATAACGCGGAGCTGCACCTGCCGACGGTCGGCCACGCCGTTGAGCACAATTTGGGCGTGGAAATCGGGCGTCCATTCATCCTTCTCGCCCATCATTAGCAGGATGGGCACCCGCACGTTGCGCAACGCCTCCGCCGCCCGGTACCAAACCGTAGCCGGCGCCAGCAGCACCAGCGCCCGCACCCGGGCATCGGTGGTAGTGGGGATGGGTTGTGGGGTGCCGTCGGAGTGCTCGTGCGGGAGCGAGCCCGGTAGCCCGCCGGCCAGCGCCAGGGCCGTGTAGCCGCCCAGCGAGTGTCCAATCAGCGCCACCCAATCGGGCCGCAAATCCGCGCCAAATTCCGCAAACAGCCCATCAATAGCCAGGCTGAGGTGGCGCGGTCGGGCCACGAGGTTACTTGGCGTGTTGTGCCAGGAATTGTCGTCGCGGTGATTCGCGTGGTGGCGCGGCAGGCCCACCACGAAGCCCTGCCGGGCCAGGGAGTGCGCCAGCAGGCGGTGCGTGAGCGGCGAGCCGCCGGTGCCGTGCGAAATCAGCACCAGCGGCAATGGGCCGGGCTTGCTGGGCGCATCGAGCGCAACATCGAGGGTGTAGAGGCCAATGGTTTCGGGCTGGCTGGGTGTGCTGGTGGGGTACAGAACGAGCAGCGGGAAAGTCAGCCCCAAGGCTTCATCGGTGATTTCCAGGGTGCGGCAGCCTACGAAGTCGGGCATGTTTTTGCGGATTGGCGAGAAAGCCGTTGATATCGGGCAAACTTAGCGGCTATTCACGGCTGAAGCGACCTAAACAACTCGCATTGTCACGCAGAGCTTGTCGGAGCATATCTGCCGCGGCAGCAAAAAATCACTCTTCGCGGTAGAGATGCTTCGACAAGCTCCGCATGACGTTCTGATTCGACCGTGCTTCAAGTCAGCAAATCCTAGAATCCCGCGGGGTACGCCGCGCCCGCCGAGCTGCCCACAGGCATAATGGCTTCGAGCTCGGCCAGCTCGGCCGGGCTGAGCACGATGCTGGCAGCGGCCACGTTCTGCTCCAGATACTTGCGGCGCTTGGTGCCGGGAATGGCCACTACGCCCTGCGCCAGCACCCAGGCCAAGGCAAGTTGCGCGGCGGTCACGCCTTTGGCCTGCGCCAGGGCCTGCAATTTCTCGACCAGCGCCAGGTTTTTGTAGAAGTTGTCGCCTTGGTAACGCGGGAACCAGCGGCGCGAGTCGTTGGGCTCGAAGTCATCCGGGGTTTTAATGTCGCCCGACAAAAAGCCCCGGCCCAGCGGCGAGTAGCCCACGAAGCCAATGCCCAACTCGCGGGCGGCTTGTAGCGCGCCCGTTTCCTCCACGCCCCTGTCGAAGAGCGAATACTCGGTTTGCAGGGCCGTGATGGGATGCACGGCGTGCGCCCGGCGCAGGATGTCGCCCGATACTTCGCTCAGGCCCAGGAAGCGCACTTTGCCTTCCTCCACGAAGCGGCTCATCATGCCCACGCTGTCTTCGATGGGCGTTTCCGGGTCGAGGCGGTGCAGGTAGTAGAGGTCGATGTAATCGGTGCCGAGGTTGCGCAGCGAGCGTTCGATGGACTTGCGGGCGTACTCGGGGCGGCCGTTGAGCTTGCCCGTGAACTTCTCGTCGTCGCTTACTTCGAAGCCGAACTTAGTGGCCAGAATAATATTGGCCCGGCGGCCGGGCAGCACCTTGGCCACCAGCCGCTCGTTCAGCATGGGGCCGTAAAGGTCGGCCGTATCGAGCAGGTTGATGCCCAATTCCAGGGCACGGTGCAGGGTGGCCAGGCTTTCGGTTTCGTCGGCCTCGCCGTATACGCTCATGCCGTCGATGCCGGCCGTCATGCCCATGCAGCCCAGGCCTTCCACGGGCACTTCCAGGCCCTGGCTGCCGAGGGCTACGCGTTTGATTTCAGTTGTCATGTTGCAGTTGATTTTGATGGAGTCTTGATAACTCAAAGGTCCGGCCCGACTATCGCGCCCGGGCTACACAAAACCCTGCTTCTGCAACACAAAACGCCGCTACTGCCATCCCTGTACGCTGCCGCCACCAAATACGGCGCGCTTCAGCATGGGCCATATCCGGTCCTGGAAAGGGTCGAGGATACTCGCGTCGTCCAGGGTTTTCAGCTGCGCGGGGCTGAGCTGAATTTCGAGCGAAGCCAGGCTGTCGTGCAGCTGCGCCACTTTGCTGGCACCCACAATCAGCGAGCTGATGCCGGGCTGGGCCGCGGCCCAGGCCAGCGCCACCTGGGCCAGCGGCCGGCCCAGCGCCGCCGCCACCGGCCGCAAGGCATCGAGCACCCGCCAGTTGTGGTCCGTGAATTTCATGTCGCCAAAGGGATTGGGACCGGTGAGGCGGCCTTCGCCACTGGCTCTGGTCCCTTCGCGCTCATACTTGCCAGCCAGGAATCCGGCCGCCAGCGGACTCCAGGGCGTGATGCCCAACCCCATTTCGAGGGCGGCGGGCACGTGCTCGTTTTCGATGCGACGAGCCACCAGCGAGTATTCCATTTGCAGAGCTATGGGGCCAGCCACGCCGTGGGCAGCGGCCAGCGTGGCGGCTTTGGTAGCGTACCAGGCCGGCACGTTCGAGAAGCCGAAATAGCGAATGCGGCCCGCTCGCACAAGGTCGCCTAGGGTTTGCAGCACCTCTTCCACGGGCGTCACGCCGTCGTAGGCGTGCAGCCAGTACAGGTCGGCGTAATCGGTTTTGAGGCGGCGCAACGAGCCTTCCAGCGCGCGATGAATGTTTTTGCGGCCGTTGCCGCCCACGTTGGGGTTGCCGGCCTGCCCGCCGAAGCTGAACTTGGTGGCCAGCACCACCTGGTCGCGCAGGCCCCGGCTGGCGATGTAGCTGCCCAACATTTCCTCGCTTTTGCCGCCCGAATACACGTCGGCGCTATCCACGAAATTGCCGCCGGCATCGACGTAAGCATTGAAAACGGCTTCGGACACGTCATCGTCCGAGCCCCAGCGCGGGGTGCCAAACGTCATAGTGCCCAGCGCCAGCGGGCTTACCACTAGGCCGGAGCGGCCCAGGGTGCGGAAATCGGTGAGCTTCATCGGGGAACGGGGCTTATGGCCGAGGCATCAGTGCTTCGGCTACTGAACATGCAGTATCCCGCAAAGGTCTGATTAGCCCGCATGGACCGAGCTACACAAACCGCCGTTTCTGCAATACAAAACGAAGTAGGGTGCGGGGCTAGCCCCCGCCCGTCGTTGAACGGCGTCTATATAGACCGTTTAACGACGGGCGGGGGCTAGCCCCGCACCCTACCACAAGGTCTCCTCGCTACTCCAGAATGCTCAGCAGCACGGCTACCTCGGCCGCTTTCACGGGCTCCTGCAGGCGCTCGAAGCTCATCTGCAGGTTGCGCATGGCGCGGCGCACAATGTCGAGGTGCGAGCAGGGCTCGAAGAAAATGGGATTCGACGTGATGTTGAGTTGGGCCACGTAATGCTCGATATCGGTGCGTGAGAGTATCAGGCCGCGGTTGTAGCAGTTGACGTAGAAAGGCTCGGCGCCCGGCAGCTGGGGACGGAAGGTGAGCACAAACAAGTTGGGCAGGTTCACCCCAAAAACCGGCAACTCCAGCCGCTGGGCTACCAGCAGGTAAATTACGCACAACGTCAGGGGGTTGCCGCGCTTGGTTTCAATCACGCGCTGCAGCATGGAGTTGGCCGGCGAGTGGAAGTGCTGGGTGTTGGCCGCGAACTTGTGCTGCTTGAACATCACGTAGTTCAGGGTTTGCACCTGGTCGGCGGGGTGCATTTCGGGGCGCAGGGCCGTCCAGGCCTCGAAGCGAAGTTGCTCGATGGCCCGGTTCAGGGCCTGGTAGTCGGCGTCGGGGTATTGGTAGGTGTTCAGCAGCCACATGCCTTCGAGCAGGTCGATGGCCCCGGCTTCGCGCCACACTTTGAGGCGCTGCTGCAGGCCCTCAAACTGCAGGTGATGAATCAAGTCCTCGAGCCGGTGCTGCTGCTGCCCGTCGAGGGTTTCCTCCCACGACTCCTCCAGAAAGGGAATAATGCTCTCGCCCAGGTTCTGAATTTTATCCTGGATTTGCGGCGCGATTTCCGGGTCGTCGAGCAGCGAGATTAGGGCTTTGATTTCTTTGTTGGTCATGGATGCGAAACGGCCGCCGCTTGGGTTACGGGGCCGAATTTAACACGCGGAAGGACCTTTTGGGTTTCGTGGGGAGCGTGCGCAGGTCAAATAGACTTTCAGACGGAGCACAAGAAGCATTCTGACCGCGCTCAGCAGCAGTACCACTCCATCCACTTTTGCTAGCCAACCACGACGTGTAACTGCCCGAAATCCGCCCATCCATAGCCCCAAGACTAGGAGCAGCCAGCCGGTTCAAAAGTACCAAGTCGGATAAGGGCCGCCAAACGTTACTTCGGTAGGTATCATCTTCGACTACTTGTCCAGTCCCAGTCGGTCGAGGATATGTAGGTCGTGGTCGTAGGCGTTGCCGTTCACGAGTTGGGCCATCACGGGCGCAATTTTGGCTGGCACATCTTCGCCCCAGGCATCGCTGGTAATAGTTGCCAACGCCCGGCCTTTGGCATCGACCTTCACAAAGGTGGGAATCGCCGTCACGCCGTAGTGGGCAGCTAATTCCTGGCAGCTATCGATGTTCACCTTGATTAATAGGGCCTGCTGTAGGGCCTCGTCCACCTCGGGGCTGGGCAGGGCTTCCCGGAAGCGGCGGCACGGCCCGCACCAGTCGGCGTAGAAATACACTACCGGCACACGGTGTGCGGGCGTAGCGCCCTGCAGAAACTGCACGAAAGCCTGCGGACTCCCCGCTTGGCTGTATTCCAGAACGACCGTTTTACGAGGATGTGTAGCAGTACCTTCGCAGCCCGTGAGCAGCATCGCTAGAAACAAACTGTAGAGCAAGTGCCTCATGTTCGCGAAGGTAGACAGGCAAGGTAGCGTCGGGGCATTCAGGCGTTTCAAAAACTGCGTCAGGGTGAGTTGTTACCCGCTCCAGTTACCCGGCATTCTTCAACCGGACCCGGCCCGCAACGTAGTGTTGCCCCCACGCCACCAACAGCCCCACCGCTCCTACCAGCACGCAGACGCCCAGCCAGAGCAGCATATTATACCGGTCGTTGAGGGCCCGGTAGCCGGCGGTGAAGACGAACAGCACCGCTCCCACCACCTCCCATAGCCGGCTTTCATACAGCGGCGACGTGGTTTCGGGCACTACCGGCAGGTTGGCAACCACCCGCAGGCGGTTCCAGTCCCAAACCAGCAGCAGCAGGCCCGCCAGCAGCATGAGCCCGGTGATGACGGACGTGCCCGCGAAGTCGTAGGAAATGGTAATGACGAAGATGTTGGTGATGATGCTGATGTAGGCCAGCGCCCCCAGCAACGCGTAGCGCTGCGTGAGCAGCAACAGCCCTGCTACCAGCTGCGCCCACCCAATAAACTGCCAGTACAGCCCCGACTGGTACATCATCTCAAAGAAATAGCCGACGTTGTGCCCGGCCACCGAGCCATCCATCTGCGTGAAGCGGTGGCCCTTGATTTTAATCAGACTGGCAAACACAAAGGCGCCGCCCACTAGGTACCGGGTATATATAATGAACAGCTGCATCAGCAGCGAGCGTTTTAGTGATTGGCGAAGCATGGCTGCACCCCTATTTAGCGGTAGCCAAGCTGCGAACGGCGGCTCCGGATAGCTCCACGGTGGCACTGTCCGAGAATTGGTAGTGCAGGCGCGGAATAGCCGTGGCCAGGTCGAGGTGGCCCCGGTGGCCAATGGTTAAGTTAGCCGCCTGAATCTGGTTATTCGCCCCGATTTCCAGGCTTGGCTCGCTACCGGGGCGGGCGCCCGCCGTGGCGCGCAGCCAGCCCAGCGTGTTGCCCACCAGCCGGATATGGTTGCTCTGGTCTTGCCGCAGCATGAGGCTATCCTGCCGGAAGCCGTGTATTTCGACTTCGCCGCCGGCCTCAATACGGACCAACTGCGGCTTGCCGGCCACGGTGTAGGTGCCTTCGGTCGTTAGCGCCGCGAGGCGGGGGCAGGTAATCACCACCGCCTCCTGGCGGCCCAGCGACTTGGACTTTTCGGGGTAGGCCACCGTCACGAGCAACTGCTGCCCCTGCTGCGTCACGCGCACATAGTCGGCCGCGTCCTTGCTCACTCGCACGGCGAATGGCCCGGCCTCCACGCGCACCTTGAGGCCACTGGCCGAGGGTACGCTCACGGCGTCGAAATTGCGCAGGCCCAAGGTCTGGTAGTTGCGCAGGGGGTCTTTGTAGTTTCCGGTGCGGTATTCGGCGCGCAGAGCGGCATCGTAGGTGGCCAGCGAGCCGAGCACCAATGCCACGGCGGCCACAAATAGCTTATTACTGGTTTTCATCGGGTAGTGGCGGGAATGGGTTGGGTGTTTTTGAATTCCTCATAGCGGTGCTGCACCTCGGGCAGCCCGATGCCCAGCAGCAGCATGGTGCCGAAAACCTCCGGCAGCTCCTGGCTCAAAAACCGCTCGCGGCGGGCGCCCTGCACCTGCTGCACCGCGGCTGGCGCCACGAAAAAGCCGATGCCGCGCTTATTGTACAACACCTCCTGGCTTTGCAGCAGCTCGTAGGTGCGCATCACCGTGTTGGGGTTCACCTGCAAGTCGCCAGCCAGCTCGCGCACCGACGGAATCTTGCTATCGGGCGGCCACTTGCCGCGCAGAATCAGCTCGCTCACGTACCCGGCAATTTGCAGGTATATGGCCTCATTGTCTTTGAATTCCATGATAGACTTGCCTTAAATCTGCTTTTCCGTTACGCGCCGGTAGGCTGCCGCCCACGCCAGCAGCATCATGGCCAACGGCACCAGCCCAAACCAGCCGCTTTGGGCCTCCGGCAGGTTGATGGCGTACCATTCCTTGCCCTCGTGCAGCGACATGCCCGCAAAGGGCATCACCATGTTCAGCTCTTGCCCTACCAAGGCCTGCATTACCTGAAAGTTGAGCGCAATCACGGCCACTACCGCCAGCAGTACGCCAAAGGCAGTGCGCACAAAATGCTGCTTCACGAAGAAAATGCTGCCCCATAAAAACACTGCATTTACCACCGCGTACGCCACCAGCGAGGTGTAGAGCTTTTCTTCCCCCGTAAACAGCTGCACCAGGTGCGTTCGGGGCCCCTCGTAGCTGTCGAACTGCAACACCAGGCTGTCGACCAGATAAAAGCACCCAATGTACACGGCCAGAAAAATCGGCAGCGAGTAGAGCCAGCCAACCAGGTATTTTTCCGAATGCGAGGCTGGCAGCATCAGGGCCGCTGTGGCCTGCTTCTTATCGCCGAACAACGCAAACACGGTGCTGGTGAAAAAAGAACCGGCCCCAAACAAGCCCAATATAAAAAAGGCCGCTTGCTGAGAAGGTGCCAGCGGCATCGACGACAGGTAGGCCGACGCCCCCAGTACCAGCCCGAGGCCGCCCAGGAGCACGCCCGTAGCCAGCAGGTAACCGCCTCCGTGCTCAGTAGTGTGTTTGCTAAACAGGCGCCCGAAACGCGCAATATTAAAGAACTGGCTCATGAACAGGCTGGTTTTGAGATAAGTAAGAAGCCAAAGCGGACGCGTTGCCTACCAAAGCATTGAACAGCAATTCTAAATCGACACGGCCCGGTATGCCGCTGGCATTGACCCGAATCACCTGCGCGCCCCGCACCGATTCTTCGGCGTAGAGGTCGTTGCCGGTGGCCTCCGGCACGGTGGCGAACGTCAGCCGCTCGGCCAGTTCGCCGAGGTCCGCATTCAGCACGATGCGCTGGCCGTGCAGTACCACCACGGTATCAATCAGGCTTTCCAAGTCGCGCACCTGGTGGGTTGAGATGATAAGGCAGCGCTCCTCCGTCAGGGCCGACGCAATCAGCTTGCGGAATTGCGCCTTGCTCGGAATATCGAGGCCGTTGGTAGGTTCGTCCATCACCAGCAGGCTGGTGTTAGCAGCCAGCGCAAAGGCAATCATGAACTTCTTCTGCTGCCCGTAGCTCAGGGCCGTGAGGACGGCCTGGGCCGGCACCTCAAACTCGCTGAGGTAATGCGCCAGGGCGCCGTGGTCGAATTTTGGGTAGAAGCCCGCCGTTTGCTCCACGAATTTTGCAGCCGTCACGGCCGGCACGTAAATTTCTTCGGGCAGGAAGAATAGGTCGGCCAGTACGGACGGCAGCCGCTTAGCGGCCGGCTGGCCCAGCACCTCGCAGGTGCCACCATCGGGAAAAGCCAGCCCCACAATGTTTTTGAGCAGCGTGGACTTGCCTGCGCCATTCTTGCCGAGCAGGCCGTAAATGTGGCCTCTTTCCAGCGTCAGGTCAAGGTTTTGAAAGAGCGGGTGCTTGCGGGAGTACCCAAAATGGAGGTTGCGGATGCGGACCATGTGCGTGTTGTTCTAGTGTATTATTGTTCTAGTACACTGCAAACGTAGTCAAGCAAATCCATATTGCAAGTCTGCTATGAAATATTTTTTTGCCTGGCGGATTAAGGCTGTTCTAAAACTGGTTCTCGTGCTTAACTGCACAAAGCCATTCCAGACTTGAATAGACCAAGTGGCCTGCTCAACTGCAAACACAAACGGCTGCCCCGGGAAGGGGGCAGCCGTTTAGTGTAGTGTGGCACCAATAAGATGCAGGGTGGTTCTAATGGCCCACCTGAAGCCTGCAGCTTACAGCGTGCCGCGCCGCTTGTGGCCAAAGTTCGAGAGGAACCCGCCTTTGGTCGAGCGCCGCTTCGAGAACTTCCGGAACCGGTCTTTGTGGCGGCCCGGCCCCCGGTAGTACCGGTACACCGGCCGGAAATCGCCAGCCCGCGGCCGGTGGCGGTGAATGGGCCGGCTGGCAGCCTGAGCCTCTTGAACATCAAATGAGCATGCGCCCAACAGCACGAGAAACAACACAACAATTCGCAGCATACACAGGGGGTTAGGAAGTGAGTAAATCAACTCCCAACAACCCGCCGGAGCGGGCCGCTGGTATTGTTTCAACTCCTAAACGGCTCAGTTTATTATTGCTACTTCACGCTTTATCACCCGAACGCCCACGTTTTTTAGCAACACTATGCTGCTTAGATACTGAAAATCATAGTCTTATATTTTTAAAATTATTTTTTCGATTAACTGCAATTAATAGCTATAATTCTGTCAATTAGTAAATGAATCCATTTTGGTTTTGTGAAATTATTCAATAATTAATTTCATCTTAAAGCAGTATATCTTTATTTTCAAAGCCGTAAGCAGTTGCCCTTTGCCGAGTTTATGAAGCGTTTTCCCACCCCAGCCGCCAAGCGGAGAGGTCTCGCCGGTTTTCACAAAATTGGTGGCTTGGTGCTGCATGTCCTGAGCGCCATGCCTAAGTCCGGCGAACGATTTACCTGGCAGGGCCACCAGTTGGAAATCGACGACATCGACAAAAGCCGCATCGGCAATATGGTTCGAAACTGAACTAGTTGTGCTGAAAGGAAGGGAGTTTGGTTAAAAGGGCAAATGGTTCGGCTTTGGGGCCATTGGCTGTGCTTTGAAAAGAACTGATTTACGTAGTCGACTGGCGCACCTTTAAAATGGGCTGCGTACTGGTTTGGTGCTTCCAACGCGGATAGGCAAGGGTTCTGGCTTACCTTCATAGTGCTATGAATACAATCCTGACCGTTCCCTTACTCACTACTGCGCTACTCATTTCCAGAATATTGGTATCGAATATTTCTGCCCAAATAAACCAAACTACTGCGCCCTCCAAACCGACGGTTCAGCATAATGCGAAAGTCGCTAATTCCAACTCGGGTAATTCTGTGTGGATAGATAAGCACAATGGCCGCCGCTACCCCTTACCGAGTTCAATCGGGGGCAAGCCTGTTTCGTTTTATCTCAAAAATCCAAAAGTTTCGCTGTTGGCTAAGGCTCTTTATACTGCTCATTTCAGGCCGACAGACAATGACTCAACTACGCAATTGCTCGCACTAGTCACTACCAACAGTCAGGAAATACGTCCTTTCTACCGTTGGTGCCTTGACTTCACAATAGCCATTAGCGACGGTGCTTTGGGCGAATACCCCGGCAAGCCAGCGTTAGCTTACGCAACCAAATTCCCTCAGGAGTTCTTCGCTTACATGGATAAGGATAATACTGGTGGAAGGTATAAAAGCTGGGTAGAAATCATTGCATACAGTGGGCTTGGCAGCTACAACGAAACAATGGCTGCAACCAGGCAAACACTTGTCGATAAAATGGCCGAGAACTGTACGCCTTGCAGTGATAAAACAAGCCGAAGAATAAGAGGCTTTGCTAATGATGTTACGCGGTTCCGAACAAAACGCTAGTAACAACCCCGCCCCCTCGTCTAACCGGCTCCACCTACTGCCCTGCTTAGATGAGTCTTTGGCAAATTATTCAACGCCTGCTGCCCTTTGTGCGACCCTACCGGCCGCTGGTCATTGCCACGCTGCTACTCACACTGGTAGGCTCGCTGGCCGCACAGGTCAACCCCTTCGTGCTGCGCTACATCGTGGACAACGTGCAGGGCCTGCTCGACGCCCACGAGGCCCTGGCTGCCGGCTGGCCCATGCTGGCCTGGGTGAGCGGCATCCTGTTGGCAAGGAACTCGTCAACACCTTCATCACCTTCGGGCAGAAGTATTACGGCGAGAAAATCCGCATCAACGTGTCGAGCACCTTGTCGCAGCAGGCCGTGGGCAAGATTCTAAGCTACGAGTTGGGTTTTTTCTCCGACGAGGGCAACCAGACCGGCAAGCTCCAAACCCGCATCGACCGCGGCGTGGAGAGCCTGATGAAGCTGGTGCAAAACTTCTTCATCGACATCCTGCCGCTGTTTGCCAACGCCATTTGTGGCCCTGGTGGTGATGTTCGTGGCCAACAAATGGGTGGGCATGGTGGCGCTGGCCATCCTGCCGGTGTACTTCTGGCTCAGCTTCCGGCAGGCCGACCGGCTACAGGGGCGTGCGGCGCGGCCTGCAAAAGCTGCGCGAGGAGAAAAACCACGGCATCATCAGCATCATTGACAGCATTGTGGTCATCAAAAGCTTCGTGCGCGAGCAGTTTGAGGGCCAGAAGCAGGCCGACACCCAGGCCAAGCTGGTGAATGCCCAGCTGGTGACGCGCAAAACCAACTTCCGCTACGACGGCCTCAAAACCTTCGTCGAGCAGATTGGCGTGGTCGTCCTCACGGCCTACCTCGTGCTCGACCGCCAGATTTCCATCGGCGCCATCATGTTCCACATTTTGCTGTTCAACAACGTGTCGGCGCCCATCCGGCAGCGCCACCGCATCTACGATGAGATGAACGAGGCCCTCACCTACTCCGAAGGCTTCTTCGCCATCCTCGACGCCGACGCGGCCATCGAAGCAACCGGCCCACTTGAGCCCGGCGATGTGCGCGGCACTTTCGACATCTGCAACGTCGATTTCACCTACCCCAACGGTTCCCAGGCCCTGCACGACGTCTGCCTCACCATCGAGGAAGGCAAAACCACCGCCCTCGTGGGCCTCAGCGGCGCGGGCAAAAGCACCATCATCAACCTGCTCTGCAAGTTCTACGCCCCCGACTCCGGCCAAATGCTGCTCGACGGTAAGCCGCTGGCCGACTACGACACCCACGCCCTGCGCCAGCGTATCGGCCTGGTGCTCCAGAAAAACCACATTTTCAAGGGCACCATCGAGGAAAACATCCGCTACGGCGACTTCACATCTACCCAAGAAGAAATCGAAGCCGCCGCCCGCCAGGCCTACCTGCACGACCAGATTCTGGACCTGCCCCGCCAGTACCAGTCCGATGCCCAGCAGCTCAGCGGCGGCCAGCAGCAGCGCATCGCCATCGCCCGGCTCTTCCTCAAAAACCCGCCCATCATCTTCCTCGACGAGCCTACGGCCAGCCTCGACGCCATCGCCACCGAGCAAATCAAAAACTCGCTCGACGCCATCAAGCAGGGCCGCACGGTGGTTATCATCTCCCACAGCCTCGCCCAAATCGTGGATTCGGACTGCATCTACGTCATGAAAAAAGGCCGCATGGTGGAAAGCGGAACCCACGACGAGCTATATGATATGAAAGGCACTTACCGCGAGATTTTCGACGCCTCGGCCCGGAGCTTAAACATCGAAAAGCTAGCCAGAACGATGGCCGATGACGGGAATGAGGTGCTGGATACGGCTTCGTAATTACAGTGGTTTAAACTGGTTTGAAGGCAAATAAATATTTACCGGCACGTGTAATTTTTCAGCTATCTCATGTACAAAATCACTCGCTTGATTTATATCATTCATCGAAAAATATGCGACTATAATTCCATCTCGGGTATTGGCAACGGAAAGCATGACAATCAGAGTTTGGTGCTGTTTTGGTACGTCGCTCCAATCGTATTTTGATGAAGCACTGCTCTTACTGGAGAAGTACTTTAGCGTCACTCCCATAACTGTTGGTAATGTTTGCCAAGGTCCAAATCGACG
This sequence comes from Hymenobacter glaciei, assembly GCF_039539585.1. Lineage (NCBI taxonomy): Bacteria > Pseudomonadati > Bacteroidota > Cytophagia > Cytophagales > Hymenobacteraceae > Hymenobacter > Hymenobacter glaciei. The sequence continues at coordinate 377,851 of NZ_BAABDK010000010.1, read as the reverse complement.
GCCCAGAATTTTATGGTAATGTCGATAGGTGAGATAATCCAGACTGAATTCAATCCCCGATTCGCCCAGACTTACTATTAAGCAACCTGATAATCCGATTCCTGCACTCACTACTGGATTAACTTCCACTATTATGAGCAGTATGAATAACCCGAGCGGAATAGCTAGAAGCCTAAGTCTGGTTGCAGTAGAATCTTGCGGAGCAGTCAATTTGTAAGTGTTTGAGACAGATAAAAGTAGTCTGATTTAGCCAGCCATATAGCACATGTTACTTGTATCGCCTAGTAGTCCCATATGCCAACAGGCAATACTTAATAATTTCCGCAATGACCATCGAAGAGCTCCAAGCCATTTGCCAGCAACTTCCCGGCACCACCGAAGACATCAAATAGGACGCGTATCTGTGCTTCAGCGTGGGCGGCAAAATGTACCTTGGCACCTCGCCCTATGCTGTGCCGCCCACGACCTCCTTCATCGCCCTCCCAAGGAGTTTGACACGCTGGAAAACGGCCCTGGCTTCAGCCGCAACAAGTTTCTGGGTCGCTACGGCTAGGTAAACATTGACAATATCCACCTGCTGTCGCGGGCGCAATGGGAGCAATACATTCAGTATTCCTACCACGCCGTGCGGGCCAAGCTGCCGTTGAAGGTGCAGAAAGCAGTTGGCGGGGGGCTATGGTAGCTCGCACTGCATTGCGTGAGCAACCGGTGCCAAGGTTGGATTTCGCTATGCCAAGCTCATCCGATACGGGTGCACCGGCAGCAAGACTATACTAGCAGCGCCGCACTCCCGCTGTCTATCTTCGCCTTCGACTCCCTAATAATATTCTACCCATGCCACCCATTCGACTTCTTGCCTTTGGAGCCATCCTCTTGGGGCTCCTCCCCGCCTGCAAAGACAATTCCATTGAGGAGCCGAAGTTTGATACCACTGGTACTTACACCATCTCCACTACGCCAGCGCCCGGGCCGATGCGTATGTTTACCCAAACTGGTGAAGTAAAAAACGATGTCTTAATCCGCCGGTATTTCGAGCGTCAATACGCCGGCTTGCCCATAAAATCAGGCGTGATTCCGCCGTTTCTGGCAGCGGAACTGGTTTTCACCAGCCCTTCGGAAGCCGTTCTCAACACGACTACTTCGACGAGCGGAAGCCCCCAAAGTTCCAGCGTGCCCCTGACCTTTTCTGGCCTCACCAATGAGAGAGCGGTACTGACATCGAAGGACCCGAAGCCGTTCACTACTTCATCAGGCAGCTCCAGTAAGTGCGACAACATCGTGCGCGACATCCAGGGCGTTTCGCCAGCCTATACCTGCACCACACCGCCTCCATCCACTGGCTTTGGGACGCAATGTGAATTCAAGCCGGTGTATGTGCTCAACCTACGTGGCGAAAAGGCGAGCCTTGCCATCATGTTTTTCCATTTTTCGGCGACTGTAAGCGGTGGAAGTTGCGGGATGGGAGGCAGTCTGTTCAACGTGCTGAACGCTGCCCTGCCCGGCCGTATCGCCGCCGGCGACACGCTGGTGGTGCAGGAAGCTGAGCTACCCCTGGTGAAGAAGTAGAACCCGCCGGCCAGCCAAAAACCTGCTAGCCATTTCCTGCTTTTCACCTTAGCTAATTGGCAATCCTGCCCCGCAGCTTCCGGGCATGCCCCACTTGGCCTTACATATTCTTTTCACCTTAGTTTGATGGAGCTACTCAGGGTTTCCGACATCAGCCTGCATGAGCCCGGAAACACGGTCCTCCAGCCCATTTCTTTCAGTCAGCGACAGGGGCAAAAGCTGGCGCTGGCGGGCGAAAGCGGCGCAGGCAAAAGCACCTTGCTGCAAATCATTGCGGGCCTGATTCAACCTACTACCGGCTCGGTGCACGCCAACGGCAGCCGCGTGCGTGGGCCGCAAGACGTGCTGGTGCCCGGCCATCCCGGCGTGGCCTACCTCTCGCAAAAATCCGATTTGCCGCAATTCCTGCGCGTAGAGCAGGTGCTGCGCTACGCCAACATGCGCCCCGAAGCCGAGGCGCAGGCCGTGTACGAACTGTGCCGGATTGACCACCTGATGCCGCGCCGCACCGACCAGCTCTCGGGTGGCGAGCAGCAGCGCGTGGCCCTGGCGCGGCTGCTGCTGGGGGTGCCCCAATTGCTGCTGCTCGATGAGCCGTTCTCCAACCTCGACCGCACCCACAAGCGCATTTTGCAAGGCATTATCGAGGAGTTGGGCACGCGGCTGGGCATTACCTGCCTGCTGGTATCGCACGATGCGGCCGACGTGCTGGGCTGGGCCGATAAAATTCTGGTGCTGCACCGGGGCCGGCTGGTGCAACAGGGCACCCCTCAGCAGCTCTACTACCAGCCGGTGGACGAGGCTACCGCGGCGCTGTTTGGCGATTACAATCTGGTACGCGGAGCCGACCGACGGGCGCTGCTGCCGGGCCGGCGTTTCCCCAAAAACACGGCGCTGCTGGTGCGGCCCGAGCAGCTACGATTGGGCCCTGCTGGTGAGGACGGCGCTGCTGGCACGGTGCGGGATGTGCGGTTTTTGGGCAGCTATTGGGAGGTGGAAGTGGCGCTGCCGCAAAACACGTTGCGGGCCCACACCGGGACGACAGACTTGCAGCCGGGCGATGCAATAGGTGTTGCGCTGGTAGCTGATGGCGGCTGGAGCATCAGCGTGTAGCGTGGACTCTGCGAGTCCGCGCCTAACCGAAACGACACGCGGACTCGCAGAGTCCACGCTACAGCTCTAAGCACGACAATAACCCCGTTTGGATGGCCCTCGTTAGGATTTATAATAAACTAACGAACCTTTCCCATGGCTAACCAAACCCAAACTGCCCTCATTACCGGGGCCACCAGCGGCATCGGCCGCGAGCTGGCCAACTGCTTTGCGCAAGACAAATACAACCTCGTTATCGTGGCCCGCGACCAGCAGGAGCTCGACCTAACGGCTTCGGAGCTGCGGCAGCAGTACAGCATCGAGGTCACCACCATCAGCAAAGACCTGTTCAAGCGCGACGCGCCCTTTGAGGTTTACAACGAAATCAAGAGCAAAGGCACGCAGATTGATGTGCTGGTAAACGATGCCGGCCAGGGCCAGTACGGCACCTTCGATACCACTGATGTGAACCGCGAGCTGGATATTATTCAGCTGAATATTGGCGCTTATGTCGTGTTCACGAAGCTATACCTACAGGAGTTCAAGGCTCGCAACGAGGGTAAAATCCTGCTAGTGGGCAGCATTGCGGGCGAATTGCCCGGGCCGCTGCAGGCCGTGTACCACGGCACCAAAGCCTTCGTGAACTCCTTCGCCGAGTCGATTCAGGAGGAGAACAAGGACACGAACATCACCATTACGAACCTGCTGCCCGGCATCACCAAAACCGACTTCTTCAACAAAGCCCACATGACGCAGGCCAAAAACGTGGCCCAAGGCCAGGGCATGGAAGCCGCCGACGTAGCCAAAGACGGCTACAAAGCCCTAATGAATGGCGAAAGCCGCGTCATTTCCGGCGTCATGAATAACGTGCAGGTGGGTATGGGCAAGGTGATGCCCGACCCGCTGGTAGCGGCTCAGGTGCACAAGCAAAGCGCCCCGGTCGACGGCAACGAAAGCGCCCGTTGAAAGCGGTAGAGCCCCACTTCAAACAGCAAAGCCCGGCCGCATTGGCCGGGCTTTTTGCGTTAGCCCAACGGTTGCAGATGTTGTTATAACGGATAATTCTGACTGGCATAAATGGCGCGGTTCCAGCCGTCCAACGCCAAGAATCAGGACATTGCGTCGCTACAGTGTGCTCAGCTGCGGGCCCGGGCTTTGGTTTTTGTCGGAGCGGACTTGGCTTTGCCGGGTAGAAGCTGGTCGGCAAACGCCTTGGGGCGGGCGGCGCGTATTTGCTCGTAGGCTATGCGCTGCAGGGCCACGGCCTCGGCGGGCGTAATACCGAGGGCGGCGGCTGCCTGTTCGGTGCCGCTGAGGGCACGCGGGTCGTGGCCGGTGATTTCGCCGAACAGCACGCAGGCCGTGAGGTAGGCGCCCCAGTTGCTGGGGTGGTAGTGGTCTTCGGCCCAAAGGTCGAATTTGCCGGGCTCGGGGGTGTAGGGGTTGCGCAGGGCCACTCCGGTTTGCACGGCGCGCAGCCAGGCATCGCCGGCCGGAGCAATGCCTTTGAAACCCGGGTTTTGCGCCTGCAGGCTATAGTAAGAAGCGTGGAGCTCCTGGGCCATCGAGTCGAGGGGCAGGCCGCTAAAGGGCTTGCCGGCCGGATACGTGAGGTCGGCGCGGGGCCAGGTTTGGAAAAGAAACACATTGGCAGCGGGGTTGGCGGCGTGCACAGCCTGCTCGAGGCGGGTGGCGTAGTCGCGAAACAGTTCGGGGTGGCCGCCGTGCCGGGGAGGCAGGGCCCACTGGCTGTGCTCCTGCAACACCACGGTGTTCCAGCGCGCCTGCTGAATCACGCTTAGGGCGTGCTGGTAGTGGTATTGCAGCGGCCGGGCGTTAATTTCCTCAAAGTGTACTTCGTACTTCAGGCCGGCTTCTTCGGTGAATTGCTGGAATATGCCGGGGATGCCGCCCCATATTACGGGCTCGCCGGTGGTGGTTTCGCAGCGCGGGTCGGTGGCGGGCAGGCCGTAGTTTTCGTCGGTTACGTGGGCCGCGTTGTAGGCCAGCACCGGCTGGTACTTGCCGTGGAAAAAGCTATTCCCGACAAATAGAACGACTTTGACGGGGGCTGCTGCCGGCCTACGGGCCGCCTGTTGCCCAACGGCAGGGATACAATGGCTGGCCAACAGGCCCGCTACGGCCAGCACCAGCAACTTGCGAAAAGGTCGCATCACAGAGCAGAAATAGAATAGTTAACCACTGGCTCGCCTTATGCAGCAAGCACCCAGCCTCCCGCTAATGTGCGGGAAAATGGGCATGCAAGAAACGGCTTTTTCGGCAAATCACTGCAATTCCGTTCGTCATAACCTGGCTTACAGCAGCTTCTGTACCCAGCGAAGCGGCAGCCATTTCATGGCGCGGGCCATCAGGCCCCAGGGCCAGCCAGGTACGAAGGCCTTCACCGGCTCGCGCTCAATGGCTTTCACGAGGGCGCGGCAGCCGGTTTCGGTGTCGACCATGTAGGGCGTGCTTTTCACCTTGGCGTTGATTTCGGAGCGGATGTAGCCCGGGTACATGATGCTGACTTTGATGGGCGAGTTCAGCAAATCGGCCCGGATGCCTTCGGTGAGGGCCGAAAGGCCCGCCTTGGTGGCGGCATAGGTGGTTTGGGCCCGCGGCATGCCGCGCATGGCCGCCACCGACGAAATAGTAACCAGATGCCCGGCGTTTTGCGCCCGAAAAATCTCCAGTGCTGCTTCGCACTGGGCCAGCGCGGCCACGAAATTGGTTTGGGCCGTCTGTAGGTTGGCGTGGAAATAGCCGGTACCCAACGACGCCCCCTTTCCCATGCCCGCATTCACAATCACGCGGTCGATGGTGCCCAGGTCGGCCTGGAAGGCACGAAAAACCTCAAAAACCTGGTCGTGGTTGTTCACATCGAGTGCCCGGACGAAGATTTTGATGTTGGGGTGGGCGGCTTCGAGTTCGGCTTTCAGGGCGTCGAGGCGGTCGGTGCGCCGGGCGCAGAGGGCGAGGCTGCGGCCCATGCGGGCGTATTCGCGGGCCATGCCTTCGCCCAGGCCCGAGCTGGCCCCGGTGATGAGGATGTTTTGGCGGGTGGTGGTCATTTAGGAGTGGGAATTGTTCTTTAAAAATAGGGATTGAACGTCATGCTGAGCGTGGTCGAAGCATCTCGCGTGAAGCCACTAATCAAGGACATTGTAACCGAAGGTCGGCGTAGCCTGCGATTGAGTTACTACTACCACACGCGAGATGCTCCGGCTACGCTCAGCATGACGCGCTGCTATTCGTCAGGAGTTCCCGCGCATTGCGCGCCGGCAGCGCCAGTGCAGGTAATGCACGAAAATCCAGAAATTCTTAAATGCCGGGTTGCGCGTTTGCTTATGATGGTAGCGGTAGTAAATCTGCTGGGCGATGGCGGAGAGGCGAAACAAGCCATAGACTTCGTAGAAGGCCCAGTTCTCGGGCCGGAAGCCGGTTTTTTTGCAGTAATAGGCCACCACTTCCTTACGGGTGAGCATGCCCGGCAGATGGGTGGGCTGGCGGCGCGTGGCCTGGGCCAGGAAGTCGTCGTCGGCCTGCACCCAGTAGGACAGCAGGTTGCCCAAGTCCATGAGCGGGTCGCCGAGGGTGGCCAATTCCCAATCCAGAATGCCAAGGATGCGCGTGGGGTCGTCGGCATCGAGCACCACGTTATCGAACCGAAAATCGTTGTGCGTGATGCAGATGCGCTCCTGCGTGGGCTGGTGCGTTTCCAGCCACTGCATGATGCGCCGGCCGCTGGGCACGTTCCAGGTGCGGGCCTGGGTGTAGCGCTTGCTCCAGCCGCTAATCTGGCGTTGCGTGTAACCCACGCCGCTGCTCAGCCCCGCCAGCCCGGCCGCCTGGTAGTCCACCTGGTGCAGCTCAACCAGCGCATCGAGCACGTTCAGGCACAACTGTCGCACAGTGGCCGGTGGCAAGTCCAGCCCACGCGGCAGGTTCTTGCGCGGGATTATGCCAGCCACGCGCTCCATCACGTAAAAATCGACGCCAATAATGCTGGTATCCTCGCAGTAGGCCACCATCTCAGGCACGTAGGCAAACACCGGCTTTAGGGCCTTTTGCACGCGGTATTCGCGGCCCATGTTGTGGGCCGACCTGGCCTTGGTGCCGGCCGGTGGGCGTCGCAAAATGAGGTCGGCGTTGTCGTATTCGAGGCGGTACGTCCAATTGGAAGCACCGCCGGCGTACTGCGTCACGCGCGGTAGCCCGCGCAACTCAGGGCGCTGCTGCTTCAGCCAGACATCAACGGCAGCGGCATCCAGCTCTTCGCCGGGGCGTAGCGGGCCAGCAGTGTCGAGAAGGCGGGGGGCAGTATTGGATGACATGGGGTTAGTAATGGTAAGCGAACGGTCATGCTGAGCTTGTCGAAGCATCTCTACCGCATAACTAGCTCATTTTATTGAAATACTGCTGCGGTAGAAATGCTTCGACAAGCTCAGCATGACCGTTCTTATTTAACCCGGTTTCATCCCTTCGCCTTATACTTCGCCAACTCCACCCGAGCCACCATGGCTCGGTGCACCTCATCGGGCCCATCGGCCAGGCGAAGGGCGCGGGCCACGGTGAAGAGGGCCGTAAGCGGCACGTCGTGCGACACGCCCGCGCCGCCGTGCATTTGAATGGCCTCGTCCACCACACGTTGGAGCACGTTGGGGGCTACTACTTTGATAGCCGAAATCTCATTCATAGACGCTTTCACGCCCTGGTGGTCGATTTTCCAGGCAGCATACAGGGTGAGCAACCGGGCCTGGTCGATGGCCATGCGCAGGTCGGCCACCCGATCCAGGTTGCCGCCCAGGTGCAGCAGGGGTTTGCCGAAAGCGACGCGGGAAAGGCCACGGGTAATCAGCAGCTCCAATGCTCGCTCGGCCGCGCCAATGCAGCGCATGCAGTGGTGGATGCGGCCCGGCCCGAGGCGGCCCTGGGCAATGGCAAAGCCGTCGCCCAGGCCGCGCAGCAGGTTGGTGCGGGGCACGCGCACGTTCTCAAACCATACTTCGCCGTGGCCATAAGGCGGGTCGTAGTCGCTGAAGGCGGGCAGCATGCGCTGGATGTTCACGCCCGGCGTATCGAGCGGTACCAGCACCATGCTGTGCCGGGCGTGGGGCGCGGCTTCCGAGTTCGAGAGGCCCATAAAAATGGCCAGACGCGCATCGGGATGGCCCAGGCCGGTGGCCCACCACTTGCGGCCATTCAGCACGAGCTCGTCGCCTTCGGCTACAATGGTGGCCTGCATGTTGGTGGCGTCGGAGGAGGCCACCTCGGGCTCGGTCATGCAAAACACGGAGCGGATTTCGCCGGCCAGCAGCGGCCCGAGCCACTCCTGTTGCTGCGCGTCGGTGCCGAAATAGTGCAGCACCTCCATGTTGCCGGTGTCGGGCGCGTTGCAATTGAAGACGGTGGGCGCCAGGAAGCTGCGGCCGGTTTCCTCGGCAATGGGCGCGTACTCGAGGGTACTGAGGCCCGCCCCGCGGGTGGCATCGGGCAGGAATAAATTCCAGAGGCCCGCAGCTTTGGCTTTCGCCTTCAATTCCTCTATAACGGGCAACACCTGCCAGGCCCGCCAGTCGGCGCCGGAGTTGGCAGCGAGGTTTTGGCGGAGGTAGTCGTCTTCGATGGGCGCAATGTGCGCGGCCATAAAGGCCTGCACGCGGGCGAGGTAGTCCTGGGTTTTGGGGCTGGGGGCGAAATCCATGCAATGGCGCGTTTGAGAAGTGGCGCGCAGCCGCTGCTGCGATGCGATAAGTAGGACGCAGCCTTTGCTGCGTTTTGTTGAACGATGTTGCACGCCATGGCGCGGGTGCCCGACGCAGCAAAGGCTGCGTCCTACATCACGAAATCACGCCGCTGTCAATTACCAGCTGGGTGCCGTTGGTGTAGCTGGAGTCGTCCGAAGCCAGGTAAATAAACGCTTTGGCCACTTCTTCGGCGCGGCCCAGGCGCTTCATTGGGCTGGCCGACACCATTTGGCCACGCACATCTTCCGGCGCGTCTTTGATGAGCGGCGTGTCGATGTAATACGGGCAGAGGGCGTTGACGCGCACGTTGCGGCGGGCAAACTCCAGGGCCGCTACGCGGGTGAGGCCAAGCACGCCGTGCTTGGCGGCCGAGTAGGCGCTCAGACCCGGCGCGCCCTTTAGGCCGGCCAGCGACGACATGTTCACAATTACGCCGCCGCCCTGCTGCACGAACTGGACCAGCTGGTACTTCATGCAAACGAACACGCCCGTCAGGTTCACATCGATGATGCGCTGAAACGACTCTTCACTGGTTTCGAGAAAGCTGAAGTAGCCCTCGCCAATGCCGGCGTTGTTCAGGGCCACATCGAGCCGGCCAAATTTCTCTACCGTAGCCGCAATGGCTTGCTGAATGTTGGCCGAACTGGTGACGTCGAGCGGCACAAACAGGGCTTCGGCCCCGGCGGCCTGCACTTCGCCCAGCGCAGCGGCATGGTCCGAATTGGGCAGGTCGGCGATGACGACCTTCGCGCCTTCGTGGGCGGCGGCCACCGCCGCCGCGCGGCCCAGGCCCGAGGCCCCGCCGGTGATGAAAACGACTTTGTTTTCGAGTTTTCTCATGGATTGTGCGGGTGGGAAAGGAAGGCTACAGCACCGTCAAGCAGCGCATTCTGCATAAAGCTGCCGGAGCATGTGTGCTAAAACCACGCCTCCTGCATGTCTACCGTCACGGCGTTTGGCGACTGCAGGCGCTTGGCCAGGCTGGGGGCGCGTACCAACTCGTATTCGTAGAAATACCGGGCGGCCATGAGCTTGCCGTGGTAGAAATTCTGGTCGTCGGGGTGGGCAGCTGGCAGCGCGTTTTGCGCCACCGTGGCCTGACGCAGCCACTGCCAGGCCACGGCTACCAGGCCGGCCAACTCCAGATACAGCGTGGCATCAGCCAGGAATAATTCGTGGTTTTGCTCGGCTACACCCAGCAGGTGCATCGTGGTTTGCTGCAGAATGCCCACTGTTTTGGTGAGCTGCGCGGCCAGTTCTCTCAGTTCTGGCACTCCTTCGGCAGCTGCCACGGCGGCTTGAATCTCTTCGAGCAGCAGGCCCACCGCCCGGCCGCCGTGCTGCGTAATTTTCCGCCCCAGCAAGTCGAGGCCCTGAATGCCGGTGGTGCCTTCGTGGATGGGATGAATGCGCGACTCGCGCCAAAACTGCTCCACCGGAAAATCGGTGGTGTAGCCGGCCCCGCCGTGCACCTGAATGGCGGCGCCGGTGCTCAACACGCCCATCTCGGCGGGGTAGCTTTTGGCGATGGGCATCAGCAAATCGAGCAGCAGTTCGGCGCGCTCTTTTTCGGCGCCCGTCCCCACCCGGGCCACGTCCATGTAGTAGCTGCACTGCATGAGCAGGCCCAGCGCGCCTTCCATGGTGGCTTTCTGAAAAAGCAGCATGCGCTTCACATCGGCGTGCTGAATGATGGGCACCTGGGGTTTGGTGACGTCGCGGGCCGCAATGTGGCGGCCCTGGGGCCGGGCGCGGGCGTATTCGAGGGCCGCGTAGTAGGCCGCCGTGCCAATGGCTGCCGCGCTCACGCCCACGGCCAGCCGCGCCTCGTTCATCATCTGAAACATGTAGCGCAGGCCCTGGTTGGGCTCGCCCACCAGGTAACCCTGGCAGTCGTCGCTTCCCCCAATCATGAGATGGGCAATGGGGGCGCCCTTGCAGCCCAGCTTGTGGTAGATGCCGGCCGTAACGACGTCGTTGCTGACCAAATCCTGCGGCTGCGTGTTTTCAGCAGGCAGGCCCCCAGCTACGCGCTGGCGCGGGACCACAAACAGCGAAATGCCCTTGGCTCCGGACGGAGCCCCCTTAATGCGGGCCAGCATGAGGTGCACCACGTTGTCGCAGGCGTCGTGGTCGCCCGAGGAAATGTAGATTTTCTGGCCGCGCATCCGGTAGTAGCCTTCTTCCGTTGGTTCGGCCGAGGTGGTGATGTCGGAAAGGGAGCTGCCGGCGTCGGGTTCGGTGAGGGCCATGGTGCCCTGCCAGCGGCCGGCGTACATGTGCGGCGTGAAGGCCGCCATGAGCTCGGGCTTGGCGAAGCTGCGCAGCAAATTGGCCGCGCCCAGCGTGAGGAACGGCGGCACGCTGCCCGAGTAATTGGTGGCCTGCATGGCAAACACGGCCGCGTTGTACACCGTAGCGGGCAGCTGCTGGCCGCCTTCCTCATAGGAGAACAGGGCGTTTATCCAGCCATCTTCGCCAAAGCGGCGCACAATGTTCTTCACGCCGGGGTGCAGCCGGATGGTGCCATCCACCAGCTGCGGTTCCTGGCGGTCGAGCTCGGTGAGCAGGGGTTTCAGCAGTTGGTCGGCAAACTGGCCGGCGGTGTCGAGCACCAGGTCGATGGAGCCCCGGTCGTGGTCCTGAAAGTAGGGGAAGCGGCTTAGGTCTTCAACGTGGAGTACTTCGTGGAGCTGAAACGAGAGGTCGCGGCGGGAATAGGCTTGCTTGGCCATGCTTACGGGGAATTGGGTGGGAGGGCAATGCGGGTAAAAGTACCGGCTTGCCTTGCGGCACCCAATGACCTAGGTTAAGAAATGCAGCGGGTAATGAGTCTTGGCAAAAAGCACGTCATGCTGAGCTTGTCGAAGCATCTCTACTGCGCAACTAAGTAGTCTACTCTTCGCGGTAGAGATGCTTCGACAAGCTCAGCATGACGTGCTAATTTGGGCGCTCCTACCCACATTGCCACCTTACAGCTGCGCTCGCATGCGGCTCAGGCTTTCGGGCTTCACGCCTAGGTACGTGGCGAGGTGCCGCTGCGGCACCTGCTGAATCAGCTCGGGGTTTTGGCGCATCAGGTCGAGGTAGCGGGTGCGCAGGTCGTCCATCTGGAAGGCGCGCAGGCGTTCGGTGAGGCCGCAAACCACTTTTTCGTTGATGCGGCGTCCCAGGCGCTCAATGGGCGGCACCCGGCGGAACAGGCGGTTGAGGTCGGGAATCAGAATTTCGTGCGCCTGCACATCCGTCAGGCACTCAAAATACAGCTCGGAGGGCACCTGGGCCACAATGCTCAGGGTGTCGAAGCAAAAGGAGTCGGCTCCGTAGAAAGCGCTGGTGATGTCCTCGCCGCGCACGAGGCGGTAGGCGCGAGCCAGGCCGTTTTCGATGAAATACAGGCGGTCAGGCGGCGGGCCCGGATGGAATAGCTCGGTGCCTTTGCGAAATTCGCAGGGCCGCATAACCGACAATGTTATTTGCAATTCGGCGTCAGTGAGGTTGGCGTGCTGCTGCAGGTAGGCGCGCATTGAACAGGAAAAGCGGGGAAAGATGCGCAAAAAGGCCATATCTGGCCATTTGAGCTATTTTTTCACGAAAAGTACGTCGCTGAGGCAGCAACTTTGCCCATTGCCCCGTTTTAGGAACTCACGCTCGCCTATTGCCCGCGGCCTGCCAGCTGCTTTTCCATGCATCTTTTCGTTTATTCGCCCCTTAGCACCTCGGCCCGCGCTTACTTGCAGCAGCAGCTTCCGGCCGAGGTTTACGTCACGTTCAGCCAGGATTTGGCTCCCGAAAACCAGTTTCCGGCTTTTCAGGAAGCCGATGTGCTGCTCGGCAACCCGCCACCCACCTGGCTGGCGGCCGGCCCCTCGCCCCTACTGCGCTTTTGGCAAATTGATTCGGCGGGCTTCGAGCGCTACCGCCTCCTGAGCCTGCCCGTGCCGGTGGCCAACATGGGCGACTTCTTCGCCTGGCCCTGCGCCGAAACCATGGTGGGCGGCCTGCTGGCCCTCTACCGCCACCTGGGCGAGCTGGCCGTGCTGCAAGCCGAACGCAAATGGGTGGGCGGGGCCTACGTGCGTAACCGTGCGGGCCTGCTGCGCGGCAAGCGCGTGGTGGTGCTGGGCGCCGGGGCCATTGCGCTGGCCCTGCGCCAGCAGCTCAGCGGCTTCGAGTGCCCGGTGCAGCTGCTGGCCCGTACAAATCCCGAGGCCCAGCTGCATTCCAAAGAAGACCTGAAGGCCGTGCTGCCCAAAACCGACATTGTCATCAACACCCTTCCCGGCAGCGCCGAAGGATTTTTCTCGGCTGAACTGTTGGAAGCCATGCGCCCGGGCAGCATCTACGCCAACGTGGGCCGCGGCAACACCACCGACGAGCCTGCCCTCATCCGCCTGCTGCAAGCCGGCCACCTTGGCGGGGCTGTGCTCGACGTAACCGCCATTGAGCCCCTACCCACCGACAACCCGCTCTGGACCCTGCCCAACGTGCTGCTCACCCAGCACACCGGCGGCGGCCAGGCTTTAGAGGATGAGAGCAAAGTCGACATGCTGCTGCGCAACCTGGAGAACCTGCGCAATGGCCAGCCCCTAGAGAACCTGGTGGATTTGAGCCGGGGATATTAACTGGTAGTGCGCGTGGAGTGCGGCAACCGAACGCCTACCGCCCCGGCACCCACGGCACTTCGGCCACAAAAATCACCTTCAGCGTATACCCTTTCGCCTCCTTGGCCGTGAGCTGACGTGCCCAGACCACGCGCCCCTTCGGATTACCTCCTGGGCCAGTGGAGCGGTATTCGGCGAAATAAGCCGTTTTTTCGTTGGCGGGGTTTTTCCAGTTATCCCAGCCGGCGGGGGTGATGTGGCTGCCCATTTCGGTGTTCAGAAACACCACCCGGGCGTTGGGCCGCCAGGGCCGACCGAGGTGCACCTTCTTGGCCAGGGCCGTGTCAGCCGTCAGCTTGCAGCTCAGAAACACAAAGCCGAAGGGTTGCTGCGCGGGCGTGGAGGCGGCCGTGATGAAGGAGTTTTTCTTGCTTTTGATAACGCAATGGTCGAACACGGCCGTGCTGGCGCCGAAGATGAAATCGGTTGTGCCTTCGAAGTAGCAGTTCTGGAAATACTGGCGGGTGTGGCCGGCGGCCAGAAACAGAATATCCTGGTTGCCCACCACCCGGCAGTGGCGGAAAGTGGCGCGGTCGCCCTCCACGTGCAGGGCCACGGCCTGGCCGGCGGTGTAGCCGGCAGTATTGGCGAAGGTGAGGTTTTCGGCAGTGAAGTCGTTGGCCTGCACCAGCACCGAGTGCGACGAATACGTGTCGTGCCCGGCCGCGTCGCCGGTGTGGTCGTCGAAGGTGAGGATGGTGGTTTCAGCCTGCTCGCCCATTAGCTTGATATGGGTTTTGAGCGTGTTCACCACCAGTTTTTCGCGGTACGTGCCCGGCTTGATGCGAATGGTTACCGTGGCCTGCGACTGATTGGGCACGGCGTCCACGGCGGCCTGCACGGTGCGGTAGGTGCCGCTGCCATCCTGCGCCACGGTAATGGGGCCGGCCGGCGGGGCCGTTTGGGCGAAGGCCGGAGCGGCCAGCAGCATTAGGAGCAGGAATTTCATGGGTATGGTTGTATCATGGACTCTGCGAGTCCGCGTTTGGCGAGGTTCGTTGTTCGTTCAGGCGCGGACTCGCAGAGTCCACGCTACGGCTGCCAGCCGTGCAGCACGCTGTCGCGGGTGTACATCCGGGCTTCGGCCTCCGTTAACTGGTGCGACCACGGTGTGCGCTGTTTAGGGGCAGCACCTGGGCCATGGCTCTGGTATTCGGCGTAGTAGGCGGTTTTCTTGTTCGACTCCTTGTCCCACGGGTCCCACCCCTCAGGCCGAATCATGGCGCCCAGCTCGCAATGCAGGTATACGGTTTTGGCGTAGGGCCGCCAGGGCCGGCCAAGGCCGAAGCTACCCGCCGGCGCATCGCCCGTAATGCGGCAGTGGCTGAACACGTAGCCGAACCGCGCCGTGTCGGGCGTGCTGGCCGCCGTGACGTAGCCGCCGCGCTTGCAGAAAATGGTGCAGTCCTCAAACCAGGCCGTGCTCGAGCCGAAGATAAAATCAACGGTTCCTTCGATGTAGCAGTTCTTGTAAAACTGCCGACTGCCGCGCCCAAACGTGTACAACGTGTCCTGAAACCCCAGAAACCGGCAGTTCACGAAGGCTGCCTTGTCGCCATCGACCCACACTGCCACCGCCTGCCCCACCGGCCCCGACGAGTTCTGAAATGTCAGGTTCTCGGCCGAAAAATCCGAGCCGTAGATGTAGCAGCTCGCCGAGCCCGATGTGCCCTTGTCTTCCCCAAAAATGTTCTTCTTCTGGTTGTAGTCGTCGTACGTCAGAATGGTCAAATCCCGGTCCTCGCCAAGGAGCTTCACCAGCTGTTTTGAGCCAGCCAGTATCAGCTTTTCCTTGTAAGTGCCCTTTTTGATGAAGATGGTGGTGACCTTCTTCCGGAAATCGGGCACTGCATTAAACGCCTCCTGCACCGTGCGGAACCGGCCACTGCCGTCCTGTGCCACCACAAAATCGTAGCCCCAGGCCCGGCCCAGCCCACCGAAACTCAGGAGCACTAGCAGCAATAGATTCTTCATGGCTCGGAGGGTGGTTGCGGCCGCAACTTACCAGCTGCATCGGCCAATGTGGCTGCTTCAAACCGGCTATTTTCGCGCAATCGTTGCCGGGAACGATGCCATTCCTTCAGGCGAACTAACCTTCTCGCTTGCCACTTATGCAATCCTAGCACTGGCCGCATCAAACAGTTACTCTTTGGCTCTAAAGCCTCTATTATGCGGTTTTTGTTACTCCTTTTTTGCTGCGGCTGGCTCCTGCCTCGGGCTACTTTGGCCCAGACTACTGTTCTCGGCCGTGTACTCGATGCCAAAACTGGCTACGACCTGCCCGGCGCGACCGTCCTGCAAACTGGCACCACCAATGGCGTATCTACTGATGTCGAGGGAAATTTCACCTTGTCTATCACCGCCGTTGCTGACAGCCTTTCCATTACCGCTTCATTCATCGGTTATGTCGAGCAACGGCAACGGGTGCCCGCTGGCAACTACATTATCATTCGGTTGGTACCGCAAGCGCCATCTGTCGACTGTCCGGTGATAGGACGAGACCCACTTGTTGAGCTTGGCCTGGTTAGCGGCATGCGCTACGCGCCGGTCGGGGGCACCGTAAAATTCTACGGAACTAGACTATACCATCGGCTGCACCTCACTGCCACCATCGGTTACCAAACCAATTTCAGCCGAAACCATGCCTTTACCGCTAGCCTTGGGTTGCCTGCGTTGTGGCAGCAACGCTTCACGGTTGCCGAAGTGCTTAGCTACGAACAGTTGCAAGCAATGCCCGCCAATATGCGTTTTAGCAGCTACAAGATGATGGTAAGTATTGGCAGCTTCCGCTCCATCGCCCCCTTATCACGCCTTATGTTCCTGCTGGGCGGCGGGTATGCGCAACACCAGCCGCTGGCACCGTCCGATGTGTTATCTGCATCTACGGCCGGTTTGGGCTACAGCTTCGGTCTGCAAACGAATTACTACTTCCAGCCTTTCCGGCTGGCAGGCGTAGTTCAAGCTACCCACTGGCCAAGCTACTGGCAATGGCAAGCCCGCCTCACGCATCCTTTTGGCGATTCTTTCCAAGCCGGCGTAGCTGTCAATCAGCTTCGGCACTACTCAGAATTGACGCTATTTCTCAGTCGCGCTTTTTATTAAGTCTTGTCACTAAACACAAAAAAGCCCGGCCAATTGGCCGGGCTTTCTGCTTAATTACTTGCCACGCTTATTCCTGCGAAGCGCCCGATACTTTGGTCAGCACGTCCACAATCTCAGCCGAGATGCCAGTGGTGCTGAAGCCGCCGTCGTGCATCAGGTTCTGCATGGTCACGTAGCGCGTGAGGTCCGAGAACAGCGAGATGCAGTAGTCGGCACAGGCTTCGGCCGGGGCGTTGCCCAGCGGCGACATCATGTCGGCGAAGTTGTAGAAAGCATCGAAGCCGGTGATGCCGGTACCGGCCGTGGTTTTGGTGGGCGACTGCGAAATAGTGTTCACGCGCACCTTTTTCAGCTTGCCGAAGCGCTGGCCGTAGCTGCGGGCAATGCTTTCGAGCATGGCCTTGGCCTGCGTCATGTCGGTGTAGTCGAGGAAGGCACGCTGGGCGGCGATGTAGCTCAGGGCCACGATGCTGCCCCACTCGTTCATGGCGTCCTGCTTCTCGGCCACGGCCATCATCTTGTGGAACGACATGGCCGACACGTCAATCGTCTGCTGGAAGAATTTGTAGTCCAGCTCGCCGTAGTGCTTCTTTTTGCGGATGTTGGCGCTCATGCCAATGCTGTGCAGCACGAAGTCAATCTTGCCGCCCAGCTTCTCCTGCGCGCCCGAAAACAGCGCCTCCAGCTCCTCGGTCGAGGTAGCATCGGCCGGGATAATTGGGGCATTGCACTCCTCGCTCAGCTTGTTGATTTCGCCCATGCGCATAGCCAGCGGCGCGTTGGTGAGCACGAAACGGGCACCTTCGGCGTGCGCCCGCTGGGCCACCTTCCAGGCAATGGAATGTTCGTTGAGCGCGCCGGAAATGATGCCGACTTTGCCGGCGAGTATGTTATTAGCCATGAGAATGGGCGGTAAGCTTTAGCTGGCACCGCAGGGCCGTGGAAGTAAACGGGTGGACAAAAGTAGGAATTCGACGGCAAGCTAAAGCCTACTGCACTACGCGGCCACTTCACCCCGTAGCGCCAGCAGCTCGCGGGCACTCTGGAAGGCATTTTCGCTGGGCTTGGCGCCCGCAATCATGTGCGCGATTTCCTTAATTCGGTCCTCCTTGCTCAGCTCACGGATGCGACTCACGGTGCGGTCGGCGCGGTCTTCCTTGTACACGAAGTAGTGCACGTCGCCGGCCGCCGCCATCTGCGGCAGGTGCGAAATGGCCACCAGCTGGTGCTTCTGCGCCATCTGCTGCATCATGCGGCCCACCTTCACCGCAATTTCGCCCGAAATACCGGTGTCAATTTCGTCGAACACGATAGTTGGCAAGGCCGTTTTATCGGCCAGCATGTACTTGATGCACAGCATCAGGCGAGAGAATTCGCCACCCGACGCAGCCTTGCTCAGCGTCTGAGGCTGGGCACCTTTGTTGGCCGTGAAGAGGATGCTCACCACATCGATACCGCTGGTGGCCGGCGCGCCGGTGCTGTGCTGCACCACAATGCGCGCGTGCGGCATGCCCAAATCAGCCAGCAGCAACCCCAATTGCTTTTCGAAATGCGGAAACGACTTGCGCCGACTCTCCGACAGCTTGGTGCCCTGCTTGGTCACGGCGGCTAGGGCCGCATCCGAATCCTTGCGCAGGCGGGCAATTTCCTTGTCCAGGTTCAGCACCGAACTCACCTTCTGGCGCAGCACCTCACGCACCTCAATAAGGGCCGGCAGGTCGCGGGCCTGGTGCTTGCGCTGCAGCGTGTACAGCACATTCAGGCGGTCCTGCAGCTCTTCGGCGCGGGCGGGGTCGCCCTCGGTGCGCCGCTCGGCGGTTTCCACTTCGTCAGCAATGTCGTGCAACTCAATCAGGCAGGAATTCAGCCGCTCGCGCAACTCCTTGAAGGTGTCGGCGTAGCTGGACACCTGGCCCAGCAGGCCCACGGCTTCCTTGAGGTTGCCGGTGGCGCAGGTCTCGCTGTCGCGCAGGCCGTGCAACGCCTGGCTCAGCTTGTACTTGATTTCCTCGGCGTGCTCTAGTTGCTTCACTTCCTGCTCCAGCGCGTCCTGGTCCTCGGTATCAAGCTTCGCCTCTTCCAGCTCATTGAGCAGAAAGCTATTGTAGTCGAGCTCCTTGCTGGCTTGGGCAGCCTGGCCTTCCAGGGCCTGCAAATCGGTTTCCAGCTTGCGGTACTGCCGGAAAGCGTGGCTGTACATGGTGCGCTGCGGCACCAGCCCGGCATACAAGTCCAACAGGTTCAACTGAAAAACACCGTCGCCCAGCAGCAGCGTGTCGTGCTGCGAGTGGATGTCCATCAGGTTGGCCCCAATTTTCCGTAGGGCTTCCAGCGTTACGGGCGTGTCGTTCACAAAGGCGCGCGACTTGCCATTGGGACTGATTTCGCGCCGCAGAATGCAGTGCGTGTCGTAATCCAAATCCTCGGCCTCGAAAATATCCTGCAACTGGTAGTTGGCGATATTGAATTGGCCCTCAATCACGCACTTGCGCTCGGTGTCGAACAGCATGCGCGAATCGGCGCGGTTGCCCAACAACAGGCCAATGGCGCCCAGCATAATGGATTTACCAGCCCCGGTTTCGCCCGTTATAATGTTCAGCAGTGGCGACGGACGCAGCTCCAGTTGCTCAATCAGCGCGTAGTTATTAATTCGTAAATCGACTAGCATTATAATTAATTATGAATTCTGAATTATGAGTTATGAATTAGCGAGCCACCAGAATGGCAACTCATAATTCAAAATTTATAATTCATAATTTAGCGAAGCAGCGTTTGGTATTTGGCCGAGTTGGTGGGGTCCACATCGGTCAGCATGGCCACTAGTTGCTGCTTAAGCTGCGCATCGGTGCTGGTGCGGAAGATGTTGGTAATTTCATCGGACTTGGCATCAAAAAATGCCCGCACGAACAGCGTGCCGGGGCGCGTGAGGGCGGCCTTCTGCACGGCCGTTAGCGCCACCATTACCGAGGCACGGGCCTCTTCAGGCTTCTCAATAAAGATGTCCATGCCCTGCCGGTAATAGCCGTAGAGGCTCGTGCGGAAGGCTTCGAGTTGCGGGTCGAGCAGGTTGTCGAGCACAAAGTGCCGCTCGCGCGAGCCTCCACCACGCCACCCTTCGTCGGGCTCGTTGGTTTGGGTTTGGTTGGCGGTATAGTTCACAATAGTGCGGGCCTGCTCGTAGTAGGTAGTGCCACCGAGCCGGGCAAACGAGTCGCGGTCGAGCCCAATCACCAGGTTGGCATAGAAGCCGACCAGCGAGGCCAGGTTCGAAGTAAAGCTGTTGGCTGAGTACGAGAGCGGGCTCTGCGGCGAATAGTTGAAATTGAAACTCTTATCGACCAAGTTCACCACATTGGTTTCGTACCCGGTGCCGTACACCGGGCGCGACGAAACCAGGCGCATCGTGGCGTTGTAGGTACCATTCTGCGGAATGGACGTGATGCCGATGAACATCTTGAGGCGGATGCGCTCGGTGGGCTGGTAGGTGAGGTTAGTCCAGGCCTGGGTGTTCAGCAGGTTGCGGATGTCGTTCTGCATCTGCTGCACGATACTCGGGTCTGAAATCGTCACGTTTTCGGTCGACACGCGCACTTCGGCCAGCAGTTCCTGGGCGCGAGCGGGGCCGGCCACTAGCAGCACCAATAACAGCAGCAATGCAGGCAACGGCCGGGCCGCAAAAAAGGGTCGCATCATACGTTCGGAGAAGAAGGCCGGCGGGCCAGAATCAGGCTAACCAGTCCACGGGCCACGTCGGCTTTGGACTGCAACTCAAAATTAACGATTTGGCCGGCGGCATCCAGCACGGTCACTTTATTGGTGTCGTGCCCGAAGCCTGCCCCCGCGTCACGCAGCGAATTCAATACCACGAGGTCGAAGTTCTTGCGGTGCAACTTGCCCTGGGCGTGAGCCAACTCGTTCGTTGTCTCCAACGCAAAACCGACGGCAAATTGTTCAGCCCGCTTGCGCAGGCCCAGGGTGGCCGCAATGTCCACGTTCTTCACCAGCTCCAGGGTCAGGGTTTCGCCCGATTTTTTGATTTTCTCGGTCGCCACTTGCGCCGGGCGGTAGTCGGCCACAGCCGCTGCAAACACCCACACATCGGCTTCAGACGCTGCCTTTTCTGCTGCCGCAAACATCTCGGCGGCCGTCTCCACCCGCACTGTGCAGATGCGTGGGCTGCCCGGGTCGGGCAGCTGGCTGGGGCCGCTCACCAGCGTTACCTGCGCGCCGGTGGCGGCAAAAGCCTCGGCCAGCGCATAGCCCATCTTGCCCGTCGAGCGGTTGCCGAGGAAACGGACGGGGTCGAGGGGCTCGTAGGTGGGGCCAGCAGTGATGAGAACGTGCACAGAGGAAGGGTTAAAAATGTCTGCCAAAGAACGTCATGCCGAGCGCAGCCGAGGCATCTCGCATGCACAACGCAGTTCAATCAACAGGATTAGTGATGGCACGCGAGATGCCTCGGCTGCGCTCGGCATGACGCTTAATCAGTTACTGTTCTTCCGAAAAACTGTTCCAGTTCCGCTACGATGTCTTCCGGCTCCAGCATGCGGCCGGGCCCGCGCAGGCCGCTGGCCAGCTCGCCGCTCGGCGATTCGAAGACGTGGTTACCAAAGCTGCGCAAGCGGGCCATATTTTGCGTCACGGCCGGGTGAGCGTACATATCCAGGTCCATGGCCGGGGCTAGAAACACCGGGCAGCGCGCCGACAAATACACGGCGCACAGCAAATTGGGGCACAGCCCGTTGGCTAACTGCCCGATGGTGTTGGCGCTGGCCGGTGCAATCAGCAGCGCATCGGCCCAAAGGCCCAGTTCCACGTGGTTGTGCCACTCGCCGGCGGCGGCATCGCGCAAGAAGCCCGTGAGCACGGGCTTCTTGGAGAGCGTACCCAGGGTAAGCGGCGTCACGAAGGCCGATGCAGCTTCGGTCAGAATTACCTGCACTTCGGCCCCGACCTGCACTAGCAAACGCGTAAGCGGGGCCGCCTTGTAGGCCGCAATGCTACCGCTCACGCCCAGCAGAATGCGGCGGCCGGCAAGGGAAGCAATGCGAATTGATGAATCGGGTGCAGGCATAGTATCCGAGTTACACAAAAAGAACGTCATGCTGAACGCAGTGAAGCATCTCTACCGCAATAGTAACTGAATTACTGCTGCGGTAGAGATGCTTCACTGCGTTCAGCATGACGTTCTCTCAAACAATCAGGCGACAGACACCTAGAACAGCTCGCGCGGAATCGGAACCTCTTCCGGCTCGGGCGTGGTGTAGGCGATTTTGCCTTGCAGAAACTCCTCGATGGCCAAGCTGGTGGGCTTGGGCATGCGCTCAAATGACTTCGACACCTCGATTTGCTCGCGGTTCTCGAATACTTCTTCCAGGTTGTCGACGGTGGAGGCGAACTCGGCCAGACGGTCGTTCAATTCCTCTTTCAGCTTAATTGACAACTGGTTGGCGCGCTTGGAAATCACGGCAATAGCCTCGTACACGTTGCCATTGTCGCCGGTGATGTCGGCGATGTTGCGCGTGACGATGGAGCTCGATACGGCGTTGGGATTCGGTTTCATGGGCAATAAATTAGTTGTTCGTAATTCGTTGTCAGTTGTTAGCGCGGCGTTCTTTTCAGGGCTTTTTCCGAAATCGCAACAAGCTAGTAACAACTAAAGATTAATTGGCGGCGGCCGTGGGCACGTCCTTCAGCCGGGTAATTTCGCGCTGGCTGGTGTCGTACATGGTCAGGGCCGCCTTCAGGTTTTTGCTCTGCGGGTAACCATCTACAAACTGCTGGTAGAAGGCTACGACTTCCAGAAACCGCTCGCGCTGCTTGGTTTCAACGCTTTCCTGGGCCCAGGCGTATTGAGCGCTGATGCGCAGAAAGGCCGCCTGCTCGGCGTAGGCCGAAGCCGGATAGTTGAGTTGAAAGTTGGTAAGAGCTACCACTGCGGCCTGGTTGTAGCGCAGCTGATAGTAGAGGCGGGCACTTTCGAAGGCCTTATTCTCCAGCTTCTTCTGCAACTCCTGCGACATGCCGTC
The DNA here is from genome assembly GCF_039539585.1 of Hymenobacter glaciei. Taxonomy (NCBI): domain Bacteria; kingdom Pseudomonadati; phylum Bacteroidota; class Cytophagia; order Cytophagales; family Hymenobacteraceae; genus Hymenobacter; species Hymenobacter glaciei. Next base: position 355,651 of record NZ_BAABDK010000010.1, on the reverse strand, counting down.
GACCTCGGCCTTGAACTTGCTTTCGCCGTAGCGGTTCAGGAAATCCTGGATGGATTCGAGGGCCGAGATGGTGTTGGTCTGGTCGAGCTCGTAGCCCGGCGAGTCCAAGAATAGCGACTTGGCGTGCAGATACGAGGCTTCCTCGGCGTATTCCGAGTTGGGGTAAGTGTCGGTGAACGTCTTGAAGTAGAAGGCGCTCAGCACGTAGTTGCGCTGCTTGTAGTTGGTGTTGGCGAAGTAGAACTGCGCCTTTTCGGCTTCGGGCCGGCCTTTCAGCAACGGAATCAGGTCTTCGAGCAGCGTACCGGCCCGGAAGAAATCTCCCTTGTCGTAGTACTGGATGGCAGCTTCGTACTTTTTATTAACGTCGGGGCTCTTCAGCAGGCGCTGGTAGCTACTGGTGCAAGAGCCCAACAGCAGCGAAGTAGCGAGCAGAAAGAGAACCGTGAGGCGTGAAATCGGCATAAGGGGTGCAAAGGTAACGATTTGAGCCCGGGGAGGCAAACCGGCCCGTGGGCCGGGCCGGTAGCAGCAAGAGTGCCGAGCCGTAGGCAAAGGTTGCAGCTAGCGCCGCGCCGCGCCCGCTGCTGGCTTAGGTGGAGCTACCAAAGCCGCTGGCTGGGCAGGCTGGGCGGTGGCTTTGGGCGTCGCAGGCGCTTTGGGAGCGGGTCTGGACGGCGTTTTCTGCGGCGCCGTTTTTTTGGTTCCGCGTTTAGAAGTGATTTTTTTCTTGACGGCCTTCTTCTTTTTGGGACGGTCGTCGAACTGTTTGCCCAACACCTGGCGGCGGGTGGGACGCTCCGACGCCCGCCAGGAGTAGCCTTTCAGACGCTCATCATCGGGCTTGAGCTCGTGCGGCGGGATGAATTTGGCTTCTGGATTACCCAAAGGGGAAATACGGTTCAGCTTGTTATCAGCGAACAGCACGCGCATGTTGGCCGAAAGCAGGCGGTTCATACCGGTGGTAGCCGTGTCGCCGTCGAGGGCATAGAAGATGCTTTCAGCGTTGCCCAGCACATCGACGCGGCGCATTTTGTCGTCGCGGAAATAAGCCCGCATGCTGCGCCCCTTGGTCTGGTTGAAGTTCAGCAGGGTGTCTTGGTTCACGGCGAAGGCGTGGCCAAAGAGGCGCAACTCGTCCACCTTGCCGCGCTTCGAGCGAATCTGCATCGAGTCGGAGGTGAGCTGGTTTTTGGTGTGCCAGAGCACGGGGTCCTGGTTCAGGTAGATGATGCTGTCCTGCCGGTCGTAGGTCAGCGAATCGCAGATGCCCTGCATAGCGCCCCGGAAAATCTGCACCTTCGGGAAGGCGTAGAGCACGGTGCGCTTGGTGGTCTGCCCGGGCTTGGCTTCCACGCTGATGAGCGTATCGGCGGCCATATACAGGGTGTCCTTCTGGCTGATGTTGCGCACCACCGGCCGGCCGCCGTAGAGCTTGGTGCGACCCAGCGCACGCCAGTAGCGGCCCATATCGCCGCGCAGCATCAGGTTATCCTTTTTCGAAATCAATGAGACGTGGCCTTTGGCAACGCCGTACTGCTTCACCTCGTCGTACACCAACTGGTCGCCGCCAAGCCGGTAGTTGGGCGTGTCGATTTTGGCGTTGCGCTTGAAGTCCGACACCCGCGTAATGGTGTTGTAGTTACCACCTTCCGCATATAGGTTGCCCGACTTGCCCTTGATGCGGGTGGGGCCGTTGAAGTAGGCGATTTTGCTGACCGTGTTGTAGCGCAGCGTGTCGTTGTTCAGCTCCGAATCGGGCGTAACGAGGTGCACGTCGCGCTTGAAGACGAAGACCTTGGTGTTGGTATCGTAGAAGCCCTGCTGGCTGTCGAGGGTGTTTTGGGGGTCGGTGAGGTGGCCGGTTTCGGTGTAAGCAGCTGTTTTGCGGTTCAGGTCGTAGTCGAGGCTGGGCGTGGTCAGCGTCATGCGCGGGTCGCGCATCACCACGTTGCCGGTCATGCGGGCCGTGCGCTTGGCGCCGTTGTAGAAGCCGTGGTCGCCGGTAATGGTGAGGGTGTCGCTTTGCACCACGCGCACGTTGCTAAAGGCTTCGACTTCGTTGCGGTCGATGTACTGGTAAGCCGAGTCACAGTACAGAAATACGTCGTCCTGCCGAAAGCTGACGTTGCCGAGCAGCTTGCGAATTTTCACGCCGTTGACTTCGACGCCGACAAGCTCACCGGTCGTGAGCAGCAGAATGGGCGAGCCCTTGAGGCCGGGCGGCGGCGTGGGGGTCGGGCGCGGGGCGCGGGGCACGGCGGGGCGCACCACGGCGGGCGCTTGGGTGGGCTTCGGCGTCTGGGCCGCGCCGAGGCGCGCCAGCAGCAGCGCGGGCAACAATAGAAGAAAGAAGCGGAACAATGACATGCGGGCCTCAAAGGTACGGCAGGCGGCCGGGGCTAACGCCGAATGCTGCGCCGTAGTGCCCGGGGCGTGCAAACCGCTCGCGGGGCTGGTACTTTTGCTCCGTCAACTCCTCCCGATTATGCTCGACTCCGTCCGCCAGTTCATCGCTGAACACCAGCTTTTCAACCTCGAAACTGATGCTATACTGGTAGCGGTAAGCGGCGGCCTCGATTCGGTGGTGCTCCTGGATGTGCTGCACCGGCTGGGCGCGCAGGTAGCGGTGGCGCACTGCCACTTCGGCCTGCGTGGCGAGGATGCCGACGCCGACGAGCAGTTTGTGCGCAAGCTGGCCAAGCAGTACGGCCTCCCCTACTTCGCCGAGTTTTTCCGAACCAAGGAGTTTGCCGCCCAGGAAGGCATTTCGACCCAGATGGCAGCCCGCCTGCTGCGTTACCGCTGGTTCGAGCAGGTGCGCGAAACCCAGGGGCTGGCCTACATCGCCACGGCCCACCACCAGCGCGACCAAACCGAAACCATGCTGCTGAACCTCACGCACGGCACCGGCCTAGCCGGTCTGCACGGCATTCAGGTGAAGAACGGGCACATCATCCGGCCGGTAATGGGTCTGGGGCGCGACGACCTGCACGAATACCTGGTGGAGCGCGGTCTGCGCTGGCGCGAAGACGACAGCAACGACAGTCCCGTGTACCAGCGCAACCTGCTGCGCCACGAGGTGCTGCCCGTGCTGCGCGAAATCAACCCCAACCTGGACGAGACGATGGCCGGCACCGCCGAGCGCGTGGGTGGAGCGGAAGAAATTGTGCGCCGCTACATAGCCGACACCGCCGCCCAAGCCCGCCGCGACGAGGCCGAAGTCACCTACCTCAACATCGCCACGCTGCAAAAAACGGCCGCCACTGCCCTGGTACTGCACGAAATCCTGCGCCCCTTCGGCTTTGCCTGGCCGGTGGTAAAGGACATTGTAGGGGCTTTCGGCGGCGAGAGTGGCCGGCGCTTCGACTCGCCCACCCACCGGTTGGTGAAGGACCGCGAAAACCTGGTTATCACGCCGCGCCGCACCGCGCAGTTCGGCACCTTCCAGCTAGCGGCCGGCCAAACCGACCTGCTGGCCGACGGCCTGCGCCTGAAAGCCGAGCTGCACGACGACGCGAAGCACTTCATCATTCCGCGCTCGAAAAGCACCGCCGCGCTCGATGCGGACAAAATCAAATTCCCGCTCACGCTGCGCCGCTGGCAGGAAGGCGACTGGTTTATGCCGCTGGGCATGAAAGGCAAAAAGCTGCTCAGCGACTTCCTCATCGACCAGAAAGTACCCCTGAACCTGAAGGACGACGTGCGGGTGCTCACCTCAGCCGATGGCAAAATCTGCTGGGTGGTGGGCTGGCGGGTCGATGACCGGTTCAAGGTGGAGGATACCACGGAGCGCGTGCTTACGGTGCAGCGGATGTAGGGCGGAAAAGCCCTGAAAATTTAGTTTGCCTGAGCAATTTGCGCGCACGATTGCACGGTTGGGCCGAAATGAACGCGCGGAGTACTCATTCTTGCGGCTCCCGGCCGTACTTTTGCGGCCATACCCCCAACCACCAACCACTCTCTCTATGAAAGTTACCGTAGTCGGAGCCGGCAACGTGGGCGCAACCTGCGCCGACGTGCTCGCCACCCGTGAAATCGCCAACGAAATTGTACTCGTTGACATCAAGGAAGGCATCGCCGAAGGCAAAGCCCTCGATATCTGGCAGAAATCCCCGATTATCGGCTACGACTCGCGCACCGTGGGCGTAACCAATGACTACGCCCGCACCGCTGGTTCGGAGGTAGTGGTGATTACCTCGGGCCTGCCCCGCAAGCCCGGCATGAGCCGCGACGACCTGATTGGCATCAACGCCGGCATCGTGAAGTCGGTAACCGAGCAGGTGGTGGCCCATTCGCCCAACGCCATCATCATCGTCGTGAGCAACCCGCTCGACGTGATGACCTACCAGGCCCACCTCACGGCCAAGCTGCCCCGCGAAAAGGTATTCGGCATGGCCGGCATCCTCGACACGGCCCGCTACCGTGCCTTCCTGGCCGAGGCCCTGAACGTGAGCCCGAAAGACATTCAGGCGGTGCTGATGGGCGGCCACGGCGACACCATGGTGCCCTTGCCGCGCTATACCACCGTAGGCGGCATCCCCGTTACCGAACTGATTGGCAAAGCTGAGCTTGACGCCATCGTGCAGCGCACCGCCCAGGGCGGCGGCGAACTGGTGAAGCTGATGGGTACCTCGGCCTGGTACGCGCCCGGCGCGGCGGCGGCCCAAATGGTGGAAGCCATCGTGCGCGACCAGCGCCGCGTGTTCCCCGTGTGCCTTGAGCTGCAAGGCGAGTACGGCATCAACGGCGTGTACCTCGGTGCCCCGGTTATCCTGGGCAAAAACGGCGTGGAGCGCGTCATCGAGTTGCAGCTCAACGACGAGGAAAAGGCTCTGCTGGAAACTTCGCGCGGCCACGTGAAAGAGGTGATGGATGCGCTCGACAAAATGAGCGCCGCTCAGCCTGCCTAAAGGTTGCTTGCTGGTTTGAAAAAAGCCCCGCCGGAATTTCCAGCGGGGCTTTTTATTTGCTGGGCGTAGGGGCGGGGCCTGTACCCGCCCACTGTTCGCGCCATCTCAACGATTCCGGCCGACGACGGGCGGGGGCAGGCCCCGCCCCTACTTCACTACGCCGAAGCGGCCGGCTTTTACATCCAGAATAATGATTTGTCGGCTGAAAGGCGCGTTACCCAACATGCCGCCCATCCCCGAGAAACGCGTCAGCGTGCTTTGCATGAAAGTCATACCTTCAATATAGGAACCGTGCTCAGCGGCACGATGACAGCGCCAAACTGCATGGCAACGGCGGTGGGTACGGTATAGGCGGTAAGGGTTTTACCCCATGAGTTTACCGGCGTTTTCTGAACAGCGGCAGCCGGAATGGCCATTTCTTTCCAGTTATTCTGCGAGGTCATCAGCGCAAAGGCGCTGCTGCCCGAGTCGAACATCAATTCCTTTGGCTGTCCCTGCAAGCCCACGCTCAGCAAGATGCGCCGCTCCTTGAAGCTCATGGGTACGAAGGCGGCGCGACGCAGTAAGCTGTTAGGAGCGGTGCTGCTGAGGGCGAGACGCTGCCGGGCATAGTCCAGGGTTAGCACGCGCCCATCCATTACGTCGGTGCCAAGCGTGCCGATGATGAAGGGGTCTTCGGGATTGGCGGGCAATTTGGTGGGCGTATCGTAATGGCGCACCCAGATGCGGTGGACCTGCATTTGCGCCCGGCCAACAGCAAACCGGAAGTTGCGCACGGAATCGCCTTGCGCCACCAGCATGATATTGGTGGCGGGAAATTCGGCGCGCAGCACGGCCAGGGAATTGGAGTTGAGCAGCGTGTAGGGCGCGCCGGTATCGAACTGCAGGTAGCAGGTGCGCGAGCAGCCAGGCACGCCGATGGGCACCAGCAGCACCGCGTGGGGCAATTCCTTATTGGCTCCCGAACTGAAGGAAGTCGTAGCCGGCAGCTGTGTTACGACCAGCTGATTGGCAGGCGCTTGGAACTTCTTCCGGAAGTAGAAATAGCCACCGATGCTGCTCAGAACAAACAGCGAGAAAATGGCCAGCAGAATTTTGAACAGGACCTTCATGGGAATAAGAGTTGTGGTTGGATAACGGGTCAAACCTACCCTCCCCCCTCCCCCATTCCGCGCGCCATTTCAGCGACATTTTGCCGCCACTTCAACTAACTAGTTAATTATGAATAGTTTCCAGTCTAGCTTTCACTACAGCCGAACGGGGTAGATATCGAGCCGGCCCTGGCGTAGTAGCCATTGGTTGTAGCCCACCGTGGTGATGTTGACCAAGTAGGTGAGCACGAAAACCCCAAGAAAAATGCCCTTGAGCACTACCCCGAAATAGAAGAACATGGCGGCTTGCAGCAGCAGCACCATCAAGTAGGAGAAGAAGCTGGCCACCTGCCACAGCACCTGGAATCCAAGTACCCGCCGGCCTACTTCGGCCGCGTGGGCGGTGTCGTGCCGGTGTTTGCGCCAGAGCAGGTACGGCACCAGCAGGTTGAGGAAAGGGAACACCACTAGGCACAGGGCGCTCAGGTTGAGCAGTTGGAGCAGCTGCGGGTCGGCGGGCAGCGGCAGGCGGGCGGGGGCCAACGGCGCGGTGGTGGCGGGGGCAAGTGGTGTGGGCGCAATGGCAGGCTCGGCCAGCGGCGCGGGCTGGGCCAGCAGCGCAGCGAGGGGCACGTCGAGGGCCGTGGCGAGGGCTTGCATGGTATGGCCGCGGGGCACGGTTTCGCCCTGCTCGACCCGCTGGATGGTGCGCAGGCTGACGCCCGATTGCTCAGCCAGTAGCTCCTGCGAAAAACCTTTGCTTTTGCGAATGGTCAGAATACGCTCGGCGGAAAACATGCACGCAGGAGAAATGGGAGTAAGCAGACGGGAACCGGTAAATATATGGCCGCGAGACACAAGCCTTTTCCCCGATTTACTCACGTGGCCTACCCATCAAAACTAGTCTTGACTTTGCGCTTTAATATCTTTACTTTGTCACGTTCGCCCCTGCCCGCCAATGCTTCCTATGAAAACAGCCCTGACCAATTCGTTCGATAAAGTGTTCCTGACCATCGAATTTGATTCGGCCAACCAGTGGATTTACAACAACTGGGTGGGCGTACTCCCAACGGAAAAAGTCATCCAGGGCTGCCAGGCAACCATCGATTTCCTGCGCGAAAACCGCTGCGCCCATATGCTGAACGACAACCGCGAAGTCATCGGCTCCTGGAATTCGGCTAACGACTGGATTGCGGCCAACTGGGTGCCCCAGGTGCTGGCGCTGGGCCTGAAACGCTTCGCCCACATTGTATCGCCGGGCATTTTCGGTCAGGCCTCGGCCGAGGAAATGGTAACGCGCGTGGGCAACCAGCTCGAAATCCGGCTTTTCAAGGACGTGGCCCTGGCTAAGGAGTGGCTGCACGCCTAGCCCGTAGCCTTTACTGTTGGCTGGCCCGGAAAAGCTTTTGCTTTTCCTCTTTGCTAAGGCTTTCGTAGCCGGAGCGCGAAATTTTGTCGAGGATGGTGTCGATTTCGTCCTGCACGGACTGCCCGGCACCAGTGGGCTTGCGGGCCGGGCTGCTGGCCGAGGCAGCCACCGGCTCGGGGCGGCGCGCGCTGCGGCTTACCTGCATGGCCGGCTGGCGGCTCGTGAGGCGTGCAAACCAGTTGCCAACGGCCTGCACCGGCCGGCCCAAATCGCGCCCGGCCTGCAACTGTTTAACGAAGATGAAGCCCAGCAATGCCCCGCCAAGGTGGGCAATTTCGCCGCCTGCATTGCCGCCATTCACGCCAGCTAAAGAGAGAATTACCACAACTGCAGCAACCCATTTAATCTTCACGGGCCCAATAAGGATGAGCATGAAGGTGTAGTCGGGGAGCAACGTGGCCGCGGCCACAATAATGGCTGTAACTGCCCCGGAAGCGCCCACAACTAAAGCACCTGGCCCTTCGGCCAGTTTGGGAATCAAATTATAACTCAGCAGAAACAGCGCAGCGCCCGCCAAGCCTCCTAAAATGTAGATGCTCACCAAGCGCCGGTCGCCGAGGTACTCACGGACCAACTGACCGAACCAATACAGGTTCAGCATATTCCATAGGATGTGCCAAAAATCGCGGTGCACGAAGGCGTAAGTCAGCACCGTCCAAGGATGGCGCAACAGGACCGACAGGTTGGAAGGGAGTTCTAACTGACGCGCAAGCAGCACCCTGCTGGCGTCGGCCCCACTCAGTCCGAGTACCGCATTGGCCACTACCAGAGCAACGTATACCAGCACATTTATCAGAATGAGCTGGACGAGGGCGTTGTCGCGGCGGTTGAAGGCAGTGCGGATGTCTTGAACAATGCTCATGAATCGCGGAGAATAAACAGAAAATGACGGCCGGCGCAACGCGCCGGCTTCCTACTAAACCAACACCTAGTAAAACCGTTCGCGGCGGCCTTCCCAATATTTGACTACGAAGAAGCCAATAACCAAGCCGCCGAGGTGGGCAAAGTGCGCCACGTTGTCGCCAGGAGTGCGGTGCACCCCATTGTAGAGCTCATACAAGGCGTAGAGGAACACAAAATACTTGGCCTTGATGGGAAACGGAAAGAACAAAAGCATCAGCTCCGTATTGGGAAACAGGTAGGCGAAGGCGAACAGCAGGCCAAACAGCGCGCCGGATGCACCCAACATGCCACCAAAGCGCGAGTTGAGGGTTTCAATGACGGCTCCATCCACGGCCTGGGTGGCCGCATCAATGAGTTCACGGTTCTGGGGATTGCGCTCCAGCGCACCAGCTAGGGTTTCGTAGCCATTGGTGTCGGGGAAGTAGGAACGGTAAAAATTGGCGAACTCACCGCCCGTAGGCGACTGATGAAACTCCTGCCGCGCGACTTCCATGCGGTGCAATTCGTAGCCACGCACCCCCTCATATAGTAGTCCTGCGCCCACCCCGCAAATCAGCCAGAAGGTAAGAAAGCGCGTGGCGCCCCAGCGTTGCTCCAGTAGCGGTCCAAAGGAAATCAGGCCGAACATATTTGAAATAAGGTGCATCCAATCGGCATGCAGAAACATGTAGGTAAAAAACTGCCACGGAAAAAAGTAAGGCGAGCCAATGGGGTACAAGCTGCCTACCTGCGTGAGAAGTTGCAATAGGCTTTTTTGAGCAATGAAGAAAATTATGTTCGCAATAAGCAGGTTGCGGACGGTGGGTGTGAGATTGAACATGCTTCGGAGAAAACGGCCTTGTATGAAGGGCGAACAATTAAAAGTGGTGGGCGCAAAGCTAGCGGCGCCCATAGTACGGAAAGTGTAGAGACGCATATTTGCGTCTCGTCATTGAACAAAGTCTCGTCGTTGAACAAAACAGCGCAACTCAAATGTCTCCGAAATCCTCGTTCACTGGCGCGGGCGATGAGACGCAAATATGCGTCTCTACACCGAGTGGGCTATTTACGGAAAAAGTCGGCCAGTTGCTGGCCATCGAGCAGGACCAGGGTTTTGCGCCCATCGGGGGTGTAGCCGGGCGTCTGGCAAGCAAAAAGGCGGTCGGCCAACGCACTCAGCTCTGATTCGGGCAGGCGGGCGGCCGCGGTGTTGGCGGCTACGCGGCGGGCCAGGGCCCGCGCCAGCCCCTCGCGCTGGTCGAGCTTGAGCGGCCCGGCGCTGGTGCGGAACTGTTCAATCAGGCTTTCAAGCAGCTCTTTTTCATCCTGCGCCGGCATACCCGCCGGAATGGCCTCCACGGCAATAGTGCTGGGTCCGAATTCGTTGAAGATGAAGCCCAGCGCGTGCAGCGGCTCGGTGAGTTCGCGCAGCACGGCAAAATCGGCCGGCGAAAACGTGACCGTGCGCGGAAAAAGCAGCGTTTGGGAGGTGCCCACGGCGCGCTCCAGCTCCTGCTGGTACTGCTCGTAAAGAATACGCTCGCGGGCCGCCTCCTGGTCAATCAGCAGCACACCCGACTTTACCGGCACCAGCACGAAGCGCTGCTGCACCTGCACGGCGCGGCTGCCGCTGCCGGTTTCGCGGGTGGCAGCGGGCCGGGCGGCAGGCTCGGGTATTGTCAGGCCCAGGGAAAAATCAGGCAGGCTGGTTTCACCAGAACCCAGGTCTGGAACCGGCGGAGTGGCAGGCGCGGCGGCTTCGAAGCTGCGGGCCGTGACGGGGTCGATGCCAGCATTCTCACGTACGGGCTGGCCCAGCTCGCGGTAGAAGGCTTCGAGCTCGCGGCGGGCCTGCTCGGTGGGGCGCGGTGGCAGCTGGCGTTCGAAGCCGTCGCGTCGGGTTTCGGAGTTGAAGTTGCTAAAGCTGGTGCTTCCGCTGCTATTGCTGCCAAGGCTGCGGCTGGGAGTTGGGTCCTCGTAGGCGGCAGCACGGGCGGCGGGCGTGGGCGCGGGCAGGTGCTCGTCGGTATCGGCGGCGCGGCCGGCGCGCAGCGGGCGAATGGGCGCAAAGTTCACATCGCCGTCGAAGTCGAGCGAGGGCGCAATGTTGTGCAGGCCCAGGCTCTGCTTCACGGCGGCGCGCACCACGGCGTACACGGTTTTCTCGTCTTCGAACTTGATTTCCGTTTTGGTGGGGTGCACGTTGATGTCGATGGCCTTGGGGTCGAGCTCCAGGAACAGCACATAGAACGGGTGCGTATCGCGGGCCAGCAGCCCCTCATAGGCCGCCAGCACGGCGTGGTTGAGGTAAGCCGAGCGAATGAAGCGGTTGTTGACGAAGAAAAACTGGTCGCCCCGGCTTTTCTTGCTCGACTCCGGCTTACCCACAAAGCCGCGCACCGAAATCGAGTGCGTTACCTCCTCGCAGGCCGCCAGCTGTTCTTTGTAGCCGTTGCCCAGCAGCGCCACAATGCGCTGGCTGAGCCGACCGGCCGGCAGGCTGAACACCTCCAAATCGTTCTGGTACAACGAGAAGGCAATCTGCGGATTCGCCAGCGCCACGTGCTGAAACTCATCAAGAATGTGCCGCATTTCCACGGCATTGCTCTTGAGAAAGTTGCGCCGGGCGGGCACGTTGAAGAACAGGTTTTTGACGGCGATGCTGGTGCCATCGGGGCAGGCCGTGGGCTGCTGGCTGGTGATTTGGGAGCCTTCCACGAGCAACAGCGTGCCGGTGTCGTGCTCGCGCTGCTTGGTGCGGATTTCAACCTGCGCTACTGCCGCAATGCTGGCCAGGGCCTCGCCCCGGAAGCCGAGCGTTCGAATCCGAAATAAGTCTTCGGTGCTGCGAATTTTGCTGGTGGCGTGGCGTTCCAGGCTCATGCGGGCGTCGGTGGGCGACATGCCGGCCCCGTTGTCGACGACCTGCACCAACTGCTTGCCGGCCTCTTTCACAATGAGTTGCACCTGAGTCGCTTGGGCATCGACGGCATTTTCCAACAGCTCCTTCACCACCGAGGCGGGGCGCTGCACTACTTCGCCGGCCGCAATCTGGTTAGCGAGGTATTCAGGAAGCAGGTGAATGATATCAGGCATAGAAAGGAGCGTGTGCTTCAGCTTACGCCGAGGAATGAAGAACGCGCCAGCCGGGCCCGCACGTCAGGAATTAAACAGGTAACCAGCACGTAAACAGGCTGGAACACGAGGAACAATAAGCAAATAACCGATGCGTTGTCAACCCGCAAGGCGGTTTTTTGCGTACCTTCGCGGCTGGAATGGCCGTCAGTATCAGGGAGTCAGTCGCGGGGGAGGTTGTTGTTTCTCCCGTTTCCCGACCACCAAATACCGCCGGCTGCCGTCCGCTTCGGAACCTCTAAACCCAGCTAGTGGGTTCCGCAGTACCTCACGACAAAAGTACGGCCCCCGCGGCCCGTTTGCCCCTTGACTCAACCCACCAACCCTACGGGGCTGATGCGCATCTCCTTCCAGCTCAGCATGGCCGCTTTGGTCCTGATGGCGGGCCTGCTGCTGTCGTTTGCCGACGTAAAAAAAATGCCCGCGGACCCGCTGCCCAACACCCCGACGGAGATGGCCTGGGTCGACAGCGTTTTCAACTCGCTCACGCCCGACCAGCGCATCGGCCAGTTCTTCATGGTGGCCGCGTACTCCAACAAAGACCGCAGCCACGTGGAGCGCCTCGAGCGGCTGGTGCGCAACTATAATGTTGGCGGGGTAATGTTTATGCAGGGCGGCCCGCGCCGGCAGGCCATTATGGCCAACCGCCTGCAGGCCGCCGCCAAAGTGCCCCTGCTCGTGGCCATGGATGCCGAATGGGGCCTCGACATGCGCCTCGACTCGTCGGCCCACTTCGCCAAGCAGATGACGCTGGGCGCGATGGACGACCCCAAATACGTGTACCAGATGGGCCGCGACATTGCCCGAAAAATGCGCAACCTGGGCGTGCACGTCGACTTCGCTCCGGTGCTCGATGTGAACTCCAACCCCGGCAACCCGGTCATCGGCAACCGCTCGTTTGGCGAAAACCAGAACCGCGTGGCGGCCTTGGGGCTGCAGTACATCAAGGGTTTGCAGGACAACCAAGTGCTGGCCGTAGCCAAGCACTTCCCCGGGCACGGCGATACAGATACCGACTCGCACGTGTCGCTGCCGGTTATCAACACTGACCTGGCCCGCCTGACCGAAGTGGATTTGGTGCCTTTCCAGCAGTCGTTCGAAGCGGGTGTGATGGGCGTGATTGTGGCCCACCTCTACATGCCGCTGTTCGATACGACAGACGCCAAAACCACCACCCTCTCGCACGCGCTGGTAACGGACCTGCTGAAGGACAAGATGGGCTTCAAGGGCCTAGTGTTCACTGATGCGCTCAACATGAAGAGCGTGAGCAAGCTGTACAAAGACGGTGAACTGGATGCGTTGGCATTGGCGGCTGGCAACGACGTGCTGCTGTTTTCCGAAGACGTGCCCTCGGCGCTGCTGCGCATTCACGAGGCCGTGGCGGCCGGTAAGCTGACGCAAGAAGACCTGGACTTTCGCGTAAAGAAAATTCTGCGGGCTAAGTACTGGGCGGGCCTCAACCACTACCAGCCCGTGAACATGCGCACCCTGCGCGACAGCCTGAACCAGCCGAAATCGAAGGTGTTGGCCCAACAGATTTTTGAGCACGCCGTGACGGTGGCCAAGAACCAGGACAACCTGCTCCCCTTCCAACGGCTCGATACGCTGCGCATTGCGGCCATTACCATTGGCACGCAGGCCGAGGGGCCGTATGCCACCATTTTCAATAAGTATCAGCCGGGCCCGGTGTATGCCGTGCCCGACCGCTACGCGCCCGATTCGACGTTTGCCCGCATTGCCAACCGCCTCGGCGATTACAACGTGGTGGTAGTGAGCCTGCACAATATGAACAACACGCCCAGCCATAACTACGGTATGGGCGACGGGGCCCTGAAATTCATCAAGCAGCTGCAGGCCAACCCGAAGCTAAAAACCGTGGTGGTGGCCATGGGCAACGCCTACTCGCTGAAGTTTCTGGAAAGCGCCCGTACGCTGGTTTGTGCTTACGAAGACCATTACGCGGCCCAGCTGGTGGTGCCGCAGGTATTATTTGGCGCGCTGCCGGCCCGGGGCAAGCTGCCCGTTACGGTGTCGCCCACCATGCGCGTGAACACTGGCATTGCCACCCTCGACTTGCGCCGCCTCCGCTACGCCACCCCCGAAAGCCAGGGTCTCGACTCGCGCGTGCTGGCCCTGATTGACAACATCGCCCTCGAAAGCCAGACCTACGCCGCCGCTCCCGGCTGCCAAGTGCTGGTGGCCAAAAACGGCACCGTGGTGTTCGACCAGGCCTACGGCTACTGCACCTATGACCAGACCCAGCCCGTGACAAGCAGCACGCTTTACGACCTGGCTTCGGTCACGAAAGTGGCCGGCACTCTGCAGGCCGTAATGGCATTGAAAGACCAGGGCAAGCTGGTGCTCGATGAGAAAGTAGCGACTTACCTGCCGGAGTTGGCCCGCACCAACAAGCGCGACATGACCATACGGGACGTGCTGCTGCACCAGGCCGGCCTCAAGCCAGGCATTCCGACCTGGGAGCGCACCATGCGCGACGGCCGCCTAAAGCCCACGTTTTACGCCAGCACCCGCTCCGACGACTTTCCCAACGAAGTAGCACCCGGCGAGTACAGCACCAAAGCCGCCGACGATTCGGTGTGGGCCTGGACGATGCGCTCGAGCCTGTTGCCCAAAATCAAAGGCAAGTACCCCACCGAATATTCCGACCTCAGCTTTATGGTGATGAAGCGGGTGTGCGAGAAGATTTTGCAGCAGCCGCTCGAAGGCTATTTGCAGGAAAACTTTTACCGTCCGCTGGGGCTGGGCAGCATGACTTATAACCCCTTGCAGCGCTTTCCCAAAAGCTGCATTGCGCCCACCGAAAACGACACGTACTACCGCCGCGAGCAGCTGCAAGGCACGGTGCACGACCAAACCGCCGCGCTTGTGGGCGGCGTAGGCGGCCACGCCGGCCTTTTCGCCACTGCCAACGACCTAGCGGTGCTGATGCAGATGAACCTGCAAAACGGCAAGTACGGCGGCTCGCAGTTCTTTGCTTCGCCCGTAGTTACGGAGTTTGCGCGCCCGCAATCGGCCGCTAGCCGCCGCGGCCTGGGCTGGGACCACGGCAGCCCCGAGCAGGGCGAAGGGCACGGCCCCACCAGCAGCCTCTCGCCCGCCAGCACCTTCGGCCACACCGGTTTCACGGGCACCTGCGTGTGGATGGACCCGGAAAACGGCATCCTTTACGTCTTCCTCTCCAACCGCGTGTACCCCGATGCCGGCAACAACAAGCTGCGCCAGTATAATATTCGCACCCGGATACATGAGGTGATTTATAAGGCGCTGGCGGCGGGGAAGGCGAAGGATTAGCTAATGCTTCCTAGGTAGCGGGGCTAGTTCGATGTGCAGGTAGGCTGACGCACCAAACGCTACCGCAGTTGTATTAATGTTTTCATAGCCGGGAGCCTGGATTACTATCAGTCGATTCGACTGTTGCCCTTGTGCGCCGTTATGTCCCACCCAGCCCAGGGTGAATAACCCGTTCTCGTCAGTGGTTGCTGTCTTGGTTTCGATGTCAGTGCGAAAAGCCGAACAAAATTGAGTTGCTATGTGCGCACCTTTAATTGATTGGTGCGTCAGTTTGTCAACTATTCGCCCGCGAACATAAGTGGCGATAGTGTCGAAAACCGCGATTCTCTTTGCATGAACGACGCTATTACCCACATGATTTACAACGGTTTTGAATTCAGGTGCTGAACATATAGCGCAAGTTTCAATGCCCATAGTTGCTGCTACAGCAGGTGTGAACCATCCTTCTTGGGCACGCACGCTACAACTCACCAATACTAAAAACACGATTAGGGTCACAGGTAGTCGGCGAATCTTCATCGGATTTACGTAGTGGATATGGCGGAGCTAAAGCTACGCGCCTTGCATCATTTGGCCGGCTCATCCGTCGTTGCAACAAACCTGCGGCTTCGCGGTTGGCATAAGCGCAAACGCATTTCCCTATGAACATCGGTATTGTCTGTTATCCCACGTTTGGTGGTTCTGGCGTAGTAGCCACGGAGTTGGGCAAGGCCCTGGCCCAGCGAGGCCACCGCGTGCACTTTATCACCTACAGCCAGCCGGTGCGGCTCGACTTCTTTAACGAGAACCTCTTTTACCACGAGGTGTATGTGCCGGCGTACCCGTTGTTCCAGTTTCCACCCTACGAGCTGGCCCTTACCAGCAAGATGGTGGACATTGTGCAGAACGAGAAGCTCGACATATTGCACGTACACTACGCCATACCGCACGCCTCGGCCGCTTACATGGCCAAGCAGATTCTGCGCTCGCGCGGCATTCAGATTCCGGTGGTTACAACGCTGCACGGCACCGATATTACGCTGGTAGGCAAGGACTCCAGCTTCGAACCCGTCGTTACGTTCAGCATCAACCAGAGCGACGGCGTCACCTCCGTTTCGGATGATTTGCGGCGCGAAACCTACCAGTATTTCGCCGTCGAGAAAGACATCACCGTCATCCCCAACTTTATCGACCTGCACCGCTTCAAGAAGCAGGAGAAAAGCCATTTCCGGGCGGCTATTGCGCCCGAGGGGGAGAAGTTGCTCATCCACACCAGCAACTTTCGCACCGTGAAGCGGGTGGAAGACGTGCTAAAGATTTTTGTGGGTGTGCGAGAGAAAATTCCAGCCAAGCTGCTGCTCGTGGGCGACGGCCCCGACCGCAACCGCATGGAGAAACTGGCCCGCGACCTCGATGTGCACCGCGACCTGCGCTTCCTGGGCAAACTCGAAGCCGTGGAGGAAGTGCTTAGCGTGGGCGACCTGTTCCTGATGCCGTCGGAAAACGAGAGCTTCGGCCTCGCCGCCCTCGAAGCCATGGCCTGCGAAGTGCCCGTAGTGAGCACCAACGCCGGCGGCATTCCCGAACTGAACGTGCACGGCGTAACCGGTATGCTCAGCGAAATCGGCGACGTGCCCGACATGGTGAAAAATGCCCTCTACGTGCTCGATGATGAGAACCTGCCGCGCTTTAAAGCCGCGGCCCGCGCCCGCGCCGAGGAATTTGCCGTGGAAAATATTGTGCCGCGGTATGAGGAGTGCTACCAGCGTGCCATTGAGGCGGTGAGCGCAGCGGTGTAGCAGGACAAGCGTCTTTTGCCATTGCAATTAACCCAGCGCAATGCGGCCCTGGAGTTTAGTGGCGGTAATCTACCCCCTCGATGCAGAAAGCCCCGACTCTACGCAGAGCCGGGGCTTTTCACATCTTGAAGCTTTCGTATTGACAAGGATAAGCCTCGCTAACCTTCGAATGCGTCGTCCGGCCTCCTCGTCGCAATAACAGGCGATTAAAACAGCCCGGCGGCTTCGTTCTTCACCACTGCCAGCGCCTGCGCGGTAGGCTCGGCTCCGTCCATCATCAGGCCTTCCAGAATGCGCTTGGCGAGTTCGGTACCGCGCACCTGCGCCGGGTTCTGGATGCCGTGGAAAGCGCGGTTCACCATGGTCAGCACGTTTTCCTTGGCTTCCTTCACCACCGTCCAGGTATCGGCCGAGATGTAGAGTTGCTGCGCGAGGTTGTGCTCGTACTCGGCCCGGATTTCCTGCTGAAGCAGACGATGGAATTCGGGGGCAGTAGAGCCGGCGCTGCTGAGGCGCACGAGGATATTGTTAGGCGAAATGCGCTCCAGAAATAACACCATGCGCTCGTAGGCCTGCAGGCGCAACGGCAGCGTGGTCTTGTTGCTTTCGAGGCGCAGTTCGATGAGGCGACGCTGCTGCTCCCTCTCCAGAAACTCCTTGAACAGGAAGTAAATGGCCCCGGCCACAATGATAGCGGGCAGAATAATCTTGAGCAGGTCGTAGAAATAAGTAGTCGAATCCATTATTTTTTTGATTTTCAGAGCGTCATGCTGAGCGCAGTCGAAGCATCTCTACCGCAGTAGTAAATTAATTATTTACGTGGTAGAGATGCTTCGACTGCGCTCAGCATGACGTTCAGGTTGCGTAGATAGCCCGCAAAACTACGCCGTGAACCGCCGGGGCCCAACCGCTGTTTCCCCTGCGTGCGGTCGCGTGCAACACGCCGGCCGCTGCTGTATCTTTGCTATCCACCTCTCTAAATCGACTTTTCATTATGGCTGCTGTTGCCACCCTCGCCCCCATTACCCTCACCGACCGCGCCGTAGTGGAGGTAAAAAACATCATCCAGGAAAAGAACGTGCCCGCCGACTACGGCCTGCGCATCGGCGTGCAGGGCGGCGGTTGCTCGGGCATGAGCTACCTGCTGGGCTTCGACAAGGCCAAGGATGCCGACGAAACCTACGACCTCGACGGCCTGAAGCTCATCATGGATAAAAAGCACGCCATGTATGTGCTGGGCATGGAAGTCGACTTCCAGGACGGCCTCAACGCCCGTGGCTTCGTTTTCAACAACCCGCAGGCCAAAAGCACCTGCGGCTGCGGCTCGTCGTTCTCGGCGTAACTGAACGTCATGCCGAGCGCAGCCGACGCAGCTCGCGCGCTTCGCCTAACGATTAAGTTGCTATTGCACGCGAGATGTCTCGGCTACGCTCGACATGACGTTCTTGTGATTAATGACAGAGCCCTGGCCCACCGGCCGGGGCTTTTCTTTTACTTTCGCGCCTACCGCCCCACCAATTCCCGGCCCCATGCGTCTGCTTCTTTCCCTGCTGTTGATTCTTACCGGCCTACTGGCCCAAGCCCAGAAATTCAGCCCCACTGAGCTGGCCCGCTGGAAACAGCAGGCCCAGCAGGT
This sequence comes from Hymenobacter glaciei, assembly GCF_039539585.1. Classification (NCBI taxonomy): domain Bacteria; kingdom Pseudomonadati; phylum Bacteroidota; class Cytophagia; order Cytophagales; family Hymenobacteraceae; genus Hymenobacter; species Hymenobacter glaciei. Next base: position 337,475 of record NZ_BAABDK010000010.1, on the reverse strand, counting down.
AAGCATCACGCGCGACACGTACGGCGTGCCACACATCTACGGCAAGACCGATGCCGACGCGGTTTTCGGCCTGCTGTACTCGCAGTGCGAGGACGATTTTGACCGCGTCGAAACCAATTACCTCGATGCCATTGGCCGGCTGGCCGAAGTAGACGGTGAGGCCCAGCTATACCACGACCTGCGCGCCCGGCTTTTTCTGGACAGCACCCAGGCCCTCGGCATCTACAAAAAGAGCCCGGCCGATATGAAGCTGCTGCTTGATGCGTTCGCGGCCGGCACCAACTACTACCTCGCCACTCACCCCACCGTGAAGCCCCGCCTGCTGCGCCGCTTCCAGCCTTGGATGCCGCTTATGTTCAGCGAAGGCAGCATTGGCGGCAACATCAGTGTGGTTTCGTTGGAGCGGATAAAGGCGTTTTACAGCTCAAAAAAATCGAGCTCCTGGACGAAACCGGACGCCGGGCAGAAAGACCGGGACGAAGTTGGTTCGAATGGGTTTGCCATTGCCCCGGCCAAAAGCGCCAACGGCCATGCCCTGCTGCTCATCAACCCGCACACCTCGTTTTACTTCCGCTCGGAAGTACAGATGGTGAGCCAACAGGGCCTCAATGCCTACGGGGCCGTGACCTGGGGCCAGTTTTTTGTATACCAGGGCTTCAACCAGAACTGTGGCTGGATGCACACCTCCAGCAGTGCCGACTCAATGGATGAGTACCTGGAAACCGTCGAGACCAAGGACGGCAAGTTCTACTACAAATACGACGACAAGCTGCGGCCCGTGCAGGTGGAGAAGGTGCTGCTGCCCTACAAGGACGGGAACCGGCTGCTGCGTAAAGAATTTACGATATATCGCACGCACCACGGCCCCATTGTGGGCCAGAAAGCGGACAAACAGTGGGTGGCATTGCGCATGATGAACGAGCCCTTGGCCGCGCTGCAGCAGTCGTACCTGCGCACCAAAGCCGCTGATTACGCCAGTTTTCAGCAGGTAATGAAGCTGAACGGCAACGCCACCAACAACACCGTTTTTGCTGATAGCAAGGGCAGTATTGCGTACTGGCACGGCAACTTCATGCCCAAGCGTGACCCCGCCTTTGACTGGAACCAGCCCGTGGATGGCAGCACCTCTAAAACCGAGTGGCACGGCTTGCACGCCGTGAACGAGCTGGTGCAAGTGCACAACCCCGCCAGTGGCTTTATTCAAAACTGCAACTCTACGCCTTACACGGTATCGGGTCCAGCCAGCCCGGTAGCCGCCAAATACCCTAAGTACATGGCGCCCGATGCCGAAAACTACCGCGGCCTGAACGCGGTGCGTGTGCTCAGCAATAAAGCCGTTTTCACGCTTGATACGCTTATAGCGGCGGCCAACGACCCACACCTCACGGCTTTCGACGACATGCTGCCACCGCTGCTCACGGCCTACCAGCCCACTTCTGCCGAAAAAGCTGCCGCTCCTGCCCTGGCCGAAGCCATAGAAGTGCTACGCGCCTGGAACCGCAACTACAGCAAAACCTCGGTGGCCCAGACCGTGGCCATCTATTGGGGCGAACGGGTGCTGGCCAAAGCCCGGTCGCGCATGCCCAGTGCGCAGCCGCAGCTGGACTACATCGCCTTCACCAAATTTGCCATGGCCAACACCAGCCCGCAGGAGAAAACGGCGGCCCTCGCCGAAGCCATTGAGGACCTGACCCGCGACTTCGGCACCTGGAAAATGCCCTGGGGCGATGTGAACCGCTTTCAACGTCTTACTGGCCGCATCGAGGAATCGTACGACGACCAGAAGCCCAGCGTGCCAGTGGCGTTTACATCCTCCTCGTGGGGCTCTTTGGCTTCCTTCAAGGCGCAGGTGTATCCCGGCACCAAAAAACGCTACGGCACTGTGGGCAACAGTTTCGTGGCGGTGGTAGACTTTGGCCCGCGCATCTCGGCGCGTTCCGTAGTCACGGGTGGGCAAAGCAGCCGGCCCGGGACTCCCCACTTCACCAACCAGGCTGATTTATATTGCAACGGCCGCTTCAAGGAAGTGCGTTTCTATCCCGAAGACGTGAAAGCTCACGCCGAGAAAACCTACCATCCCGGCGGGTAAACTCTTTTTGTTTCATCAGAACGTCATGCTGAGCTTGTCGAAGCATCTCTACCGCGCACGTAATTGATTTACTATTGCGGTAGAGATGCTTCGACAAGCTCAGCATGACGTTCTGAAATCATTCAACCCCTACTCATCATGGACGTTAAATATCTCTCCGACGACAAAGGCAAAATCACCGGCGTGTTCATCGCCATCGAAGAATGGGAGCGGCTGCAGAAGCAGTACAACATCAGCGAAAAAGCCCCCGCCGACTCCGGTGCCAAGCTGCAGCAGTCGCTGGCAGAAGCTATGAAAAAGGTGAAACCCAGCGAAGAAGCCGAATAGCTTCTTACAGCCCCGAATTCACGAAAAAAGCCCGGCATGGCCGGGCTTTTTTACTTCTTAGTGCAATCTCCTAGCGGCCGAAGTCATCCTGCACGCGCACGATGTCGTCTTCGTCGGATGGGCTATTGGAATCGGTGTGCTGCCAGATTTCGGCCAGCACGCCCCAATCTTTAAGGCCCACCAGGCGGTGACGCTCGCCTTGTTTGAGCACGATGCGCTCGCCCACCTGGTAGCTTTTCACTTCGCCCTGTTCGTCGGTGTCGCTGGTAGCCACGCCCACGGGGCCCTGCACCACCTGCCAGATTTCGGCGCGACGGTGGTGGTATTGCCAGCTCAGGCGCTGCTGCGGAGCCACGAGCAACACCTTGGGGCTAAGCTTGCCCGAAATGCGCAGGTTATCAACCGAAAGTCCGTTGAAATAGGTGTCGGCAAATTGCTGGGCCTGGTCTTCGTCAATCACGAAAAAGCCGCCCCACGGGCGCGTGGGGTCTTCTTTGGCGATGGTAAAGCCTTGCTGCTTTAGTGTTTCAGCGACCTGCTGGAACAGGGCTCGTTTTTGGATGTCGGTATCGGGCATAAGGTCAAATAGACTATTCTGTTTAGAACCGGCAATTTACGATTACGCACGCCAGTTTTTCTCCAATTGGTTTTTTGATTGCTCCACCGCGAACCACGTCGAGGCGTCAGCTTCACTGGGGTAATCAGCCGATTGCATGTAAGGATTTTCGGCCATGATGTAGTGAAAATAAAGCCGTTCCCCATCTTCCATGGCGGGAATTTGGGTAGACACTCCCCACGGGGTTATCGTGGTTATTTCCATCTCGTACTTCAACAACGGAGATGCAAAGCGCGTGGGCATCCAGTCGCCACATTCTGCACGACCGGCCATTGCCTCTTCGTCCTCGGTGCCGATGTGGATTTGTCGAATGCCGTTTTCCAATCCTATGGCAATCAGATTTTGTCCTGTCTCCCCTCCGCATTGCACGGACGTATTTGGCTCTCCTAATGCTATGGCAAACGACAATTGCTCGATGACGGTATTGCATTTGCTGATGTAAAAAAGCCACGCAACGGCCGACTCAACTTGCATTCCGAGCGGCAGCCAGGCAAAATCAGGAGTCCCTCTTTTAAGCTGCACTTTATGGCCTGCCGTAGTGTAAACTCCATTTTCAACTTCTACCTGTCCCAGTTGGCTGGTTGAACACATCAAAAGCTCAAGCTGCCCAAGCTGCGACTGATACGTTTCGATGATAATGCGCGAATGATTCATCGGTAACAGCTTGGTCTAATCTGAACTATTGGTCAATATGTCTTAGCCGCATCGGCCGGTATTACCACCACAAAATCGGCGATGTTCACCTGCTCTTTCTCCAGCGTCTGCAGCTGCTCCTGGGTTACCACACTTAGGGTCTTCACGCGCAGCTTGGGGGCCGACTGGCGCAGCCAGGCCACAATGCCGTCGTGGTGGTCGGAGTGGTAGCTGCCGTTAAAGTGCAGCAGCGTCTGGCCGGGCTGCCGGCTGGTTTCGATGAAGTGCGCCATGGTGGCATCCTTCAGGGCCTGGGCTTGGATGATGTTCTGAGCGCCACCGCCATGGGCCTTGCCGTCGCCGCCAAACATGGCAGCCATGTTTTTGTAGCCGGGCAGGTCGTAGTCCACTTTCAGCGGTAATGGTGCCAGCAGGGTGCGGTCGGCGGCCGTGAGCTTGTCGAGGGCAGTGAGGCTGCGCTGGGCCACCACTTTGGCGAAAGGGCGCGGCGCGTTGGTGCCAATGATGGGCAGGTGGTTATCGCGGGCGAACTGCAGCAGCGGGCGGTAGTCGGTGCCGTAGTTGGGCCACGGACGGGCCTGGCGCTCGAAAGCCGTGTCGGCCAGCGTGCCGGCGGCGTATCGGGCCACCAGGGGCTGCACATCGCGCTCAAACATCTCCATCCCGATGAGCAGTTGCCCGGGTTTCTTCAGCTTCAGCAGGTCTTTGGCTACCTGCAACTCCAGCCAGTGGGCCAGGGCATCGTTGTGCTGTTCGCCAAAGAGCACCACATCGGCTGCGGCCAGCTCCTGCATCATCTGGTCGTAATCGGCGGGTTGGCCGGCGGCAGTAAACAGGCGGTAGGCCAAGCGGTCGCCGCGCAGCGTGAAGCTGGTGAGCAGAAAGAAGAAACTGGCGAGGCAGAGGAAGCGCATAGCGTTGAAAGTGGTACTACAAAAGAACGTCATGCTGCGACAAGCGCAGCATGACGTTCAAAGTTTGGCAAACCAGCAATCGGGCTTACTACCCCTTGTAGAACATCCATTTACCCAATTCCTTGTAGGTCACTTTCTTGCCGTACATCAGGATACCCACACGGTAGATACGGGCGGCCACCCACACCGCGCCAATGAAGCCGAGGATGAGCAAAAAAATGGATAGGGCCAACTGCCACATGGGCACCCCAAACGGCAGGCGAATAACCATGGCAATAGGCGAAGTCAGCGGGAACATCGACATCCAGAAAGCCACCGGTCCGTCGGGGTTGCGCAAAATCACTGTCACTCCTACAATATAACTCAAGATGAGCGGCATAGTAATCGGGAACATGAACTGCTGGGTATCGGTCTGGTCGTCTACGGCTGCTCCCACTGCTCCGAACAGCGCCCCATATAGCAGGTAGCCACCCAGGAAGTAAATGATGAAGCCGAATAGGATGGTGCCCAGCGGCAGGTTGGCAAGAGTGGCGAACATGCCGCCAGCACGGTTAGCCGGATTCATGTTTGCTGCCGAGCCACTCATCGCCTGGTCCATTTTTGCGCTAGTCGATTGCGTAGCGGTAGCCGAAGCCGATGAGGTAGTTGGAGCAGTAGTTGCCATTTCAGTCTTGGGCTTATCGGCCTTCATCACCATCGGCATGAGCACCGACGATACGCCAAACGACAGCACCCCCCATAACAAAAACTGGGTTAGGCCTACCGCCGCAATACCTACAATTTTGCCCATCATCAAGTCAAACGGTTTCACCGATGATAGCATCACCTCCATGATGCGACTTGATTTCTCCTCCCCTACCCCACGCATAATCTGCACGCCGTAGATGAAAATGAACAGGTAAATGGCCAGTGCCAGTCCATATGCAGTTAGCGAAGTAGCTTTTGCATTACTATTGGCCTCCTTGCCCGATTCATCGAGACTAATAGTTTTGAGTTCAACTTCCGAGCGCAACCGGTCAAGCTTTTCTTGCGAGAGGCCTGATTTCTGCATTTTTAACTCCGAGAATGCTTTATTAACTGCATCTTCTACAGCGCCTTGTTTTTTCAGGCTAATGTTGCCTTTGCCATAGAATTGTACACCTTCGGCCTTTTCCACGTCGAGGCCGGCAGGCAAAACCAGCAGACCATCGTGCTTGGCTTTTTGGAAGCCCTTTTTGGCTTCGGCCAGCGTACCGGTAGCTGTTTCGAAGCGTAGCTGCGGAGTGCTCACCAAATGGGCAGTCACATTAAGCCCGGAATCGTCGCGCACTTCCACTACATCGGTGGTGTCATTGTCGGAGCTGGCTACTTTAACGATGATGAACCCGAAGGCCGCCAGCAGCAGTGGCACGGCAAGCGTCAGGATAATAAAGGCTTTTTTGCGAACGCGGGTGAGGTACTCGCGCTGGGCTATGAGGAAAAATTTAGAGGCCATGATGACGTATTAAAGCAGCGCCTTAGCGGTTTCTTTGAGGGTTTCGGGCATGGTTTCGCCCACGCGCCGGATGAAAATCTCGTTGATGCTCGGGATTTTCTCGCGGAATGCTTCCACTTCCACCGCCCCAATGAGGTAGCGCAGCAGGTCGTTGGGCCGCACGCCGTCGTGCAGCTGCACGCGGGCGTAGAAGTGGCCGTTTTCGCGCTCCTTTTGCTCCACCACCTCAAAGTCGGGGTGCACCAGAATGAGCTTGCCTTTGCCTTCCACCTCGTAGGTATTGGTTTTGAACTGGTTACGGATTACACCAATGGGCCCGTCCAGCACCTTGCGCGAGCGGTTGATGAGAGCGATGTTGTCGCACATCTCTTCCACCGATTCCATGCGGTGCGTCGAGAAAATGATGGTGGCGCCTTGCTTGCGCAGCTCCAGAATCTCGTCCTTAATCAGGTTCGCATTAATCGGGTCGAAGCCCGAGAACGGCTCGTCCAGAATAATCAGCTTGGGGTCGTGCAGCACCGTGGCAATGAACTGCACCTTCTGCTGCATGCCCTTGCTCAGGTCTTCCACGTTTTTGCCGGCCCATTCTTTTATATCGAACCGGTTCAGCCACTGCTTGATGCGCGCCGTGGCATCGGCCCGGCTCATCCCGCGCAGCCGGGCCAGGTATAGCAGCTGCTCGCCTACTTTCATCTTTTTGTAGAGGCCGCGCTCCTCGGGCAGGTAGCCAATTTGGGCAATGTGGCTCGGGTTGAGCCGCTCGCCCCGAAAGCGGATTTCGCCTTCGTCGGCCCCCGTTATTTGGGTGATGATGCGGATGAGCGAGGTTTTGCCGGCGCCGTTGGGCCCGAGCAGGCCGAAAATGCTGCCCTCGGGAATTTCCAGGCTCACGCCGTCGAGGGCAACGTGGTTGGCGTAGGCCTTGCGCACGTCGATGGCTTCCAGAATTGGTTTCACAGAAAGAAGGGTTAGTTGGCGGGTTAAATGTAGAGGAATAGAGCTCGGCAAATGTATTGAGCGACTCCGTCCCTTACCAGAAGATGAGAGCCAAGCGGCTGCCCCGAGCCCCCAAACGGTGAATAAACCAGATGAATGGGCGCGTCCAGCTTAGTGGGGGGGGACCGGCCCGGGCTCGTCCAGCTCGCGCAGATTGGCTTCGAGGCGGTCGAGGTGCCGGCCATAGAGGCGTTGCTGGAACCAGCGGGTGGCGTACACAATGACTATTTGCATCAGCCCACCGCCAATAAACATCCCGGCGCCAAACGAAAGCATTTTGGTGGAGAACACCTCTCCCCGAGCCAACGCCCGGCTCACGTAATAGCCATACATGAGCACCAGCGTCCACGGCCCGGCCCACAGCGACAAGCGGTAGTAGAACCGGAGCATTTCCCGTATCCCGCTGCACAACCGAACTAGGCTTTCGCGCACGTTGGTATCGGCGCGCGTCATTTGGCCCAGCATTTTCAGTTTGCGGTAGTAGTAGCGCAACATCACCAGCACCAGCACTAGCAACAGCACGGCTTCTGCTTTCAGCAAGGGGTTCTGCGCCTGCAGCAATATCAAAGGAGTAGCCAGCCCGAAGAGCGTCGTGTAGGCCATTTCCAGCCGGGCATTGCGCTGCATTTTTTCTATCAGGCTGCCCGAACGTTGGGCCAGCAGCCCGTCTAGCTCTCGGGGGTTGAGGGCCGGCAAATCGGCCGGCGCGGGCTGCTGCCATTGGCGGCGGAGGTCATCGAGTTCCATCAGGCGGCGGGGACTAAAAGGGCACGGAGTTTTTCCTGTACGCGGTGCATTTTCACGCGCACATTGTTTTGGGTGATGCCGAGAATGTCGGCCATTTCCTCATAAGGCCGGTCTTCGAGGTAAAGCAGGATAAAGGCCTTGTCGACCTCCGACAAGCGGCCAATGGCGCGGTAAAGCTGCGCCAGGTCTTCCGCATCGAAACCCGTTTCCGGGGCCTGGGCCACGGCTAGCGCCTCCGCATCCAACTCGCTCGGGGCCGGGCGGCGGGTGCGCTGGCGCAGGTTCGAGATGGCTACGTTCAGCGCGATGCGGTAGAGCCAGGTGCTGAGCTTGGCTCCCGGCTGCGGTACGTAGCGCGGCCACGCCCGCCACAGCTGCAGCACCATCTCCTGGAACAGGTCCTGCCGGTCGTCGGCATCCTGGCAATACAGCCGGGCCACGCGGCGCAGCAACGGCTGGTACTCGTGCAGCGCGGCAACAAAATCAGCGGAGGGAGCAGTTGAGCTCATGCAGAAGAAAGATTTCGGGAAGTTAATCGTCGCCCTGCCGCGGGCATTACAGCGCTAGCTAAAAATATTGTTGTGATAAATTTTAGCCTCGGGGGTAATGCCGGTTGACCGGCGGCGATATATGGGTCAACACGAACATCCCCGTCCCTAATCTGCCCCATCAAATGCCTACCGACCCTCGCCGGCAATGCCTTCGGCTCGGGAAGCAGCCCACCATTTACCTGCCCGCAAAAGCTTGCGTTTGCCCAGGTTACCTAACCACCTACATTTTTTGATTCTCTCACCTTTTTTCTGTAAAATGCGCCTTATTATCCTTTCCCTGGCCGCCGCGGTGCTGCTGGCTTCCCCTCTGGCTCAGGCCCAAAAAACCACCAAAACGGCTGCCGCACCCGCGGCTACCAAGTCCCTGCTTTGGGAAATTTCGGGCAATGCACTCGCCAAGCCTTCTTATGTGTTTGGCACCATTCACCTGCTTTGCGCCGATGACCTGAAAGTGAGCGAGGCAGTGAATAAAGCCGTCGGCAATTCGCAACAAGTGGCCCTGGAGCTGGACATGGACAGCCCCACGATGGCCGAAGAAATGCGCAGCCGCCTGACGCTGCCCGCTGGCCAAACCGTGCAGGGCTGCATGACCAAGGAGGAGTACGCGGCCGTGAACGACTACTACACCAACGAGTTGAAAATGCCCTTCGCCCAAATGGGCACCTTGAAGCCGTTCATCCTGTCAACCTTGCTCTACCCCAAAATGCTGGGTTGCCCCACTGGAAGCTACGAAATGAAGCTAGTGGAGATGGCCAAAGCCAAGCAAATGGAGGTCATCGGCCTGGAAACGGTAGCCGAGCAACTGGGCCTTTTCGACAAAATACCGTGCGACAAGCAAGCCCGCCTCCTGTCCGACATGGTGATGAAGAGAGCCGAGGCCCAGCAAGAATTCCGGGCCCTAATCCAGCTCTACCAAGCCCAGGACGTGGAAGGCATCCTGAAAATGTCGATGGCCAGCAAGTTTGGCATGGAGGAGTTTGAGGAAATGCTGGTCACCAGCCGCAACAAGCGCTGGATACCGCTTATGGCCCAGCAAGCTGCCAGCAAGCCAACATTTTTCGCGGTGGGGGCAGCCCATCTGGGCGGCCCGAACGGGGTACTGGCGCTACTCCGCCAGCAAGGCTACCAGGTCAAACCCATCCTCTAGGCTCGGAGAGGCTATTCGGCCAGGCCCCTGGCCTTATTTCAACCCAGCAAAAAGCCCGCCTTCCCATTGAGGAAGGCGGGCTTTGTATTGTAAAACACTTGGGTGCTTACGCGAAATATTCCTTCACTTTCTCGAAGAAGCCCTTCTCGTTCTTGCCGGGGTGTGGTGTAAAGTTGTCCGAATCGCGCAGCTTCTCCAGCAGCTCGCGCTCCTGGTTGCTCACGTTTTTAGGCGTCCACACGTTCAGGTGAATGAGTTGGTCGCCGCGGCCGTAGCCGTTCAGGTCCTTGATGCCCTTGCCGCGCAGGCGCAGAATTTTGCCAGGCTGCGTGCCGGGGTCCACCTTGATTTTCACCTTGCCCTCAATGGTCGGCACTTCCAGGTTGGCACCCAGGGCGGCATCGACGAACGAGATATACTGCTCGAACATGATGTTGTTGCCGTCGCGCTTCAGGAACTCGTGCGGTTCCTCCTCAATCTGAATGAGCAGGTCGCCGGGCACACCGCCGCGCTCCGGGAAGTTGCCTTTGCCGTTCATGCTCAGCTGCATGTCGTTGGCCACACCGGCGGGGATATTGATGGGAATCACCTCCTCGTGCAGCTGGCGGCCTTCGCCTTTGCACGCGTCGCAGGTGGCCACAATGGTTTTGCCTTCGCCGTTGCAGGTGGGACAGGTGCTAGAGCTCACCATCTGGCCGAGCATGGTGTTCACCACGCGCTTGGTCTGGCCCTGGCCCTGGCAGGTGGGGCAGGTTTTGAGGTCGGTGCCATTTTTGGCGCCGGTGCCACTGCACGGCTGGCACGCCACGTAGCGCTTCACCTTGATTTTCTTCTCCACGCCGTTGGCGATTTCCTCCAAATCAAGCTTCAGCTTGATGCGCAGGTTCGAGCCTTTGCGCTGGCGCCGGCCACCGCCCTGGCGCCCGCCCCCGAAAAAGCCTTCGAAGCCCCCGCCACCACCGAAAATATCGCCGAACTGCGAGAAGATGTCCTCCATGTTCTGCGGACCGCCGCCACCGCCGCTGCTCTGGTGGCCGTACCGGTCGTAGCGTGCCCGCTTGTCCGCGTTGCTAAGCACTTCGTACGCCTCAGCAGCCTCCTTGAACTTGTCCTCGGCCGTTGGGTCGTCGGGGTTTTTATCGGGGTGGTACTTGATGGCCATCTTGCGGTAAGCCGACTTGATTTCGTCGCCCGCCGCATTCTTGGCAATGCCTAATATTTCGTAATAATCGCGCTTAGTAGCCATTTTCTGCTTTATGAATCATCTGTCATCCTGAGCGTAGCGAAGGACCTTATCATAGCCGAGCAATTTGTTTCAGCGTGATAAGGTCCCTTGATACGCTCAGGATGGCAGTTAGTTAATTTACTGCCCAAGCACCACTTTGGCGTGGCGAATTACCTTGTCGCCCAAATAATAACCCTGCTCCACCACGTCCACGATTTTCCCTTTCAGGTCGTCGCTCGGTGCCGGAATCTGGGTGATGGCCTCGTGCAGTTCGGCATCGAAGTCGCCACCCTTGGCCTCCATCGCGGTCAAACCCTTTTGCTGGAGCGTTTTGTTCAGCTTGGTCTGAATAATCTCGATGCTTTCGCGCACGGCGTTGGCATCGGTAGTAGCCTGGGTAGCATTGCGGGCACGCTCGAAATCGTCGAGCACCGGCAGCAGGGCTACCATCAGCTCCTGATTGGCGGTTTTGAACAGGTCGATACGCTCCTTACTGGTGCGCCGCTTGTAGTTCTCAAACTCGGCGGCCAGGCGCAGGTACTTGTCTTTGATTTCGGCCAGCTCGGCATCGGTGCGGGACTCCTGCGGCTGCGGCGCACCGGTGGCCGTCATGTTCGGGTCGGTGATTTCACCGTCGGCGCTATCGGTCATTTCGCCGGCTACGTGGGTGGGGTCAGCGGTCAGGTTGTCGTCCTGGGGCAAGGTGTTCTCGTCAGCCATTTTAGGAAATATTCGTCGGAAGGGGTTTTTCACGGGGTTAGCCGGTTGGTCACGTTGCGGGCGCAATTCACTTGCCAAAGGGGAGGCGGCTGCCATAGTGGCACGGCATCTACTTCTGACCTTTTGCCAATCTTTGTAGGATGAAAAACTATTGGGCTGGCTTGTTGATGGCGATGCTGGGCATCCTTTTTCTTGGACTGAATACAAACACCAACTCTTCCGGTGCATTAGGGATTCTTGCCTTTGCACTCATTTTCGCGGCTATTCCTTTTGCTATTTATAATACATTTGCAGCCAGCCGCTTTACATTGATTACGGCCGTTGCTTCTCCGCTTATTCTTGGCCTAACGTGGGGCAAATGGGCAACGTATCTGCAAAATCGCCAGCTAGATTCGAGAGGCATTACTACTAAAGGGGTTGTGTTCGCAACCTGGAAAGAGAGAACCAAAAACGGCGGCCAGCAGAAACTATTTAAAGCCACATTTCAAGCAGCTTTAGAAACACATGAAACCACTTCTCACAACAACCTGAATAATTTACAAAAGGGCGACACCATTGTAGTGAAGTACATTCCGACTGACCCAAGCACCTACCAGATTATTGGCCTCAAGGAATAATTTCTACTCATGCAACGCCTTCCAAATCATGTCCTTCAGCGGCGTGATGTTCTTGTTCGTGAGGCTGGAAATGAAGATGGCGGGCACCTCAGCTGGGAGCGTGGCGCGGATTTCAGCCTCCAGTTCCTCATCAATCATGTCGGACTTGGTGATGGCCAGCAGCCGCTTCTTGTCCAGCAGCTCAGGGTTGAACTGTTCCAACTCGCCGATTAGCACCTTGTATTCGGCATCAATGTCGGGCGAGTCGCAGCTTATCATAAAGAGCAGCATGGAGTTGCGCTCGATGTGGCGCAGGAAACGGGTACCCAAGCCCTTGCCCTCGGCCGCGCCCTCAATGATGCCGGGAATGTCGGCCATCACGAAGGACATGTAGTCGCGGTAGGCCACCACGCCCAGGTTAGGCACGAGCGTGGTGAAGGCGTAATCGGCAATCTTGGGTTTGGCGGCCGACACCACCGACAGCAGCGTGCTCTTGCCCGCGTTCGGAAAGCCCACGAGGCCTACGTCGGCCAGCAGCTTCAGCTCTAGGATGACAATGGCCTCGATGGCCGGCTCGCCGGGCTGCGCGTACTCGGGGGCTTGGTTGATGGAGTTTTTGAAATGGTCGTTGCCCCAGCCGCCGCGCCCACCGGGCACGAGGATAAGCCGCTGGCCGTGCTCCGTGATTTCCAGCAGGTGGGTGCCGTCGGGGTCGCGGGCCACGGTGCCAAGGGGCACTTGCAGCACAATATCTGCGCCCTGAGCGCCGCTGCGCAGGTTTTCGCCCCCACCGTCGCCGTCTTTGGCGAACACGTGCTTCTGGTATTGCAGGTGCAACAGCGTCCAGAGCTGCGAGTTTCCTTCGAGAATAATGTGGCCGCCGCGGCCGCCGTCGCCACCATCGGGCCCACCGTTGGGCAAGCCCTTAGCCCGGAAAAAGTGGTGCGAGCCCGCGCCGCCTTTGCCCGAGCGGCAGATGAGTTTGACGTAGTCGATGAAGTTATTAGAGGCCACGGAGATGGGGTATTGAGGTAAAAAACGGTCATCCTGAGCGTAGCGAAGGACCTTGTCACGTTGAGGAATGCCGGCAGAACTGACGTTCTAATGCCGGTTTTCTAACGTGACAAGGTCCTTCGCTACGCTCAGGATGACAGTCGTATTGAAAACGTAAAGTTACGCCTTTACTTCTTTGGTAGCTGCGGCCGGGGTTTCGGGCTTCACGGTCTGGTGCTGGTCAATCAGGCCGCAGATTTGGCCGAAGATGCTGTCGATGGGACCGATGCCGTTGAGGGCGTGGAATTTATTCTGCGTGGCGTAATAGCCAGCTACCTGGGCCGTCTCGGTGTTATACACCTTCACGCGGCGGCGGATTTTGGTCTCGTCCTGGTCGTCGGGGCGGTTGCTGGTTTTGCCGCGCTCCAGCAGGCGGGTAACCAGCTCTTCTTCCTGTACTTCGAGCGCAATCATGCAGCCAATGTGCGTGTTGTGCTCGGCCATCAGGCGGTCAAGGCTTTCGGCCTGGGCCACGGTGCGAGGAAAGCCATCGAAAATGAAGCCGCCCGCCTGCGGATTATTCTCGAGCGCGCTGCCAATCATGCCAATCACCACGGCATCGGGCACGAGCAAGCCTTCATCCATCAGCTTTTTGGCTTGTATGCCCAGCTCGGTGCCTTCGGCAATCTGGGCGCGCAACAGGTCGCCGGTGCTCAGGTGCACAAGGTTATACTGGGCGATAAGTTTCTGGCTCTGGGTTCCTTTGCCGGCGCCGGGAGGGCCGAACAGCACGATATTCAACATGAACGAGAAGAGTTGCGCGGAGGCAGGTGGGTTAGTGGGGTTGGGCAAGTTACTCAATCGGGGGCAGAAACGTTGCTATACGGCCACGTACACGTCGGGCAGGTTGCGGCCCAGCCCGTCGTAGTCGAGGCCGTAGCCCACCACAAAATCGTTGGGAATTTCCTTAGCCACGTAGCGGATGTTTAACTCGTGGCGCAGGCTTTCGGGCTTGAAAAACAGCGTGGCTATCTCCACCGAAGCGGGGCCTTTGCTTTGCAGCGTAGGCAACAGGTGGTGCATGGTGGTGCCGGTGTCCACAATGTCTTCAACCAGAATGATGTCGCGGCCCTGCACTTCTTCACGCAGGCCCAGCACCTCCTGTACCACCCCGGTGCTGCTCGTGCCTTCGTAGGAGGCCACGCGGATGAAGACAATCTCGCACTCGCCTTGGTAGTGCTTCAGCAAATCGGAGGCAAACATGAAGCCCCCGGTAAGCACCACTACAAACAGTGGCTGCCGGCCCGCATAATCGGCACTGAGGCGGGCCGCTAACCCGACCACAGCTTCATCCAGCTGAGTAGCCGACAGATACGGCCTGAATTCTTTGTCGTGGATGGTTACGTTGGCGTGGCCCATGCGGCGCGAAGGGTGTAATGGAGCCGCAAAGCTAATCATGGATTTAGCCGAATTTTTCGGATTCCACGGATTTAGTGGACAATACCGTTTGGTACCGTGCGCTACTCCTACCTGCAACCGCAACAAAAAAGGCCGCCCGTAGGACGACCTTTTTTGAGATTGAACCGCGGCGGGCTGCCTGCGGTTGGCATCATTTGACGCCACTGTAACCTAGCACAATGGTGTCCGGTGGCTACTTTACCAAAACGGTGTACACCACGCGCAGGGCGGCCGGGGCTACCTCTTCCATGGCGTAGCGCACGTGGGGGCGGGCAGCTACTTCTACCCGCTCCTTTTCGAGTTGCACCGGCGCCATGCCGCGCTCGCCGTCTTTTACAGCGATGTGAGGCGCGATAACCAGCGACACAATGCTCATCAGCTTAATAAGGATGTTCATGCTGGGGCCCGAAGTGTCCTTAAAAGGGTCGCCGACGGTGTCGCCGGTTACCGAGGCCTTGTGAGCTTCGGAGCCTTTGTACTGCATTACGCCGTTTACCATCACGCCTTTCTCGAAGGATTTTTTGGCGTTATCCCAGGCTCCACCAGCGTTGCTCTGGAACATGGCCATGAGCACGCCGCTCACCGTGACACCGGCCAACAGCCCGCCTAGTACTTCGGGCGAAGACGCATTCGAGAACAAACCCCGGCAGCCGAAACCTACGATAATGGGCGTGAGCAAAGCAATGGCCCCGGGCAAAATCATTTCCCGAATGGCTGCCTGGGTCGAAATAGCCACGCACTTCTCGTACTCCGGCCGCCCAGTACCTTCCATAATGCCTGGAATCTCGCGGAACTGACGGCGCACTTCCTGCACCATGGCCATGGCGGCACGGCCCACAGCAGCAATGGCCAACGAGGAGAATATAAACGGAATCATAGCGCCGATGAATACTCCGGCCAGCACGGGGGCTTTGCTAATGTCGATAGACGTGATGTTGGCAGTACCCATGAAAGCGGCAAACAGAGCCAGCGACGTGAGCGCGGCCGAGGCAATAGCGAAGCCCTTGCCGGTGGCGGCGGTGGTGTTGCCCACGGCATCCAGAATATCGGTGCGCTCGCGTACTTCCTTGGGCAGCTCGCACATTTCGGCGATGCCACCGGCGTTGTCGGCAATGGGGCCAAAGGCGTCGATGGCCAGTTGCATGGCGGTTGTGGCCATCATGCCAGCGGCAGCAATAGCCACGCCGTAGAGGCCAGCCGCCTCGTAGCTGAGCACGATGCCGGCGGCCAGCACCAGGATGGGCAGCACCGTGGACTCCATACCCACGGCCAGACCGCCGATAACGGTGGTGGCATGGCCCGTGCTGCTTTGCTGAATGATGCTATTGACCGGGCGCTTGCCCATGGCTGTGTAGTACTCCGTGATGATGCTCATCAGCGTGCCTACTACCAATCCTACCAGTACCGCATAGAAAACGTGCATAGCATCGAAACCAATGCCACGAATGGTGAAGGTGCCGCTCGGCAGAATCCACATAATCAAGCCATAGGCTCCTGCCGCTGATACAGCCACCGAAATGTAGTTACCCGTATTGAGTGCGCCCTGAACGTTGCCGCCCTCTTTCACCCGCACACAAAGAATGCCGATAAGGGAGGCAATAATGCCCATGCCCGCAATGGCCATCGGCAGGAAAATGGGCGAAAGGCCACCGAAATTATCAATCATGCGGTCCGAGCCTTGGCTTATCATTTCCTTGCCCAGCACCATAGTAGCAAGGATGGTAGCCACATAGGAGCCAAACAAGTCGGCCCCCATGCCGGCCACATCGCCCACGTTATCGCCCACGTTGTCGGCGATGGTGGCGGGGTTGCGAGGGTCGTCTTCCGGAATACCGGCTTCTACTTTGCCCACGAGGTCGGCCCCTACGTCGGCTGCTTTGGTGTAGATTCCGCCACCCACCCGGGCAAACAGGGCTATGCTTTCAGCACCCAGCGAGAAGCCGGTGAGAACCTCGAGGGCTTTTTCCATCTCCTGCCCGTTGGCCATGCCGCTGGGCACAAACATCTTATAGAATACAATGAACAGCGAGCCCAGGCCGAGTACGGCCAGGCCAGCCACGCCCATGCCCATTACCGAACCGCCCGAAAACGAGACATTGAGGGCGGTGCTGAGGCTGGTTTTGGCGGCCTGCGCGGTGCGCACGTTGGCTTTGGTCGCAATCTTCATCCCGATGAAGCCGGCCAAGGCCGAGAATACCGCGCCAATCAGAAAGGCGATGACGATGACGGGGCTGGAGTTGCCACTGGTGCTGCCCAGGTAGAACAGGAAAGCTCCGGCAATGAGGCCAAACAAGGCTAGTACCTTGTATTCAGCTTTCAGAAAGGCAATGGCACCGTCGGCGATGTAGCCGGCAATAGTCGTCATGCGAGCATCGCCTGCGTCTTGGCGAGCTACCCAGCTAGCACGAATCGCAGTATAGAACAGCGCAAGGACACCCATGATGGGCACTGCGTAGAGGTAATTCGTCATAAAAAGTGAACGGGTGGGAAAAAGTGAATTAAGCGGTTTTCGGTTCGCAAAATAGCGGAAATTGAAGCGAATCCAAGTTTATGTGATTTAGCCACTCCGAATCAGGGATGTTACTCGTGGCTTCCTCACCATTTGCCCAGAGCGACAGCCAGTTTAGCGACAACCGCATTGAACCCGTGATTGGGAACGCCCCCAAGGGCCTCCTCATTTAGAGTTCGCGCATCAGCACTTGGTAAAGCGCGAGCATGCTGGCAATATCACGCTTATCCACCAATTCGTTGGGAGTGTGCACGTGGTCTTCGGGTGCGCCAACAAAGCACCAGTCCCAAGGTGCAGCGGCGTGCTGTAGTTCCTTGGCGTCGGAGCCCCCGCTGCCTTCAACTTCGAGCTGGTGCGGAACACCCGAAGCTGCCGCAATGGCCCGGATGCGGTTGATGTAGCTGCGGCGTGGAATGAGCGAGTCGCGCAGCGAAATAGCGCAACCCTGGCCGGCGTGCACGCCTTCCGTTACCCAGGTAATATCGGAGATGAGGGCCTGGCGTACGCCGTAAATTTCGTAAATGTGCTTGGCTAGGTAAGCAACGGAGCCACCACCGTGTTCTTCCCAGCACGAGAAGGCGATGATGCCATGCTCGAGGGTTTCGCAGAGGCGCAGGGCATTCCACACGCCAAGGCGGTTGTCGAGGTAACAGCTTTGTACTGTAGTTTCGGTTTCGCGGAAGTCGCAACGAAAGGTGAGTTCGGTGCCGCGGTCGATTTCACGCGGGAACGCATAACTAAGTTCGCCGGTTTCTTCATCAACCGTTAAAGTACAATCTATCTCTCCTTGCGAATCTTTCCCCACCAAGCGATATCCGGCCTCGGCCTGCGGGCCCCCGATGCGCACGAGCTGGCGCCCGTAGCGCACCGTGAAGCCGATGCTGTCGAGGTGGGCAAAGACAGCCGTGCGGGGCTCGCCAAACACCAACAGAAGGCAATCCTGCAGGTTTTCGTGGGCTACCACGCGGGGCTGGTGCTGCCACGAGGCCTGATGCTGGCGCACGTAGTCGAGGACAAATGTTGTGAGTGGGGCTTCGTTGCCCGAGGGAGCCGCAATGCGGCACAAATTGTGCAGAAGCTGCATAGGAAACAGGGAAAACGCCCAAAGCTAGGCCAAAGTCCGTACTTTAGCTGTTCCATTTCCTCTTCGGCTCTTCCGCGGAATGCCGGCCCTGCCCTCTATATATCTCTTATGCTGCGTTCGCTGCTTTGTTTCTGCCTCGGGCTGCTGTTGCTGCCGCTGTCGGGCCGAGCCCAAACGCCTGATACCATTCGCACTCCGCCGCCAATGCGCACCGTGGCGCTCGATTCGGTGGGCGTAATGCCTTCGGCCGTAGATACGCAAGGCTGGCTACTGCTCGACAAGGATATTCAATTAGAATTGGATGGGGCTGTCCATAATATTTACAATTTTAAGTTCGACAAAGCTGAAAAACAGTTTCGCTCGCTGCGTCGTCGCTACCCCAACCACCCGATGCCCTACTTTTTGCTGGGCCTCAGCACCTGGTGGAAGATTCAGCCCTCCCGCTTCCAGTCGACGCAGTACGACAAAGCTTTCTTTGCATACCTCGACACGGCTGCAACCAAGGCCCAAAAGCTATTCGACGCTGACAATAACAACTACGAAGCAAGCTTTTTTCTATCGGCCGCCTACGGATTTTCGGCGCGGCTGCACGGCGAGCGTCACGATTGGCGCAAAGCCACTGTGAATGCCCGGCGCTCACTCAACTACCTCAAAAAGAGTCAGGAAGCAAACGGATTGAGTCCGGAATTTCAGTTCGGGCAGGCACTGTTCAACTACTACTCTATCTGGATTGGCGAAAACTATACCTTGCTTAAACCAGTGCTGCTGTTTTTTCCGAAGGGCGATAAAAAAGTAGGACTTCAACAATTGCGCAGTGTGGCGGCCAACGGCTTTTACACGGCAACCGAAGCGAAGGTCTATTTGATGCTCATCCTCAAAAACGAAGAGAATAACGCTGAGGAAGCACTGCCAGTGGCCAGACAGCTGGCCTTCACTTACCCCGACAACGGTTACTTTCAGCGTTTCTATGCCTTGCTAGCTTACGACCAAGGCGATTTTGCGGACTGCGAGCGTGTGAGCCGCGAGATTCTCGACAAAATCAACAAAGGCATGCCCGGCTACGAGGCCATCAGCGGGCGGTACGCCAGCTATTTCCTCGGTTACCTGATGCAAAACCGCTACCGCGACTTGGCCAAGGCCAAGGATTACTTCCAACGGTGCATCGTATTTTCGGAAAGCACCGGGGATATCGACGCTGGTTTTTATCTGTTTGCCAATGCCAACTTGGCCCGCATCGCGGCGAAGGAAAAAAATGTGGCAGCTGCCAAGCGCTACTACAACGTGGTGGTTGACAAGGCCCCCCGGAAGTCGGAGATGTTCAAGGAAGGCAAAAAATACTTGGCTTCGGCCCCGAAGTAATGGTGAAGACACTGTTTTTGTCGCTTCAGGACCTGCTCCTGACGCCGATATACCTCGGTATACTTTATGGTATTGCCTATGCCGTGCGGTCGAAGGTAACCAATGTGTACACCCGCAAGTACTTCATACCGGCGCTGACCATTAAATTCATCGGGGCCATCATGTTTGGCCTGATTTACGAGTTTTACTACCATGGCGGCGACACCAGCGGCTATTTCGCCGAGTCGCATCGCGTGTACGACATCATGGGCCGCGATTTTACCGAAGGCTGGCAGTTGATGACTACAGCCGTGGGCGGCACCAGCCCGGCCACGCTGAAGTACGGCGGCATGTTCACCTGGTTCACGCATGCGCCCACTGAGGACTTTGTGGTGCGCCTGTGCGTAGTGCTGGCCATCCTCAGCTTCGGCACCTACACGGTAATGGCCCTATTTTTTGCCGTGCTCAGCTTCAGCGGGATGTGGGCCATGTACATCACCTTCATCAAGTTACGGCCGCAACTGTACGAGAAGCTGGCACTGGCCGTACTGTTTATTCCGTCGGTGTTTTTCTGGGGTTCGGGTGTGATGAAGGATTCCCTTTGCATTGGGGCGCTGGGTTGGGTATTTTACGCGTTCTATCGTGGAGCTATCGAGAAGAAGAACATTCTACGCGTCACCATCACCGGCCTGATTGCAGCAGTTCCGCTCGTGGAAACCAAGATTTACATCCTGCTGGCGTTCCTGCCGCCGGCTTTGCTGTGGGTGTTCAACGAAAACAGCACCCGCATTAAAAGCGCGGGATTGCGCCTGGTTGCCAAGCCTGTGCTGCTGCTGGTGGGCGGTGGGCTGGCGTATGTGGCCGCCACCACCCTCACGGCCGGCGATGAGCGCTACGACATTGATGCCATCGGTGAGCGCACCAAAATCACGGCCGACTACCTCTACATCACCAGTGTGACGCAGGAAGGCTCGGCCTACAACATCGGCAAGCTCGACGGCTCGATTGGCAGCATGATAAAAATCAGCCCACAAGCCATTGTGGTGACTTTGTTCCGCCCCTTCTTGTGGGAAGTTCGCAACCCCATCATGTTGCTCTCGGCATTTGAAGCACTGTTCTACTTGTACTTCACCATCCGCACGTTTTATCGAGCGGGAGTGGCCCGAGGGCTCAGCCTAGTTGCCACCACGCCCATCCTGACGCTGTGCTTCGTGTTCTCACTGATTTTTGGGGCGACGGTGGGCATTTCAAGCAGCAATTTTGGTACGCTGGTGCGCTACAAAATTCCGCTGATGCCCTTTTATATGTGCGGCCTGCTCATCATGGAAGATATCGCCCGCATGGGCCGTGTGCCCAAGCGCACGGCTGTAGCGGCGCGCCGGCCACAGACTAACCTTCGGCCGGCTTAAGGGTGTTTTACGAGAACAAGCCCAGAAAATTCGGAGTGTTGGCCACTACGGAGTAGCGCTGCTCGACAGTGCGGCGAGCTGCCTGGCCCAGGCGTGTACGCAGCGGCGCATCGATTAACAACTGCTTGAGGGCGATGTACCACTCGTCGGGCGTGGTGCACACGTAGCCGTTTTCGCCATTCTGCACCACTTCGGTGTTCATGCCTACCGGCGATACCACGGCGGGCATACCCAAGGCCATGTATTGCAGTGCTTTAAAGGCGCACTTACCTTTGGCCCAAGGGTCGTCTTCCAGTGGCATCAGGCCAAAGTGGAAGCCCAGCAGGTCGGCAATTTCCGTATCCTTGCGCCAGGGCTGGAACTTGAGCGAGCGCAGCGGGACCGACAGCACGGGCGGCTGATTGGAGATAACGCGAAACTCAAAATCCAGCCCTTCGGCTTCGAGACGAGCCAGCACGGGCAGCACGGGCTCAAGATACTTGAGGGTGGAGTGGGTGCCCGTCCAGCCGATGACGAGGCGACCGGGGGCCGTCTGGTCGCGCACCTGGTTGTGCAGGTGCACCGTGTCGATGGTAGTGGGGTTGACAACGGTGCTGGGGTTGAACTGCCGGGCGTAGGCCGCCAGGTAGCCGTTGCCGCAGCTGTTGCGGTAGGCCCAGCGGCAAATGCTGTCCACCTTGTGGTGGAATTTCAGGCCCGCCGCTATGCTGTTGGCCGCCGAAGTATTCGGAATCCAGATGGCGTCGTCAAAGTCGTAAATGAGCTTTTTGCCCAGCACTTTTGAGATGAGCCACTCGAACACGGGCGGCCCCAGCGGCGCTGCCTCACGGTGCACAAAGATGTAGTCGTAACCCGGCACGCTTGGCAGCAGTAGCAGCCGCCGCCCAAACCCGGCCGCGATGCCCAACGCCTTTTGCAGCGCCCGGCC
Source organism: Hymenobacter glaciei (assembly GCF_039539585.1). NCBI lineage: Bacteria > Pseudomonadati > Bacteroidota > Cytophagia > Cytophagales > Hymenobacteraceae > Hymenobacter > Hymenobacter glaciei. The sequence continues at coordinate 315,700 of NZ_BAABDK010000010.1, read as the reverse complement.
CGGCTTGTAGAGAATGCTCCAGGTTTCGGGGCTGATAAAGGGTGCCAAGTGGTACTCGTGCCCGTACGCGGTCAGGATGTCGAGGTACTGCTCGAAGCGGAAGCGCTGCGACGGGGCCTGGCCGGGCGGGTATGGAACAAGAAAAAGAATGCGCACGGTATCGTGGTGCACCCCTGGGCCGCCCGCGACGGGCAGCCTAGCGGCTGTGATAAAAATTCAGAATGGCGCTGATAACACGCTGCTGCAGGGCCGGCGTGAGCTCGTAATAGAGTGGCAGGCGTACCAGGCAGTCGGTGTAGAAATCGGACCAAGGCAACTCGCGGCCGTCGTGCTTGTCGGCGTAGAAGGGGCTTTTGTGCAGCGACAGGTAGTGGAACACCGGCAGAATCTGCTGCTCGCGCAGGTGTTCAATCAGGGCGGTGCGCTCGGCCAGACTGGTGCAGGTGAGGTAGAACATGTGCCCGTTGTTGGTGGCGTAGGCCGGCAGGTTAGGCACGCCCACGCCGTACTTGCTCAGGCTGCTCAGGGCCGTGTGGTACACCTGCCACAGGGCCTTGCGCTGGTCCTGAATCTGGTCGAGGTTTTCGAGCTGCGCGTAGAGGAAGGCCGCGATGATGTCAGAGGGCAGGAAGGACGAGCCCATGTCCACCCAGCCGTATTTGTCGACTTCGCCCCGGAAAAAAGACGAGCGGTTGGTGCCTTTTTCGCGGATAATCTCGGCGCGTTGCGCAAAGCGCGGGTCGTTGATGGCCAGCATGCCGCCTTCGCCCGAAATAATATTCTTGGTTTCGTGGAAGGAAAAAGCCGCCAGTTCGCCGAGGCTACCAAGGGGCTTGCCGTTATAGTACGAGTCGATGGCCTGGGCGGCATCCTCCACCACGGCCAGCCCGTGGCGGGCAGCCAACGCCTGAATGGCGTCCATGTCGCAGGCAATGCCAGCGTAGTGCACCGGCACAATGGCGCGGGTACGCGGCGTAACCAATGCTTCAATGGCCGCCGCGTCGATGTTGGGGTTGAGGGCGGTGCTGTCGGCAAACACGATTTTGGCTCCGCGCAGCACAAAAGCATTGGGCGTGGAGACGAATGTGTAGGATGGCACGATGACTTCGTCGCCGGGCTGCAAATCGAGCAGGATGGCCGCCATTTCCAACGCATCGGTGCAGCTGGTGGTTAGCAGCACTTTATGAAATCCAAACCGCTCTTCAAAGAACTGGTGGCAGCGCTTGGTAAACAGGCCATCGCCGGAGATTTTGCCGGAGCGCACAGCTTCTTCGATGTAGGTGGTTTCCTTGCCCGACAGGTAAGGCTTGTTGAACGGGATGGCCGTGGAAGTAGTCATAGAAAGTAGTAGGCGGTGCAAACGCAGCCGCAAAGGTACGCAGGCGCGGTGGGTACCGGGCCTTACAACCAGAAGTGGTAGATATGCTCGACCTGCCACTCCACAAAGCCGCAGCGGCGGTAGAAGCAGCAGGCGGGCTCGTTGTCGAGCTGCGTCACGACCTGCAACTCGGCCAGCCCCCAGGCGGCGGTGCGCTGCCGGGCGGCAGCCACCAGCTGCTGCCCGATGCGCTGCCCGCGCGCCTCGGCATCCACGGCCAGCAAGCCAATATCGGCGCGGCCGTTTTTCAGACCCAGCGTGAGCAGGCCCTGGGCGTGGCCGGTACTTGCTGTATCAAAAACCAATACTTCGCGGGCAATTTGGTGGTTCAGCGAGTTTTGGAGCCAGCGGTGGTAGAGGCCGGGGAAGACCGTGGGGGCGAAGTTGGCATCGAGCCGGAAGCGCGAATACTCGCCGCTTTGCAGGGCTAGGCTTTCGAGCTGCGGCGTCCAAAAGGTGGTGGGCTGAATGGCCGGGCCCAGGAGCGCGGACTGCTCGGCCAGGCCAACGGGCATGGCAAACGTCACCTTGCGGTCGGCGAGCCACGCGCCGGCGGTGTGAGCGCTGGCGTTGCTGGCCGCATCGTCGGGAGCAGCAATGAGGTAGAGCAGGCGCAAGCCGGCGGCGCGAGCCTCGGCTACGCAGCGGGTCAAATCCTCCGGCGCGAGGTTTTCAGCTTTGAGGCGCGCTACGCCAAAACCCATGAATTCGCTGTCCCAGGCCAAGGACTGGAGGGCATTGACGGAGGGAGTGCTCATGCAGTCGCGGTGGCGGTGGTATCGATGTCGACCAAATAGATTGGCCGGTTCTTCACTTGCTCAAAGGTTTTGCCCAGGTACAGGCCCACCATGCCGAGCACCGACAGCAGCAGGCCCGAGAAGAACCACACCGAAATAATGAGGCTGGTGTAACCCAGCACCAGAATGTGGCCCGTCAGAAACCGAACGAACATCACCAGCACCATCAGGAACGCCGAGGCGGAAACCAACAGCCCCAGCTTAATGGTCAGCCGCAGGGGTTTGTCTGAGTACGCCAGAATAATATCGAGCGCCAGGTTGATGAGGCTGCGGAAGTTGTAGCTGCTCGAGCCTTCGGCGCGCTCGGCATGCACCACATCCACAGCGCTGGTGCGAAAGCCCACCCAGCGCACCATGGTGGGGAAGTAGCGGATACTCTCGCGCATGCGCAGCACGGCATCCACCACTTTGCGGTGGTAGATGCCGAAGTTGGCAATGGCCGGGTCCTGCTTGGTATCGGTCAGGTACGAGAGCACGCCGTAGAAGGAGCGTGAAAAAAACCGCTTGAAGAACGTGTCCTGGCGCTGGGCGCGGCGGGCAAACACAATTTCGGCGGGCTTTTGCTGCGCGTGGGCCAGCAGGGCCGGAATCTCTTCGGGCTGGTCCTGCAGGTCGCAGTCCATCACCACCACCCACTCGCCGCGGCTGTGGTCGAGGCCGGCCGTAATGGCGCGGTGCTGGCCGAAGTTGCGGCTTAGGCGCAGGCCGCGTACGCGCGGGTCGAGGGCGGCTTGGGCCTGAATGCGGCCCCAAGAATTGTCCGGGCCGCGGTCGTCGACGAGGATGATTTCGAAGTTGTCGGTGATGGGAGCCAGACTGGCCTTGATACGGCGCACCAGTTCATCGAGCATGGCTTCGGCCCGGTACACGGGGCTGACAACGGAAATATAGGGAAGCGGAGCAGCCAAAGGGCACGAACAGTAAGTGAGCAAACGGAGCCGGGCTGTTTACGCAGCTTCGGCCGGAAGAGGTTGGGCTGGGGCCAGGCGGCGGCCCAGCAGGCGGTCGGCCAGCGCGCCCAGCAGCACGGCCGCGGGCAGTAGCATCAGAATGTCGGCCTGCAACAGGTAGCGCATCTCCAGGTTACGCATCAAAAAACACACGAAGAACACCATCCCCCCGGAGAACAGGGCGATGGGCCACATGGCCGGCTCGCGACGGTGCACCCACAGGGCCAGCACACCCAGCAGCAGCAGCAGGCTGCGGTAGCCAAACAGCACCCGGATGGCCAAGTCCTTGGCCCCGCCCATGCTGGCGGCTGTGCTCGACTTGAAGAAGGCTTTGAACAGGTTGGAGCCCGGCACGCGCAGCCAGTAGCTCACGGAGTGCTGGCGGGCGTAGCTCCGGCGCAGCCCCCGGAACCCCGCTGCTATCTCGGCGTTGCAGTTGTGGTTGCGAAAGTGCAAGTAAGTCGAGTCGTGCATCATGTAAGCGGTGTCGCGGTACACGGTGTAGATGCTGCGGTATATCGACTGGCCGTTGGTGCCGGTGATGGGCAGGTTGGCGGCAGCAGCGGCCTTTTCTTTCTCAAGACCATAGTGGGTGCTATTGGCGGCCTCGCGCTGCATGAAGAAGCTGGAGCCGCACTGCCGGGCCATGGTAATGAGTTCCTGAGCGCGGGCAGCTTCGGTGACATTAGCAAAGACGCCAGCGGGAAAGGCAATGGGGCCGTCGCCTTCGGCAATTTTCTCAATCCAGGGGTTTTCATCGTTGGTCCAGGCGTGCACCCAGCTGCGGTACTCGTCCAGGTCTTCTTTGTGGCTGGCGTAGCCGGCGGTCTTGGGCTTGATGAGCTCGATGCGGTGGTAGCTGAGGTAGTTGCGGATGGGCCACAGTGCATACAGGGCCGTGAAGCCCAGGCCCACCAACACGGCAGCGGTCCAGGCCTGGCGGTGGGCCAGGCCCCCTTTTTTCCACATCACCCACAGCAGCACGATGGGCAGAAACAAGCCCAGGTACTCACGCGTGAACAAGCCCACGGCCACCAGCAGCCCTAGCCCAAAAGCCGCCCGGCCGCTGCCCGAGTACCGCAGCATAAAGTAGAAAAGCAGCAGCATCACATCCGTGGCCATCAGTTCGGTGTACGTCATGGGTACCCAGAAAATGATGAACGGGTACGACGCGTACAGCGCCGCCCCCACCCACGGCGCACAGCGCGAGCGCGGGGCCAGCCGCCGCACAATGGCGAATACCAGCAGCACCGCCAGCGAATCGAGCACCACCTGCGACCACGCCGTGGCATAAATGGCGCGCACCGGCCCGAAAATCAGGTAGTGTAGGCCGTAGAACAGCGGGTAGCCCGGCAGCCGCCCAAACGCCGCATCGGGCTCCAGAAAATCAAAAGTGTAGTGGCCCTTGTCAATCAGGTTTTCGGCCGCCCACATGTAGGAAGTGGCATCGCCGAAGGAGTAGCACAGCGGCGCGGGCATGCCGTAGTACACCGGCGCGCCGTACACCGTGAACAGTGCTCGCAGCACGAACGCGGCCAGTACCAGCGCCAGCAAGCCCTGTTTAGCAGATATTTTCATGTAGTCAGGTAAGCAGGTCGTCGGATTCAAGCAGCCAGCAACAAGACAATAGTGGGCAGGCAATCAAAAATCATTTGACGCCCCGCCCCTGCTTGCGTATATCTGGCCACTTATGTAAAGGCCAAAGTTACGCGGCAACCCCTGCTTTGCGCACCCGGCCCGGCACTAAGCCGCGCTGCCCACCGGCAACAAGGCCGCGTAGGCCTCGCGGGCGCGGGCACTGCTGCGATGGCGCAAGGCTAGCTCGTGGATGCGCGTGCGGTAGTCGGGTACAGCCAGCAGGATACTGAGGCGGGCCAGCGCGGCGGCCACGCTGCCGGGCCGGGTCACGTCGAACACAGCCCCGCCCTCTTCGGCTTCGATGATGGCCGAGTCGTCGCCCACGCCGGGCGTCACGAGCACGGGCAGGCCGCTGGCCCAGTATTCGCCGATTTTGATGGCCGAGCAAAACAGCCGGCAGGGCGCGGGCCGAATGGGCGCAAACGCGAAGTCGGCGGCCGAGAGGTAGTCGGCCACTTCGGCGTGCGGAGCTTTGGTGACGAAGGCCTGTTCGGCGCTTAGCCCCACGGCGGCCAGCTTGCGGCGCACCTCGGCTTCGGGCTGGGGCGTGAGCACGATGAGGCGAAAGCCCGGCCCGAAATGGTCGGCCGCCGCCCGAAACAGCGCAAAGGCCTCCTCGTCGTAATAGATATCGCCGAACTTGCCTACATAAATGCCCACCATGGCCTCGGGGCCCGGGTAGCCCAGGCGCTGACGCACCCGCTGGCGCGCGGCGGCATCGAAGGCAAACGCCGTGGCATCCACCGAGCAGGGCACCGTGACGATGCGGCGGGCGGGCACGCCTTCGGTGATGAGTTGGCGACGGTAGTTTTCGGCCACTGGCATCAGGCCCTGGGCCAGCTGCTTCTGACGCGTTTCCCAGTGCCGTTGGAACAGGTAGCGAGGGTCGTAAGCCTTCCATACCCCCGACTCGCGCATGTAGTCGGCGTGCGGCTCGAAGGACTCGACGTAGAACGGCAGCTTGGTTTTTTGCCACACCAGGTAGGCCAACGCGCCGGCCGGCGCGCCCCGGCCGATAATAAAGTCGGCCCGAAACTCGGCGGCCTGCCGAATCAGCTCTTTCGGAAAGCGCGTGAAATCCTCCATCTTGTTGAGGATGACATTGCGGCCCGGCTTCGAGCGCAGCGGCTCGAACGAGATTTTGGGCGTGGCATAGCCCGGCGCGAACGTGAGCGCAGCCTGGGCCTCGGCCCCGCGCTCGATGGTGACGAGGCGAATGGCTTCCACGTCGGGCCGCTCCTGCAGCAAGCGCAGGTGCGGAAACACGGTTGAGGTGGTCAGGCCGTCGTTCAGGCCCCAGTAGCTTAAAAAAAGAATGCGCATAGCGTCGGTGACAAAGCAGGAAAGCGAATGGTTGCGGGCAGGCAAGTAGGCGGGCGGCCCGTGGCAGCGGCAGGTATTAGGCGCGCTGCTTTTTCAGCCAGCCCACCACGCCGGGGCCCACCACGCAGCGGGCCAGCAGCACCGCCGCCTGCGCCGCCGGTAGGTGCGGGGCCGCCAGCCGCGCAAAACGCAGCGACTCGGCCCGGTACCCGTCGGCGTAGGCATGAATGGCGCACAGGTAATACACCCGCCCCGTGAGCACGCCGCGCTGGGCGGCCGAAAGCTGCACGCGGGTCAGCATCCAGCCCAGGGCCAGCTGCAGGCGGCGCACCAGGGCCGTGTTGTCTGAGCGCATCGAGCGCTGGTCGTGGTCGTTCATGGTCAGCGTCACGGCATTCACTAGGTAGATGCGGTCGTGCTGGGTGTTTTCGAGCATGAACATCCAGTCCTCCACCGCCGCGTAGCTGCGGTCTTCCTCGAAGCGGCGCAGGCCCGGGTTCTGGCGGCGCACGCAGATGTTGCAGGCCAGGGCGTTGCCGCGCACAAACGTGTCGAGCCCGTACCAGCCTTCGGGCAGGGCAGCGGTGTCGCTGGGTGCCACCACGCCGTCGCGGTCGAAGTCGTACTTCGTGGCGATGAAATTGGGCTGGTTTAGCTCCTGGATTTTGGCATGCAGCGTGGCCAGGTGGTTGGCGTGGAACCGGTCGTCGGAGTCGAGAAACAGCACGTACTCGCCCTGCGCGCGGGCCAGGCCGTAGTTGCGGGCCACGCCGCGCTCGGCGTTTTCCTTGGGGTAGTAGCGCAGGCGCGGGTCGGCGTAGCGGCCCACCACCTCGGCAGTGTTGTCCTTGCTGCCGTCGTCCACCACCAGTATTTCCAGGTGCGGAAAGGTTTGGGCCAGCACCGAATCGAGGGTGGCACCGATGAAGCCCGCTCGGTTGTAGGTGGGGATGACAACAGAAAAAAACAATGTCACGGGTTGGTTCATGGCGCAAAGGTAGGGGCTGTTGCCAGCCGCCCCTGCTTCTCACCACTTCACATTGCGCCGCACTATCTGCGCTGGATTACCCGCTAATAGAACATTTTCCTCGGTGAACGCATGTTTAACAACCGAGTTGCTCGCTACAACGCAGCCGTTTGGAATAACCACACCTTTATACACGCTCACGCGGTTGCCAATCCAGACCCGGTCGCCAACAACTATTTCGGGTGGTCCACTGGGGCGCTGGCCTTTGTAAGAAAGTGTGTGAAAATCCTCGTCTAAGAACTGGCACTCCCACGATATAGCACAGTGCTGGCCAATGCGCAGCCCGTGTTTAATCACAAACTGGGAACGCGGGTTGATGTACGTTCCGTCACCGATATCAACAGTAGCATCTGGGCCGATATCGACACGACAGCCGCGGCCAATGGCAACATCACCATTTATCTGCATTTTGCCTTGTACATCAAGCGAAGTTGGCTCAGTCCCGTCGATGGCCCCACAACTCAGGAGCAGGTTGAGGACGCCCCCGTCTGTGCTAATGTTTCGCAGCCCTTTAATGCGCGTCTTCGGGTGCGACAAAACATTGACTCCTTGCCATTTTCGCCAAGAGTAGCTCACCATGGCGGGGAACGCAGAAGTGTGGTTGGCGCGGCATGTGCGGTAAACTCCTTTAACGGAATGGAGCTTTTTCGACAGCCATTGAATTGGACCTGGCATAATTTGACCGGGGTATATGTGGACTATACTCCCGGCTTACTAACGAAGCGTTGCCCATTCCTGATGCCTTTTTCAACCATCAACTAGCCGTATACCAATCAACAATTCGTCGCCCACTTCCCGGCACTGGCGTGGGTAGCTGGAGCATTAAGCCTGTAAGCGCACGACGTGCAGCCCTTTACCTGGCTTGGGTGCGAGCCAGGTTTTGCCAGGCAATTTAATCTGCTTTATCGGCTGCGCCGTAAGCCGCCCGGCGCTATTGCCATGCGTTATTTGGCGCGAGCGGCGAGCCGATGCGTAGCACCAACCACCCGTTACGGGCCGCTCTGAATGCGTGCAAAGCACTTCACAGGCCCTGGAGAACTCGGCTCAGATAGCCGGGAGCATGCGAACGTGGCTTCACCAGTGGGCTAGCGGTGCGCACCAGGTTCCGTACAAGACAAGCAAGCCGTTTAGGTTGCGAAAAAAGGGGCGGCCGGCAGTGGCACCATGGTGGGCGGCCCCTGCCCGTTGTTAGGACGCAGTAAAACGGAACGTTTCTTTTTAAATCCATGCCCTACTAACGAAGCCCCGCAAGCCAAGGGCCCGCGGGGCTTTGTCGTTTCGTGCCGGGTTCGGGCCAACCTATTGCAACAGCATTTCGGCCCCCATCCGGAGGCCTTTCAGCACCACCAGCGTGGTGCCCACAATGGCCACCGTGCGCAGGCCAATGCGATACACTGGCAGCTTCAGCAACGACAGTACCTGCAGGTCGATGATGAACGTGGCCAGCAGGCTGAACAGGCCAAACAGCATCAGGGCCGTATTCAGGCTGTGCATGAGCAGGCCAATGCCCAGGCCGGCAGCCCGGGCAGCCAGCAGGGCAATGTTGCTCCAGAGAATGTAGCGCTGCTTGCCCATCACAGTGTAGATGGGCCCGGTGGCCTGCGACATCAGCTTAAACACGTAGTAATACCCCAGGTAGCCGGTATACACGCCGGCCATTTCCCAGCGCGCCCCGAACACGAACTTGAACAACAGGTCGCCGTACACGGTGATGACGCCAAACGGCAACAGCCCCAGGTACAGCAGCTTGTAGTACAAACTCAGCGTCATGCCGGGCAGGCGCTCGGGCTCGTTCTGCTGGGTTTCGGCCGCCTTCTGCCAGAACACGGGCACGATGGCATTGCCAATCAGGTTGATGGGGATTTCGAGCAAGCCCACCGAAAACGAGTAAAGCCCCACCGGGGTCGAGCCGAAACTCGCGTTGAGGGTGTAGATGGGAAGCTGCGTGGAAAGCACGCTGATGAAGCTGGCGGGCAAAAAATACAGCGGAAACTCCTTGAACTCCATCGCAATGGCCCGGATATCAACCCAGCGGGCCGTGCGCCACAGCGCCCCGAACGAGTGTCGAATGCTGCCGGCCGCTAGAGTAATGGTGCTGGTGAGGCGGTTGAAAAACTCGCCTAGCAGCAGGCCGGCCACGCTGCCGCCCATCCACCAGCCGTAGCCGATGGTGGCCCCGCGCCCCACCAGCGCCGTGGTCACTTCCACGCTGCTGCGCTTCAGGAACTGCTTGTCGCGCATGTACCAGCTGCTCATAATGCTGTTCAGATTGAAGAGCAGCAGCACCACGGGCAGCGTGTAGAACAAGTTGCCCAACGCTTCTACGTTTAGCCAATGCAGCACGTGGTTGCCGCCCAGCACGAGCGCACCCACCAGCAGCAGGCAGGTGGCAAACGTGAGCGCCACCGTGAGCTGCACCAGCGACAAAAATTTCTCTTGGGTTTTGGGCAGCAGAAATGCTGCCGTGTATCCCAGCGTAGTCACCATGCTCAGGTTGCCAGCCAGCGAGCTGAACACGGCAAACTGCCCGTACGCGGCCGGCGGGTAAATGCGCGACATTACCGGCGAGAGCAAAAAGCCCAGGGCCGTCACCGCTGCCGAACCCGACAGCGTCACGGCAAAATTCTGCGCGAACGAGCCTTTCCGCAGCAGCGGAGCGATAATATTCTGCTTAAATCGTTGGATGGGTTGCTGAAGCAAACTCGTAAACTAAGGCCCGGTGACTGATGCTTGAACTAGCGGCTTGCCCAGGCGAATGGGCTAATAAATAAAGTCGAGCTTGCGCACGGCGTTCTGCGCCGCCATAAACTCGTCGCACACCCGGTACACAGCATCGAGCGGGTCTTCGCCCGGCGTGGGCACGTAGCCGGTCGGAAACACTTCCGGGTTTTGCACCTGCGCCCAGCCCATGCGGTCGAAAAAAGCCCGCTTGGCCGGCCGCATCGGACGCTTGGCCTGCTCCACGAGGTCGCGCACTACCTGCGCGGGGTTGCGGGGCTTGGGCTTGAGGTAGAAGCCGCTGATGCGCTGGTATTCCAACTCGCGCGCTTTGTTGGCCATCTGATTGAAGTTACCTTCGGGGTGGCTCACGTGCATGCTCATCACGGCCGTGCACCAGGCCATTTTCGCCCCCGAGGTGCTAATGCGGTACAGAAAATCCAGGTCCGGAAACTTGGTGTTGGTGTAGAGCAGCCCCGTCAGGGGCAGCGCCGAGCGGCGAATCATCAGCGGCAGGCCAATCATCCAGAAAGGCTGCTTGGTTTCGAGCCACAGCTGGAAATCGCGGGCCGGCTGCTCCTTCACCACGGCGTAGGTCAGGTCTTCAATCTGGGTGGAAGCGTTGTAGCCGTTGATGGCCGCAACCTGCGGGTTGGCGAGGGCAAAGTCGGTTACGGCCCGAATTACGGGGTACGCAAAAGCGTCGTCGTCCGAGATAAACTTTATCATCTCGCCCCGGGCCATCATAATGGCCTTGTTGAAACCGTGGGCCTCGCCCCGGTCGGGCTCTGATACAAACTGCTGAATGCGCCCAGCCGCGAAGTGTCCCTGCAGGTAGTCCACGGTGCCATCGGTGCTGCCGCCATCGGTTACCACGATTTCTTCGTCGGGTTGCCGGGCAGCCATCAGGCGCTCCAGCGTGTGCCGCAGGTACCGCGACTTGTTGAAGGTGGTAATGATGTAGGTAAGACGGTATTGCATTAGGCTGATAACTGATTGAAAATTAAACGCTGGCGCTGCAGATGCGGCGCACCACCTGCTCGACCAGTACGGGGTCAGCCGTGATGTCGGCGTAATTGTGCTCTACTTCCGGTGGCGAACCCAGCGCCGACGGCACCAGCGAGTAGTGCACGCCAATACTGTCGGCCATCGATAAGTAGCTGGGGTTTACGTAAGTATTGCTCATCATTTCGATGGCGTGGGTACCGGGCGTCATGAACAGGATATTGGTCATGTTGGCCCCATGAATCCCGATGAATACCGCCGCTTCGTACATGGTACACACCTGCTCCACGAAGCTCATCTCCTCGAAATAGATGGTTTCGAAGCCGTAGCCCTGCAACACGGCTAACACTTCGGACTCGTTGGTAAGTTGCCGCCAACTCTGGCGACTGCGCGACACGTAGAGGCGCCGGCTGGCCCGGCGGGCGGGGTCGAGGCTGCTAGCCAAATGTTGCATAACGGCTTCGCGCACTTCGCGTACCAGCGAAGGCAACATGTATCCGTGGCGGCCGGGGCGGGCCGCCACCCACAGGTCGGCCACGGGGGCCAGTTCGCCGGGTGCCAGCACGTAGGTATGCCGAAAACCCAGCGCCGCAACGGTATTGGCCACGTACTCGGGCGTTTTGGGGCCAGGCAGCAGCAGCACGCAGTCAGGCTGCACTTTGCGTAGCAGCGCCAGCCGGGGCAGCACCTCGGCAATCCAGTGAAAGTAGTTGCCCGACCAACTATCGAAAGCCAGCCCAACTGGCCCGGCGGCCAGTTGCGGCACCGGCTGGCGGCGCAACTGGCGCAGCATAAATAAGCCAGCCAGTTCCATTTCCATCCAGGGCTGCGGCAGGCTGGGCAAAAACACCCGCAACCCTTTCAGTACCGAGCCATGCCAAGCTACCCGGGCGTGTCGCAGTCGGTACACCACTTGCCGGAAGTTCGGCTGGATTTCCGAAAAAATCTCGGCAAACCCGGCCAAAAACACCGGTGGCACCATGTCGGCGTTGAAGGGCTGCGGCAGGCGGGCATCCGAGGGTGCCGGGGCAATTTCAACTTCCTCGGCCACCAGCGGCGTGCTCAGGGCCTGCCCGGCCCGGCCCAGGGTGCGGTCGACTATTTTTTTGGTGCGTTGCCACCAGGTGGGGCGCGGCAGCGGCGCGGTAGCCATGGCGAGTGCAATAAGAGCCCCAACCACCCGGCACAGGGGCCGGCCGGTTGGGGCTGGGGGTTAAATCAAAAAGAGGAGCAGCCGCGCTTATTGGTGCTGCTCGTGCTGCCACGACACCTTGTGGCCGCCTTTCAGCAGGTAGGCTTCGCGCTTAAACAGGTCCACATCGGCCCGCATCATATCCTGTACCAAGGCTGGCAGGTCGTACTTGGGCTCCCAGCCCAGCTTCTCCTTGCACTTGGTGGGGTCGCCGATGAGCAGTTCTACTTCGGTGGGGCGGAAGTAGGCCTTGTCGACGCGGCACACCACGGTGCCCGTTGCCACTTTGTATTCGGGGTTGGTACACGCCACCACCCGGCCAATTTCCTGCACGCCTTCGCCTTCGAAAGCAACTTCAATGCCTACTTCGCCAAAGGCCATGCGCACAAAGTCGCGCACGGTAGTAGTAACACCGGTAGCAATTACGAAGTCTTCCGGCTCGTCCTGCTGCAGAATGCGCCACATGGCTTCCACGTAGTCTTTGGCGTGGCCCCAGTCGCGCTTGGCGTCGAGGTTGCCTAGGGCAATATCGTCGCGCATGCCCATGGCAATCTGGGCCACGCCGCGGGTGATTTTACGGGTTACGAAGGTTTCGCCGCGCAACGGGCTTTCGTGGTTGAACAGGATGCCGTTGCAGGCGAACATGCCGTAGGCTTCGCGGTAGTTTACCGTAATCCAGTAGCCGTAAAGCTTGGCCACGGCGTAAGGTGAACGGGGGTAGAAAGGCGTGGTTTCGCGCTGGGGCACTTCCTGCACCAAGCCATAAAGCTCTGACGTGCTGGCCTGATAAATCTTGGTTTTCTTGGTGAGACCCAGCAAACGTACAGCCTCCAGAATGCGCAGCGTACCTACGCCATCCACGTCGGCCACGTACTCAGGCGCATCGAAGGAAACCTTCACGTGCGACATGGCCCCGAGGTTGTAAATCTCATCGGGCTGTACTTCCTGAATGATACGAATCAGGTTGGTCGAGTCGGTCAGGTCGCCGTAGTGGTTGGTCAGGCGGGGGTTCTTACGGCCGTGGTCGTCGGCCAGCAGGTGGTCGATGCGGTCGGTGTTGAAGAGCGAAGAACGACGCTTGATGCCGTGGACGTCATAGCCTTTTTCAAGCAAAAATTCGGTGAGGTAAGCGCCGTCCTGGCCCGTAATACCGGTAATGAGTGCTACTTTCATGTAAATTAATTGGTGCGGCTGAAGTGATTATTGCGGCTGGCGCGTGAGTACCGTCGGATGAGCCGCGTCGGGAAACTTGCGAATATATAGAGGCCAAGGAAGCTAGGGTGCAGTCCTTGTGCCACGCAAAGTTAACAGGTAGGAGCCAATCCGGGTCGGGCGTTCTATGCGTCCAGCGCTTTGGTAATGGGCTGGTCACGGTGCAGAAACTCTAGGGGGTGCTGCTCGTTGTAGGCCTTCATAAAGTTGTCACAGATGCGGAAAGCCGCTCCCAATGGGTCTTCGCCGGGTGCCGGCTGGTAACCGCTCGGAATCTTCTCGAAGCCTTCGTATTGCTTCATTTTTAGTGTTTCGAACAGCAACCGCTTAGCAGGACGAATGGGAGCCTTCAGTGATTCCACCCAGCCCGATTTGTGGCGGGCAAAGTCGAGGAAAGAGTCGCTGATACCTTTGTCGTAATAAAAGCGCATGCGATTCGACTCCAGCACACTGGTGTTGCGGCCCTTACCTTGGTTCATTACCCGGAAATTGCTCTGCGGGTTCTCAATTCGCATGCTCAAAATGTGCGAGCACCAGGCAATATTGACGTTGAGACTGGTAATTCGGTAGGTGAATTCTGTGTCCATCTGCACCACGCCAGTATTGAACAGGCCTGTGAGCGAGAGCGAAGTGCGGCGAATCAGCAAGGGTAGACCAATCATCCACACCACTTCCTTGTGGCTGAGCCAGCGCCGAAAATTGTCGGCAACGTCCTCATACAGCGTTACGCTGCTTAAATCTTCAAGCAGTAACAACCCAGTATGGCCTGTAGCCACATCCACGGCAGGATGTTCCACCATAAAATTGGCAGCCTGGCGAATAGCAGGGTAGCAAAAAGCGTCGTCGTCGGTAATGATTTTAACGAATTGCCCACGCGCCATTAGCATGGCTTTGTTGAAGCCGTGCGATTCGCCTTTGTCGCGCTCCGACACAAATTGCTGGATGTGCCCAGCTTCGTGAAGGCCACGCAGGTAATCGGGCGTGCCGTCTTTGCTACCGCCATCGGTTACCACAATCTCCTCATCGGGCAGCCGTGCGGCGACGAGCCGCTCGAGCACCTGTTTCAGGTACGGCAGTTTGTTGTAGGTAGTGACGACGTAGGATATTTTATAATTGCTCATGCACTTTGTTGGTTAATAAGCATCTGCTTAGCGTATTTCAGCTATTTTCTGTACGCTTCTGTTATTGCTGAATATACCTGTATGCCTTACGACGTACAGGGCCCCACGTTGGTTGCTACCGCCAGATAAGCCGAGTTCCAAAACGCTATTTATTATTCAGACTGAGGCTGAATAGTGGGCATGATGGTATAACGACGGCCAGCTATTTGCATCCAAGGGTACGAAATTGGCTCGAATGTAGTAGCCCGGATGAAGCGCTCGATTTGGTCGCGGCTCCAGCTTAGGTCAACCTCTAAGCCATTGGGTTCTTCAAACTTGTAGTAATTGCTCTGGCCGTGTTGGGGGCTGCGTGGCAGCGGCTTTTGCTGGATGAAATATTCCAGGGTACGCTCAAAAGCTATGGTCCCCACTTCTACACAGCGCATATACAAGGTACGGGCAGTATCGGTGGGCAGTACCGGCAGCCAGTCCTCAAAAACAACGTCTCCGGTGTCTACGCCCTCGTCAATGTAATGTGTTGTGACACATGTTTTTTCTTCGCCGTTGAGAATGATATGCGTAACAACGAACCGTCCCTGATACTGTGGCAAATGGCCGTAGTGGAAATTAATAATTTCCATCCCAGGCAAGTCAACTAAAGCCCTGGGAATGATGCGGTCGCAGAACACATTCAGAATTGTGTCAATATTGAGCTCCTTGAACCGAGCCACTACCGCTGACGATTTAAGTGAGGACGCTTCAAATACCTCGAAGCCCAATTGGCGAGCATGGTCCAGCAACTTGGGGTTCCAGTCGGAGCCCTCGGTACCGTCCTGCCGTAGGCACATTACAAAATGTACATTAAACTGGTCCCGGTAGCGATTCAATATCTCCAGGCACCGGTAGCCAAGAATACGCCCGCCCATAAACACAACATTACGCTTAGGTCCCATTGATTTACAAGCGGTTATAATAATTCTTTATAATAAGCAACGGTAGTCGCAATGCCTTGTTCGAAATCAGTAAATTTAAAATCGGGGAAAACCTGCCGGAAGCGGGTGTCATCCATCACCTTCTTCAATACTCCGTCGGGTTTAGCAAGGTCATAGTGTACAGCACCATCGTAGCCAACGATACGCTGAATCATCCCCGCCAGTTCGCGGATACTCAGGCCGGTATTCTGGGCGACATTCAATGGATGTTGTAGACCACTGTTTTGCGGGTTCAGGCAAATTTCTACCATGATTCGCGCCAGGTCGGGGGCGAAAATCCACTCCCGGATGGCCGCGCCCGAACCCCAGATGACAACTGGCTGGCCGGTACGCCGGGCGGTGAGAAAGCGAGAAATCAGCGCGTCAAGCGCAGCTGTCTGGTTAGGGTCGGTTGAATCGTGGGGGCCGTACATATTCGGCACGAGCAACGATATACTACGAATACCGTGGCTTTGCGCAAAGCTCTCGCCAGCGGCCCAGGCCAGTCGCCGCGTCGCCGCAAATGGCAAAACGGTGGAATGAACCGGGCCATCCTGCCAGGTTTCTTCACTCATAGTCTCAGCGTTGGCCGGAAACACACAGTTAGCAAGTGGATGCACGATAATAGCTTGCGGGCATACCTGGGCCATGGCCTCGTAGACCGACAACGCCATGCGCGAATTGTCGAGCATAACCGCTGAAGCATTTTCGGTTACATAGTTGAAGCTCCCTACATGCGCGGCGCAATGCAGAACCACGTCCGGACACGTATTGCGTAGGAAGTCAGCCGTCTGCTCGACGCTACGCAAATCGACCCCATTGCCACGCGAGGCACCTGCAAACGCAATTCCGGCTTGTGTAAGCGCGTCGGCTACGTTTTTACCTAAGAAACCTGTGTGGCCAAGTAAAGCTACTTGCATAGAATGTACGAACTAGGTTAGTTATCTGCCTGCCTCCTACTGAAAGCACGACAAGCCCGGCAGGCACAAGCCTGAGTGACTATTGGCTAATGAATACCCCTTCTCGACTAATAGCCGAGACGCTTGGCATATTCGAGCATCTTTTCGCGCGGCCGCACTTTAATGGGCTTGGCTGGCACTCCCACATATATAGTCCAGGGTTCGGTGTCTTCCGTGACCAAGGCGCACGCGCCAATAACACAGCCTTCGCCCAACGTCACGTTGGGCATAATAACGACATTGGTGCCGACCCCAGAGAATCGCCCGCAGCGAATGATGCCGAAATCGACAGTATCCCGAAACTCATCCGGAACGGTCACACTGGTAAAGCCGTCGCCCATAAAACGGTCAGAGCCGCAAATCAGGCGGCTGCCGGCCGCAATAGTCACGAAGTCTTCGACAATCAAGGTGCTCTTACTACCCCCAATAATGGTCAGATAAGGTGAGAGGTGTACGTAATTGCCAATCTCCGCGGCCGTAGTCAGGTACACACCGGAGTCGATGGCTACGTGGCTCTTGACCGATACCAAATGGGGCCGACGAATTTCCACGGCAGCGCTGATGAATACATCTTCACCGCACGCTTGGAGTAACGATTTATCGTATTGCCCGGAGATAGAGCCTGCTGATTCGGTCATGTGCGAAAAACAAAAAACTATAGAAAAGATAATTCGTCAGCCGCAACGATTTTAAGCATCACTCGGCTGAGCCGTGCGCCAGCAGCCGGCTGAACCCCGGCTGCTAATTTAAAGTGGTCCCAGCTGGCGAGCGGTCTGCCCGAAACGCCGGGCTACGTCCTGCATGTCCTCTGAGGTGTAACGCTGGTCGAGCGGCAGGCACATGATGCGAGCCGAAAGATGGTAGGAAGAAGCAAACTCGTTAGTGTCGATGGCTTCGGGCAGTGGCCATAGCACCGGGCAATACAACTGCTCCCGCACCAGTGCGCGGCGCAAATCATCACGCAACGGCGGGCTTACCAATACCGGAAAGGCAAAAGGAGACGCTCCAGCGGGCAATGTGGTATACAATGGAGTAGCCCAACGGGCAAGGTCTGAGTGCTGCCAAGCCTCGGCCAGTGCTGCGAAGTTTAGCCGGCGCTGTGCACGTGCGGCGGTTAAGTCCTGCGCAGCAAGTACTGGAGCAGACCACGGCGAGGCTGGGTAAGGAACTCCGCTGGCATCGAGAAGCTTTTCGGCCTGGCTAAACATAGTCATGAACAAACCTTCCGCTTCGGGCGGGCCACCAGCACCGTGCAGAAACTCCCACCGCAACAGCTTGGCGAGCGTGCGCTGCCGACCAAACGCCTCGGCGGCAAGGTCAGGAGCGAGGCTAGCATTGGAACCTAAACTGCTCGGGTTCTTTATGCGCAGCAACGCGCCATCGGGTACAGGCAGGTATTTGCGCAAGCTGCTTACCACTGCGTCGCCGAGGCGGCCAGCGGGAGCATCGTCTCCTTCTAAGACCGAGCCGTGGGTAGCATCCTCGATGATGAAACAGCCATACTTCCGCGCATCGTCGATGGCCTGTTGCTCATCAGGCAGCAGCGGCATACCAAAATAGTTGATGAACAGCAGGCCCACCGGCTGGTAGCGCGTTATCTGTGCTTGCAGGTGGGCGACATCGATGCGGGCATCGTCGTTGATGCGGTAAAACTGCACGGGGCATCCCAACTCGTCAAAGGGCTGCTTTACACTTTCGCAGAGGTAAGACGGCAGCAGCCAGGTACCTGTCGGGCGGCTCGTAGCGGCAGCGTAGCGAATTGCCCCCCGCCCGCTGCGCA
Organism: Hymenobacter glaciei; assembly: GCF_039539585.1. Lineage (NCBI taxonomy): Bacteria > Pseudomonadati > Bacteroidota > Cytophagia > Cytophagales > Hymenobacteraceae > Hymenobacter > Hymenobacter glaciei. Next base: position 297,650 of record NZ_BAABDK010000010.1, on the reverse strand, counting down.
GCCACTGCTGTCGAGCATCGGCACGCAGGCCTAACGGCAGTGTGGCGCTGCTAGCCAGCGCTACAGGGTCAAGCTCAAATTCTCCACCGATTGACTTCATGCTGCAGACGGGCTAGGCGGAGTGAGGTACTGGCTTACCTGAGCAGGCTGGCCTTTCACGATGGCATAGGGAGGAACGTCGCGCGTGACAATGGCCCCCGCTCCGACCACGGCGTGGTGCCCGATGGTAACGCCAGGCATCACGATGGCATTTGCTCCAATCCAGACATGGTCTTCGATGACAATCGGGGCGGTGCACACCAACTTTTCTTTAACCAATTCAAAATCAGCCAACTCCGACATGTTAGGACCCGATTCCGGAATGAGCGAAATGTTAGCTGCCAACGCGCAATTGGCTCCGATAGTGACCAGCGGCTGGTAAGAGTCATACACAAATAAGCCCGCGTTAATGGTCGTTTTGGGACCAACAGCCACATTGCTCAGACGGTAGAGGTTCTCCCGGGTTTTATTGTCGGGATGATGAATAGCGAGCCAGCGCACATTCTTAATGTGCAACTCGGTGCAGAGTGCGCGCAGGTCGTCGGTGCTGAGGTCGGCCCAGTCGAAGAGAATGCGGAGGGCCGTAGCAGATTGCAACGCAGGGGGCATGGGCAAGATGAAAAGCTGGGCCTAAGCCTCGGGGTGTAAGCGGTATTTCAGAAAGAAGCGCACATCGGCCAATTCGGGATGGCGCACCACGGCCTCATTCACCAAAGCGGTGAGTCGTTCCTGGTCGTGCGCCAGGCATCCCATGGTCAGGGGCGTGAGGTCGTGGGCAAATTTGCGTTTGAAGCGCAGCAATGGGTCGTCGTCGCTGGCTGTATTGCCACCTCCCATAATCAGCCATTTCCCCCCGGCCCGGCCCAGAGCCTGCGCGATAGTGAAGAGCAGAAACTCGTTGGCCCCCTGTACGGGCTGTTGGCCGCTGGCAGCGGCAAAGTAGTAGCTAGCCAGTGGGTGCTCAATCACGAGCGAGAGCGAGGCCCACTGCCCTTCATATTTCACTACATATACCTGAAAAAAGTTGGATTGCGCGGCCCGCTGCAACAGCTCGGCTGGGTAAAACCATTTTTTGTCAGCCCCAATGCGCTGGAGCGAGGCATAATAGAACTGCACGAAGGCATCCCACTCAGTGGCTTTGTCCAGCATCTCGTAGGTACAGTCGCGCTGGCCACGCTTCACGCTACTACGGCACTTGGTCTGGAAAGAGGCTAATTGCGCAGCGTCATCGGCATGGCATTCGGCCACTACAATATCCTTGGCCGGAATCACCCGCAGTTGCTGGGCATCGGTGAAGTGGTCAACGTTGTTAAGCAAGGGGTTGAATCGTACTACTTCAGCCACAATGCCCGCCGTACGGCAGTGCTCGGCATAGCTGGCGAGTGCGACGCGGCCAAACTCGGCATCGCTTCCTTCCGTCACTACCGGTCCGGCGTAGCCGATAAAAGGCTCTATGTCGAAGCCCATATGGCCGTGAGGCAGCGGGTTCATGACGTAGGAGTGCAGAAAGGCATGGCCTGCATCGTCGGTAATTAACACCGAATACCAACCTTGGTCGTAGAGAACCGTCAGCACTTCCGGATGATGGAAGGCATCGAGCTTCGTGAAATCAAAGTAGTCGGTGGCGGCCTCAGGGTAAGCGCCCTGTGCTGTTTGGAGTCGAAGCGCCATAGTCAGGTCTCGGCGGCTTCGCTGCTGGAAGTCCGCCTGCTGGGTTCTTAGTAAGGGAAAACCGATTCGTAATACTTGACTGTTTCAGCAATGCCTTCCTCGAAATCCGTAAACTTGAACTCGGGGAACACCTGCCGGAAGCGGGTGTCGTCCATTACTTTCTTGGGGGCACCGTCGGGCTTGGTCGCATCCCAGGTCAGCTTGCCCTTGTAATTGAATTTCGACTGGATGATGTCGACTAGTGCTTTCACGCTTAGACCGTCGTTCTGCGCCACGTTCAACGGGGCCTGTAAGCCGGGGCGGCTGGGCTGCTGAATTACTTCCCACACCATGCGGCCAAAGTCGGGGGCATACAACCACTCACGGATGGCCACGCCGGTACCCCAGATGGGCAGCTCGGCCTGGCTGGTGTGCTCAGCTTTCACGAATTTCGAAATCAACGCGTTCAGGGCGTGGGCCTTGTTGGGGTCGGTCGAATCGTAAGGGCCATACATGTTGGGCGTGAGCAGGTGAATGCTCTTCACGCCAAACTGCAGCTCAAAGCACTCGGCGGCGGCCCACAGCAGGCGGCGGCTGGTGCCGTAGCTCAGCACCGAGCGGTGCAGGTGGCCGTTCCACCACTCGTCTTCGCGGAAGATGTCGGCAGCGGCGGGGTAGGCGCAGTTGGCAATGGGGTTGATAACCAAAGCCTGTGGGCAGGCATTGGCCACACCTTCATACATACCCAGAATCATGCGCGAGTTGTCGGCCACCACAGTCGCCGCTTTCTCGGTTACATAATTGAGGCTGCCTACGTGGGCAGCGCAGTTCACCACGAAATCGGGCTGATGCTCGGCCAGAAAGGCCGTAGCGGCAGCTGGGTCGCGCAGGTCGAGGCCGGTGCTCAGCGAGGCTTCGATGGGCTCGACGCCGTGCTGGCGCAGAACATTGGCCACGTTGCGGCCAGCGAAGCCACGGGCTCCAAACAATACTACTTTCATATTCGGAATTACCAGCCTTGCTTAATGACGTCAACTACATAAGCGGCTTGTTCAGCGCTCAGGTCGTCGTGCAGGGGAATGTGAATTTGGGTGGCGTCGAAACGGCGCTGGTTAGTAAGCTCCATGCGGCGGCCGCCGAACAGGGTGTTGTGGTCAATGCCGTCGTGTACGACTGATACGGCAACGCCTTTGCCACGAATGGCGCGAATGAACTCCAGGCGGTTTTCGACGTGGAAGCCGAACAGCCAGTGGGCGCTTTCGCGGTCGGTTTTGTGCTCGAAGTGGGTGATGCCGGCCACGCCGCGCAGGCCGTCGAGGTACTGCTGCACGCGGGCGCGGCGCTGCACCATGCGCTCGGCAAAGCCGTCGAGGTTGGCCAGGCCGAGGGCGGCGGCATAGTCGCTCAGGTGGTATTTGTAGCCCACGTCGACCAGGTCGTAGTCGCGCTCGCCCAGTTCATTAACCGGCGAGTTGGCGCGGTCGATGCCGAACCAGCGGCGGCGGAACACCTCGCGGGCTTTCGCGGGGTCGCGGGCGCAGAGCGCACCGCCGTCGCCGGTGGTGAGGTGCTTGATAGCCTGAAATGAGAAGCAGGTATAGTCGGAAATCGAACCAATGGGCTGGCCCTGGTAGGTAGCGCCCGGTGAGTGGGCGGCGTCCTCAATCACGACCAAGCCGTGCTTGGTGGCAATGGCCATAATCTCGTTCATGTCGCACGGGTAACCACCCCAGTGCACGGCCATAATGGCCTTGGTGCGGGGCGTGATGCGGTGCTCAATGTCAGCCGGGTCGATGTTGCCATTGCCGTATTGGATATCGGCAAAGACTGGCTTGGCACCGACCTGCACCACTGTCAGGGCGGAGGCAATAAAGGTCTGGGGGGAAAGAATCACCTCGTCGCCGGGGCCCACGCCGGCCACTTCCAGGGCCAGGTGCAGGGCACTGGTGCCGCTATTGAGGGCCGCGGGGTGCACCATGCCCAACTCAGCACTGAGACGGCTTTCGAACTCCTTCACCAGCTTGCCTTCGCTGAGGAAAGTGCTGGTCAGCACGGCGCTCACGCGCTGTTGGGCCGAGGCATTGACGAAGGTGGTGAAGAGCGGAATGGGGTTGCCGCCGGGAGGCGTCGAGGCGCCGGGAGTCTGGGTAAATGCCGAAATGTCAGCCATAAGGATAATGCAAATGCGGCCGCAAAGGTAAGGCCGCCCCAGCATTTACCTATTCATCTGCAGCCAGCAAATAGATAAATGATTAGTATAGTGCTGCTTATACGACCCACGCACCTCTCCTTTCCCGGCCGGAAATCGTTTCCATACGTCAGGCCACTTTACGAGGTTGGCAAGCGCCGCGCAATCCACCACCTGGGCTGGTCGATGCTACCTTTTAGTCGTCGGCGGAGGCCTGATATGAACGGGGCGGACGCCCTCGGCCACCGGGCCCGGTCCAAGCAGTGCGCAGGCCGAAATACCGGGCGTAATCCTGGTTCAGGCCGAACGTGCTGTCGGTAGTCAGGTCGTGGTAGAGCAGCATGGGCGGGCGGCCCGTGAGGGGCAACGCCGGTACCTGGAGCGACTGAGTAGAAGCTGTGCGGAGGAGCTGATAGCGGGTTTGGAGGGCTTCGTTGTAGCGGGCGGCGCTGCCGCTCAGCCAGTCGCGGTAGGCCAGCACAACGTTGTTGCTTTCCCGGCCCAGGTCGCGGTGGGCAACGCGCACGTTATGGTCGCTGAAAAAGCTGATTAGAAACCAGCCCCACAGCAGCCCGCTGGCCAAGCGGGGCCACGCGCGGCGTGCCACCAGTTGCTGCTGCCAGGCTTGCCGGCGGGTAACTACCAACGCAACCAATACGGCGGCAAACCATCCTACCAGAAACACCAGGTACACGCTGGCCCGGGCCCGGGGCGGCATCAGCCCTGCGGTGGCCCAGTAGCTGGGCAGCGCAGCTAACGGCAGCAGGGCCAGCAGCAAGCCCAGCGCCAGCAACAGTTGCCGGGGGCGCAGGGTGTGCAACAGGCGCAGCGCCGGCAGCCCCGCGGCAACCAACCGCGCCAGCACCGGCAGGGCAATAGCAGTAGTGGCCAACAGCACTCCGCTGCTCAGCCAGTTCAGCAGCATATAGACTGAGGCGCCCACGGGCCCCAGCAGCAGTACAAGGGGGGGCACTTCTACCGCAATGAGGTCAGCGCGGGCCATGTTGCCCGGGGCCAGCAGCGACACCGCCAGGGCCAGGGCATACCAAGTTGTAAGGGCCAGCAGTGCTGTCCGGCGGGGACTGCCCCGCCACCATTGCCACAGTGCAAGCCCAGCTATCACGGCCATTAGCGGCAGGGCAACAATTTCGTTCGACCACAGCACACAGGTACCCAGCGCGGCTACCAGCGTCAGCCATACCGGCCGGGCTGTAGGTGCGGCCAGCCAGTAGCGCACCAGTGCGGCCAGCCACCCCACCAGCACCGCCGTGGGCACTGTGTACACAGCTAGTCCGTTGAACCAGTACACCGACTCGGCTATGCTGGGGTTTTGCAGCAACCACAACGCCAGTAGTAACCCGGCGGCCAACAGCCGAGCCGGCCAACGCCACGCTGGGCCGACCAGAACGCTCACAAGCCAGTACAAGCTGGCGCCCAGCAACAACAGCGCCCCCGCCGGAGCCATTCCGTACCAGGACAGGTGGTGCGACGTCAGGGGGCTGGCCTCCATGAGCAACACGGAGGTAAACAGTCTGCCCGTCAGGTTCAAGTATAGGTCGCGCTGAATTCCCCAGAACCCGAAGGCCTGCCGCTGCACCGCGTCGGTGAAATCGTCGGCGCCCGGGTGGCTGTAGTAGCAGAGCACCACAAACGGCAGCAGCATAAGGAAAACAAGCAGGCCCGCGAGCCGTTGCTGATTGCGCATGAAGGGCAATTAAACAGAATAAACCATTAGAAGGAAAAGCCGATAAGTAAACCGGCTCGGTAACTCCCCTCCTACCCAAGATAGCGCTTACCGGTTGCCGCAGGTTGCTATTGCTCGAATACCTCGCGCACCACGTAAAGCGGGCGCTGCCGGGCGGCATCGAGCCCGCGCCACACATACTCGCCAATAACCCCAAGCGCAATCATTTGAAAAGCAGAAACAACGAGCATAACGACCATCAAGGTAGTCCAGCCCGCAGGCTCGTTGGGGTGGGTAATTTTGAGCAGGATGACATACAGGCCGTAGAGCAGCGCGATGGCGCCCAGCCCCAAGCCCAGCCCCGAAATAGCCCGAATGGGAACAAAGGAAAAGGCCATCAACGAGTCGATGAAGAGCTTAACTTTTTTGCTCAGCGTCCAGCGCGAGCGGCCCACTTCGCGCCGGCGACGGGTGTAGGGAATGTTGACGTAGGCGAAGCCCAGCCACACCATCAGGTAAAACACGTTGGAGTTGCGCTCGTGAAGCTTGAGCACTTCGGTAGCCACCTGACGGTCAAAAAACACGAAGTCGAACCCGCCGGGCGGAATATTTTGCAGGGCCAGCTTTCGCATCAGCCAATGAAACAGCTGGGCCAACAGTGCATTCAGGCCGGTTTCTTCGCGGTTCTGGCGATTGCCGATGACGAGCTTAAAGCCTTGTTGCCAATGCGCGTACATCTGGGGCAGCAGTTCGGGAGGGTCCTGCAAATCGGCGGTAATAACGGCTAGGCAGTCGCCGGTGGCGTGGGCCATGCCGGCCACAATGGCATTGTAGGACCCCACATTGCCAGCCAAATCCACAATGCGGATGCGGCCGGGGTACTCGGCCTGCGCCCGCCGCAGCGCCCCTAAGGTATCGTCGCCTGAGCCATCGTTCACGCAGACGTACTCGAAGCTAACCTCGGCCGGAAACTGGGCTTCGTTGGTCACCAGCTCGCGCACCGTTACGGGGATGTTGGCCTCGTTGTAGTAGCAGGGAATGATGACGGAGAGCTTGGGCATAGCCACAATATTAAGCCCTAAAGGCCCGAATGGCGGCTGCCACGGCTGCTACCTGCTCTTCCGTCATGCCCGGCCACAGCGGCAGGCTCAGGCAGGTGGCGGCCAGCTCTTCGGCAATGGGGAAGCCACTGGCAGGCAACTGCAAGCCTTGATAGGCGGGCTGGCGGTAGGGCGGCACAGGATAATGCACCAAGGTGCCGATGCCCTGCGCCGCAAGGTGTTGCTGCAGGGCCCCGCGCCTGCTATGGTGCACCACGTAGAGGTGGTATACGTGGGTGGCGCCCGAAGCCGTTTGTGGTAGCCGCAAGCCGTCAATACCGCTCAGGTGCTGGTGGTACCAGGCGGCAAGCTGCTGGCGCTGGACTGTCCAAGTAGCCAAGTGCGGCAGCTTCACGCGTAGCAGTGCCGCCTGCAGCTCGTCGAGCCGGGAGTTGTAGCCGATTTCCTCGTTGTGGTATTTCTGGGCCGAGCCGTAGTTGCGCAGCACCTGCACGCGCCGGGCCAGGGCTTCGCTGGCCGTTGTGAGGGCCCCGGCGTCGCCGAGGGCTCCCAGGTTTTTGCCGGGGTAAAAGCTAGTCGCGTTGAGGTGGCCGAAGCTGCCCGTTAGCTGCCCGTCGAAGGCTGCGCCGTGCGCTTGGGCATTGTCCTCCACTACATACAGCCCATACTGCGCAGCCAAAGCCATAATGGCCGGCATGCAGCAGGCCTGCCCGTACAAATGCACCGGAATAATGGCCCGGGTGCGGGGCGTGATGGCGGCCGCAACGGCAGCCGGGTCGAGGTTACTGGTGGCCGGGTCGGGCTCGACGGGTACCAACGTTGCGCCGACCTGCGTTACGGCCAGCCAGGTGGCGATATAGGTATTGGAAGGCACGATTACCTCGTCGCCCGGCCCTACGTTCAGCGCGCGCAGGGCCAGCACCAGCGCATCAAGACCGTTGGCTAGGCCCACCGCGTACGGCACCTGGTTCCAGGCCGCATATTCCAGCTCGAATTGCCGCACCTCTTCTCCCAGCACGTACCAATACGAGTCGTGCACCCGTGTAAAGGCGGCAGTCAACTCAGCCCGCAACGGGGCATGCTGGGGTTCCAACGACAAAAAAGGCAGCTGCATGCGGCAAAGTTAACCGCCGTGGCATGCCAGCACGTGCGTGGTAGCCCCGAGGCGGAAGCCCAGCTTTTCGGCATTGCGCAATACGGCGCGGTTGGTGGCCTGCGTAGTCATGACCACGGCGGTGTGCTCCAACTGCCTGGCCCGCAGCAGTGTAGCCGCCAACAACCGGGCGTGCCATCCCCGCTGGGTCTCCCCTACTGCCGTAAGCAATACCCGCGAAAGCGGCTTTCCCAGCGCGGCCGAATCCTCCCACAAGTCGCTGATGGCCAAGAAGGCATCAACTTCTTCCGGCACTACATCGGGCACTAGCACGGCAGCCGCCAGCTGCGGGCCAGTCAGGGTGTTTTCGGCGTAGCGGGCCAAGTAAGCATCGGCTCTTGCCTGGCCATACCACGGGTCGGCATGAAACCGGTCGTAGGGATTGCGGGCCGCCGCCGCTACGCGGCCCAGGTGCGCGGCCTCGGCTGGCGCAGCCAGGCGTACGGGAGGTGGCGTACACTCGAATCCGGCAAGCTGGTCGTGGTAGTACGTCAACCGGGTTTCAATTAGCCGCCAGCCGCCCCCCGTCAGGCCCTGCAACAGGGCCACATCTTCGGCGGGCACTTGGGCAAAGCAGTAAAAGGCAGCGTGGCGCTGCGACATCTGCTGGCGTAACACTTCCGCCGCCTGCTTTATTGCAGCTGGGGTTGTCGCTTCCGCAAACAGGCCGGTGAACAGGCGATACGTAGGCGTACCGAAGTAGGCGGAATCCCAGGCAAGCGCCCGCAACAGCCACGTCACCTCCTTAGTTGGCAGCAACTCAGCACCGACCTGCTCCTGCCAGGCAAGGGCCAGCCCGGTACCGAACAAGCGCTGCTGGTCAGCAGCTGGGAATTGCCGCAAAAAGTGGTAGGGCGAGTGGAATGCCAATGCTGCCGCGCGGGCCACCACAAGCTGGCCTAGTTCCGGAGTGCCCATTGCTGCCGGAATTCGTCGTAATCGCGAATGTAATCCACCTCATCGAATGGCCCCGATGCTAGTACCAGTTGCACCGCCGTGTGCGAATGCTGGATGGTATGCCAGGCATTTGGCGGCACGTACAACCCTTCGTTGGGATGCTCCAACCGGAAGGTTTGCAGCTCGCCCGTAGCTAGTTCAGTAATGACCGTGAGGCGGCCAGCCACAGCTACCAGCACCTGCTCGGTGCGGTGGTGAGCGTGGCGCCCCCGCACAATGCTTTCGGGGGTGTAATAAGTCCAGAAAACCCGCTGCACCACGAAGGGCAGCGGGTTTTGCAGAGGGTCGCAAACCGAAATGTACCCAATATCCGGTGCGCCCAGTTTCGGAAAATGAATCAGGTGTGGCGCCGGATAGTCGGTCATCGAATTGCTGCTTATTTCACGTGTTCCTTGAAGTATTCCAGCGTGCGACGCAGGCCTTCGGCCCGGTCCACCTTTGGCTCCCAGCCCAGAATTTCCTTGGCCTTCGTGATGTCCGGACGGCGCTTCATGGGGTCGTTTTCGGGCAGGGCCTGGTAAGTAGGCTGGAACTCGACGCCGGTGAGGCGCGCAATTTCCTCGCCGAACTCTTTGATGGTGATTTCGTCGGGATTGCCGATGTTCACCGGCATATGGTAGTCGCTTAGCAGCAGGCGGTAAATGCCTTCCACGAGGTCGTCCACGTAGCAAAACGAGCGGGTTTGCGAGCCGTCGCCGAACACCGTCAGGTTCTCGCCGCGCAGGGCCTGCGAGAGGAAAGCCGGCAACACGCGGCCGTCGTTGAGGCGCATGCGCGGGCCGTAGGTGTTGAAGATGCGGATGATGCGGGTTTCCAGGCCGTGGTGGTTGTGGTAGGCCATGGTAATCGCCTCCTGGAAGCGCTTGGCCTCGTCGTAGCAGCCACGAGGACCCACGGGGTTTACGTTGCCATAATACTCCTCCACCTGGGGGTGAATTTCGGGGTCGCCGTATACCTCCGAGGTGCTGGCAATCAGCATGCGAGCCCCTTTCACCCGCGCCAGGCCCAGCAGGTTGTGCGTGCCGAGCGAACCCACCTTCAGGGTCTGAATCGGAATTTTGAGGTAGTCAATCGGCGAGGCCGGCGAGGCGAAGTGCAGGATGTAATCGAGCTTGCCGGGCACGAACACGAATTTGCTCACATCGGCCTGATGAAACTCGAAATCGGGCCGGCCAAACAGGTGCTCGATGTTCTGAAGCGAACCCGTAATCAGGTTGTCCATGGCGACGACGTGGTAGCCTTCTTTCAGGAACCGGTCGCAGAGATGCGAGCCCAGAAAACCGGCGCCGCCGGTAATGAGGACGCGTTTTTTATCGGTGGTATTGTCGGTCATATATTCTTCTTGTCATCCTGAGCATAGCGAAGGACCCTATCACGTCCGCTCGGCTCGGGTAAATAGTAATCCTGAAGAGCGCAGCCATGATAAGGTCCTTCAATGCGCTTAGGATGACAGTTTTGTTATTAGGCGGGCTCCTTGTGGTCGGTTTTGATGCCGATACAGTAGTAAACAAAGCCCAATTCCTTCAACTCCTTGGCGTCGTAGATGTTGCGGCCGTCGAAAATGGCTTTCTGCTTCATTAAGCGGCTCATTACCGAAAAATTAGGCACGCGGAATTCGGGCCATTCCGTCACAATAAGCAGCGCGTCGGCGTCGATGAGGGCATCGAATTCGTCCTTAGCGTAAGTAATGGAGTTACCCAGCGTGTGCTCAGCCTCCTTCATCGCAACGGGGTCGTAAGCTGTCACGGTGCAGCCAGCGGCTAGTAGCTTCTCGATGATAACCAGCGAGGGAGCCTCGCGCATGTCGTCGGTTTTCGGCTTAAAGGACAGGCCCCAAAGGGCAATTTTCAACCCTTTCAGCTGGCCGCCAAAGTGCTTGCTCACCTTGTCGAAGAGCACCGATTTCTGGTCCTCGTTCACGCTTTCTACGGCGCGCAGTACCTGCATGTCGTAGCCGTTTTCCTGGGCCGTTTTGATGAGCGCCTTCACGTCCTTCGGGAAACAGGAGCCGCCGTAGCCAATGCCCGGGTAGATGAACTTGGTACCAATGCGGGCATCGGAGCCAATGCCGCGGCGCACCATGTTCACATCGGCACCCATGATTTCGCACAGGTTGGCGATGTCGTTCATAAAGCTGATTTTCGTGGCCAGCATCGAGTTAGCCGCGTATTTCGTCATCTCCGCCGACGGAATATCCATGAAGATAATCGGGTGGCCGTTCAGCAAGAAGGGCTTGTAGAGCTTGGTCATCACATCCTCGGCACGTTCCGAAGAAATCCCTACCACGATGCGGTCGGGCTTGAGAAAGTCGTCGATGGCGGCCCCTTCCTTCAGGAATTCAGGGTTGGAAGCCACGTCGAACTCGATATCCTCACCGCGTTTAGCCAGCGCTTTTTCAATTTCGGCGCGCACTTTGGCGGCGGTACCCACGGGCACCGTGCTTTTGGTCACAATCACGCCGTAGCTGCTCATGTGCTCGCCAATGCCACGGGCCACGGCCAGCACGTATTTCAGGTCGGCCGAGCCGTCTTCACCGGGCGGGGTGCCCACCGCGATAAAAGCCACGTCGCAACCCTTAATGGCCTCGCTTAGGTTGGTGGAGAACTGCAGGCGGCCTTTCTCCACGTTGCGGGTCACCATTTCTTCGAGGCCCGGCTCGTAAATCGGCAAAATGCCCTTGTGCAGATTGTCAATCTTTTTTTGGTCGATGTCGATGCACGTAACCTCAATGCCAACTTCGGCAAAGCACGTTCCGGTTACTAATCCGACATAGCCGGTGCCTACTACTGCGATTTTCATGAATAAGGTATTTCGAAAAGAAACGACTGGTTAAGAAACTGCTTTAGCTCGCCCGTTTAGGAGCGGCTTTCACGGCAGGACGGGTCTCGTTGGCCATGTACTGCTTCCACCAAGTCTGGAACACGATGAGGCCCCAGATGCGGGCGTGCACGTCGCCGGGGCTGCGCGAAAATAGCTGGGCTTTAAGCGCGCGAATGGCATCTACGTCGAAAATGCCCTGGGCTTCGATGAACTCGTCGCGCAGCAAATCATTCTCGATGAGTGAGCGTAATTCGCCGCGCATCCACTTCAATAGGGGCACTTCGAAGCCGTGTTTGGGGCGGTCGTAGAGTTCGACGGGCAGCTCGGAGCGGAAGGCATCCTGCACGATGCGCTTTTTCATGTTCGCATCAACCTTGCTGCTCACGGGCAGCGAGAAAGCGAAGTTGACCACTTTGTAGTCGAGAAAGGGTGTGCGCACTTCCAGCGAGTTGGCCATGCTCATCAAATCAACTTTGGTGAGCATGTCGTACGGCAGCACCAAGCTCATGTCCGTTAGCAGCACCTCGTTGAGGTCGCCGTCGGAGTGCAGGTGCTCCAGGATGTCCTTACGGCGCTTCACAGCCGCCTTTTTGCCCACTTTGCGGCGGCTTTCGGCGCTGAGCAGGTTGCGCGCGTCGGTGGCCGAGGCGAAGCTGGCCCAGTCCCAGTACCGGTCTTTTACGCCGGCCGTCATGCCGCGCGAGAAGCGCTGGAGCTGCCGGATGCGGTTGCCAAAAAAGCCGTTGCGCGACTTGGGCAGCGCGTCCCACACAAAACCCAGGGCCGTGACGGCTTCGGCCTTCACGCCGCCCTGCCGCACCTTGAACTCGCCCATGTGCTTGTTGTAGCCGCCAAACATTTCGTCGGCGCCGTCGCCGCTCAGGGCCACGGTTACTTTTTGGCGGGTGCGCTGGCTGAGGATGTACACGGCCAGGGCCGAGGAATCGGCAAACGGCTCGTCTAGGTAGTCCAGCATGCTGTGGATGTGCTCGTAGAGGTCGTCGTTGCTCAGCGAAAAAACGGTGTGGTTGGTCTTGTGGCGCTCGGCCACGAGGTTGGCGTACTTGGTCTCGTCGAAGAACGGCTCGTCTTTGAAGCCAATGCTGAACGTGCTCAGGTGCGGGGTATGGCGCGAGGCCAGCGCGGCAATGACGCTGGAGTCGATGCCACCGCTGAGGAAGCAGCCCAACGGCACGTCGGCTACTAGGCGGCGCTGCACGGCGCCGTCCATCAGCTCGACCAGCTTTTTCTGCTGCTGCTCGTAGGTGAGCTTGTTTTTGGCGACCTTTTTGGGGTCGTAGGGAATCTTGTACCAGGCCTTGCCCACCACTTTCCCCTCTTTAATGTAAAGGTAATGGCCCGGCAGCAGCTTCTTCACGCCCTTAAAAATGCTGGCGGGGCCGGGGATGTAGTTCAGCTGCAGGTACTGGCTCAGGGCCACAAAGTCGATTTTGCGCGGCACGCCCAGCGCCATCATCGACTTCATTTCGGAAGCGAAAAACAGCCGGTCTTCGTCGCGGTAGATGAGCAGGGGCTTCACACCGTAACGGTCGCGGGCAATCAGCAGGGAGTTTTCCTCCTTGTCGTAAATCGCAAAGCCGAAAAAGCCGTTGAGCTTTTTGATAAAGCTGCGGCCTTCGGTGATATAAAGCTGAAGAATAACCTCGGTATCGGTCTGCGAATGAAACTTGCAGCCCCGCTTTATCAGCTTTTCGCGCAGCTCGCGGTAGTTGAAGATTTCGCCGTTGAATACGATGGTGTAGCGGCCCGACTCGTCGGTCATCGGCTGGTTGCCGTCGGCCGAGAGGTCGAGAATGGCCAGGCGGCGGAAGCCCAGCCCGCACTGGTCGTACACGAAGTGGCCCTCCGAATCGGGACCGCGGCGAATGATGGCGTCAGTCGACGCCTGCAGGTTGGCCAGCGACTGGCGTCCTGTTTCGGTAAAGGCAAATACTCCGGTTATTCCACACATAGTCGCCCGCAAAAGTACGACCCCGCAACCTAAAGCCCATCCTCGGGGTATTGACACAGTGCCGGCCCGGCACTGGTTCAACCAACCATGGCCCGGCCGCTTACCTGATTTTCATTGCCTTTCGCCCCTATACGGTGGCCGACAGGCTTTCCTCTGCTTCACCTCTCATCCTATTTTTTTGATTGTCATGGACCTTAATGCGCAATTTCAGGCTGCAGCCGATAAAGTAAACAACCTGCCCGGCGACGTGGCTGCCAAGCACATGACCGAGCTTTACGGCCTCTTCAAGCAGGCAACCGAAGGCGACGTGAACATGCAAAGCGACGAGGTAGACGCCTCGGCCGCCGACAAAGCCGACGGCCCCGCTGGCCTCTCGCAGGCCCAGTGGGACTCGTGGAACCAGTTTAAGGGCGTGGCCGAGGACGAAGCTAAGCGTCGCTACGTGGCCAAAACGGCCGAAATAACGGGTGGTGCTACTTCGGACCCAACCGGTGGAGCCGCCGAAGCGGGTGCAGTGCCCACCGATGGCCTAACCGGAGCTCCTTCTACCACCGACCACGGCGGCCTGAAGGGTGATATCAGAGCTGGGGCACCCTACGGCAGCGAAGAGAAGCTGAAGGGCCTGCAGAACTAGCTGAAGATTATTCGTCTCGCAAGACAGAATGCTATATAAAAGCCGATTTCCTCCGAGAAATCGGCTTTTTGCATGCTTAGTGGGCATAATGTTGTTGGCCGCAGCGTGCCGATTCGTGTCCTGCTGGGCCGTATCATTGCTAGCCGGCACTTGTGCCACGTCTCCCCTCTCCTTTTTTACTCATGGACCGTCGTCTTTTCCTGAATCAAAGCACCCGCGTAGCCCTCACTGCGGCTCTGCTGCCCGCCGTGGCTTGCCAAACCACCACCGATAAGCCGGCAGCCGATGCCGCAGCCGGGGGTTCGGTGACACCAGAGCCAGCCGGCTCCGGCGCAGCCGACAACTTTGAGCTGCATGAGCTGACCATCGCCGACCTGCAGGACCGCATGGCGAAAGGCACCGACACCGCCCGCAGCCTAACCGAGAAATACCTGGCCCGCATCAAGGCCCTCAACGAAGCCGGCCCGATGCTGCGCGCCGTCATCGAAACCAACCCCGATGCCCTCACCATTGCCGATGGCCTCGACCAGGAACGCAAGGCTGGCAAGGTGCGGGGCCCGCTGCACGGCATTCCAGTCCTCATAAAGGACAACATCGACAGCGGGGACCAGATGATGACCACCGCCGGGGCCTCGGCCCTGGCGGGCCACAAGGCCAAGCAGGATGCATTCATTCTGAAAAAGCTGCGAGCCGCCGGCGCGGTGCTGCTCGGCAAAACCAACCTGAGCGAGTGGGCCAACTTCCGCTCGTCGCACTCGGTGAGCGGCTGGAGCAGCCGCGGCCGCCAGAGCCGCAACCCGTATGCGCTGGACCGCAGCACCAGCGGCAGCAGCTCCGGGTCGGGCGCGGCGGCGGCGGCCAACCTCTGCGCCGTGGCCATTGGCACCGAAACGGACGGCTCGGTGGTGTCGCCCGCCTCGTGCAACGGGCTGGTAGGCCTCAAGCCCACGGTGGGCCTGCTCAGCCGCAGCGGCATTATCCCCATTTCGAGCACGCAGGATACAGCCGGCCCCATGGCCCGCACCGTGCGCGACGCAGCCCTGCTGCTGGGTGCGCTACAAGGCCCCGACCCGGCCGACCCGGCCCGGCTGCCCATTCCGGCCGGCACTCCTTCCGACTACGCTACTTTCCTGAAAGCCGATGCCTTGAAAGGCCAGCGCCTGGGTGTCGAGAAAGCCCACCTCAACGGCCCGCCCGCGGTGGCCGCGCTGCTGAAAGAAGCCATAGCGGCCCTGAAAGCCCAGGGCGCCACCATTGTAGAAATAGAGCTAAACAAGCTGGTGAACCCACTTGGCGAGGCCGAATTCGACGTGCTGCTCTACGAATTCAAAGAGGGCGTGAATAAGTATCTCAGCACCGCTGGGGCCGGCGTGAAGAACCTGACCGATGTCATCGCCTATAATAAGGAGCATGCTGCCGAAGCCATGCCCTTCTTCGGGCAGGAAACCCTGATTCGATCCGAAGCCACCGATGGACTTGGCAATCCCAAATACAAAGCTGCTGTGCAAAAAACT
Source organism: Hymenobacter glaciei (assembly GCF_039539585.1). Lineage (NCBI taxonomy): Bacteria > Pseudomonadati > Bacteroidota > Cytophagia > Cytophagales > Hymenobacteraceae > Hymenobacter > Hymenobacter glaciei. The sequence goes on along the minus strand of NZ_BAABDK010000010.1, from coordinate 281,978 downwards.
GTAACCGGTGCCCGCCAGGCCATTGATGGCCTGCTGAAAAAGCACCAACTGGCTGCCATCGTGGGCGTGACTACCGGCCCGGCCTGGTGCATCGATTGGGTGAACGGCGACTACTCGACGGGCGTCGACTTCTCCTCGCCAGCCGCTATGGCCGGCTACCCGCACCTTACCGTGCCCATGGGCCAGGTGCTGGGGCTACCGGTAGGCTTGTCGTTTGTGGGTCCGGCCTACCAGGAAGGCCGGCTGCTGGCACTGGGCTATGCTTACGAGCAGGCCACGCACAAGCGCATGGCACCGAAGTTTTTGCCGACAGTGACAGTGTAGCATAGCTTGTCTTCCTAACGAAGCGCGGCAACCTGTCTGTTTATAGCAACTAACCTTGAACTGTGACAAACCTTTTTCACTGAAAAGCCCCGACACTGCGCAGTGTCGGGGCTTTTCAGTGAAAAAGGTTTTTGTGCTGTAATATGTAATTGCTACGCTGCCAACACGAGTACCGCATTGCGCGATGCGGTACTCGTGTTGGCAGCTAAAAAATCTTGCCCGGATTCAGAATCCCGTGCGGGTCGAAGACCTGCTTGATGCCCCGCATCAGGTTGAGGTTGGCTTCTTTCAACGCGATGCCGATGTAGCCTTTTTGCACCAGGCCGATGCCGTGCTCGCCCGAAATGGTACCGCCGAGCCTCACGCACAACTCAAAAATTTCGGTGATGGGCTGGCGCAGGCCCACGTTCCACATCTCGTCGTCGAAGTCGCCGCGGATAATGTTGACGTGCAGGTTACCGTCGCCGGCGTGGCCGTAGCACACGCTTTTGAAGCCGTAGCGGGCGCCAATTTCTTTCACCCCCTTCAGCAACGTGGGCAGTTCGGCGCGGGGCACTACGGTGTCTTCCTCCTTATACACCGAGTTGTAGCGCACCGAATTGCCAATGTTGCGGCGAATTTTCCACAGGTCGTCTTTCTGGCCAGCGGTGTCGGCCAGCAGAATTTCGTCCACGTCGTACTGTTCCAGCACGCTGTACACTTGCTCGGCTTCCTTGTAAAGGTGGTCGAGGTCCTGGCCATCGAGCTCGATGAGCAGGTGGGCTTTGATGTCTTCGGGCAGCGCGAGCGGAATTTTGAGGTAATCAGACGACCAGGCAATGGCTTCGCGCTCCATAAACTCCATGCCCGATGGAATGATGCCCGCCCGGAACACGGCCGACACCGCCTCTGCCGCCTGCTCTTCGCGGCGGAAGGGCACCAGCATCAGAATATTGTGCTGCGGAAAGGGCAATAGCCGAAACACCACTTTGGTAATAATGCCGAGGGTGCCTTCCGAGCCCACCATGAGCTGCGTCAGGTTGTAGCCGGTGGAATTTTTCAACGTGTTGGCCGCCGTCCAGATAACATCGCCGGTGGGCAGCACCACTTGGAGGTTCAGCACATAGTCTTTTGTGGTACCGTATTTCACCGCCTTGGGGCCGCCGCTGCTATGGGCAAGGTTGCCGCCCAGCGAGCAGCTGCCCTTGCTGGCTGGGTCGGGCGGATAAAACAGGCCCACTTCCTTCACCGCATTTTGGAAGACTTCGTTGATAACCCCCGGTTCCACGGTCGCCTGCAGGTTGCGCTCGTCGATTTCCAGAATCTTATTGAGTCGCTCGGTGCTCAGCACCACTCCGTGGTGAATGGGCAACGCCCCGCCGCTAAGGCCGGTACCCGCTCCGCGCGGCGTTACGGGCAGGTGATGCTCGTGGCAGAGGCGCATAATGGCGCCAATTTCCTCAGCGGAGCCGGGCCGTAGCACCACATCGGGCGCAAAGTGAAAGTCCTCGGTATGGTCGCGGCCGTAGTCGGCATAGGCATCGGCGGTAGCGGCCGCTTCGGCGCGCTGAGCCGTGAGTACATGCGCAGGCCCCACAATGGCCTCGAAGTCAACCAATAATTCGGGGGTTAATTCGTTAAAATTCATAAGCGGCAAAACGAAAAGGCCGCGCAAACTATCTTTGCGGCCGATGGGGAGGGTGACAACGAAGATACTACCGCTGCTACTGGCTTTGCTTTTGCTGGCCGGCTGCCACCGCAAGCTAAATTATCGCGACGGCCAGTACCGCTCGGCCCGCGAAATGGTGCGCCTCAAAAAGGGCGGCCGCGTGCGGCCGGTGGGCAAAACCAAAGTCGTAGGCGTAAGCCCCAGCGGAGCCAAAATCAAGGTGGTAGCCAAGCGCCCTGCACGCGTGGGCAATGCTACCGGCACGCTGGCCTCGGTGATTGAGACTGCCCGCTCCTACCAGGGCACGCCTTACTTGTACGGCGGCACCACGCGCCTGGGCCTGGACTGCTCGGGGCTGCTGCAATTGTCTTTCAGCGAGGCCGGGGTAACTATTCCGCGCTCTTCCAATGAGCAGGCGGTATGGGGCGACCCCGTGAAATCGACCGAGCTGCGGCCCGGCGACCTGGTTTTTTTCGGAGCCTCACCCGGCAGTCGTACAATTACGCACGTGGGCCTCGTAACCGTGGCCGATGACGAGGGCATAGATTTTATTCATGCCTCTACCTCACTTGGCGTTGTCGAGAACAGCTTAGAGTCAGACTATTATTTGAGTCGGTTTATCAGAGCTGTACGCCCCAAGCTGTAATAATGCGGTCCAAATTTCTTTTTTGGACCACAACTTACCCTTTTTGTTTCTTAAAAATGGTAAATTTGCCGTAATATTGGCTTTTTCCCCTTGTTCGTACCTTTACCCCGCTTTTCCCTACTGCCCTCTTTTACTTTAAAGCCCACTGTTTCCACCAAACTTTTTTTTATGAACAACTCATTTTTACGCCATTTTGTGTTGCTGGCGATGATGCTCTTCACCGCCCGACTGGGTTGGTCGCAGGGTGCCACGACGGCTGCCATGAGCGGGATTATTTCCGACAAAACCGGCGCGGGCCTACCCGGAGCGACGGTGATTGCCGTGCATACTCCTACGAACACGCAATACGTAACGCCCACCAACTCGGAGGGTCGCTTCAACATCCAGAACATGCGCGTAGGTGGTCCCTACACGATTAAGGTAACGTTCGTAGGTTACAAGGACCTGGTGCGTGAGGGCATTAGCCTTAGCCTGGGCCAGAACCTGCGCTTCGACCAGCAGCTGAACGACAACTCTACTGAGTTGACGGAAGTAACGGTGAGCGGCCGCCGCGACCCGGTAATGAATGCCGACCACACCGGTGCCCAAACGACCATTCAACGCGAAACGATTGAGCGCCTGCCTACTCTGAACCGCTCTTTCGCCGACTTCACCCGTCTAACGCCTCAAGCCAACGGTAACAGCTTCGGCGGCCGTAATACCGGCTTCAACAACATCACCATCGACGGGGCTATTTTCAACAACTCCTTTGGCCTCTCGGGCACAGTAGGTGGTCAGGCTGGTGCGCAGCCCATTTCGATTGACGCTATCGACCAGATTCAGGTGAGCATAGCGCCGTTTGACGTACGTCAAGGTTCGTTCACTGGCGCCAGCATCAATGCCGTAACCCGTAGCGGTACGAACACATTCTCGGGTTCCATCTACGGATTTTACCGCGACCAAAAGCTGGTGGGCAGCAAAGTAGGCGATGTAACGTCGGACTACCCGAACTTTAACCTGAAGAATTTCGGCTTCCGCTTTGGCGGGCCCATTATCAAGGACAAGCTGTTTTTCTTCATGAACGCCGAGCGCGAGTTGCGCAACGCTCCTCCCGGCGGCAACTACCGCGCAACGGTTGCTGGAGAAACGCCTACCCCCACCACTTCTGCTGCTACTGCCCAGGACCTCAACGCATTGTCCAACTTCCTTCAGCAGCAGTTCAATTACAACCCCGGTGCTTACCAGGATTACGTGTTGCGTCAAAACAGCGACAAAATCACCGCGCGTCTGGACTGGAACATCAACAACGACCACCGCTTCAACATCAAGTACAACTACCTAAAATCGTTCGCTGATATTCCTCCAAGCGCTAGCGGTGCCATCGGTACCCGCTCGCAAAGCCAGTTTGGTCTTCCGTTCCAGTCGGCCTACTACACCATCAACAACAACCTTAGCTCAATCATCGCCGAACTGAACTCGACGCTGGGAGGGGGCAAATTCTCAAACAACCTCACGGCTGGCTACTCGGCTTTCCGTGACTTCCGCTCGACCTTCTCGTCGGTGTTCCCGCTGGTTGACATCGGCACCAATGTGGGCCTGACGGCTTTCCCAACCGCAGGTAACCCGAACCCGGCTTTTTCGGCTCCTTCGGCTACGCTCACCTCGTTTGGCTACGAGCCCTTCACGGCCGGCAACCTGCTCGATACCGATGTGTACCAGGTTGGTGACAACTTCACGGCTTATCTAGGTAAGCACAACGTGACCATTGGTACCTACAACGAATTTTACAAGTTCAAGAACGGCTTCGCGCCGAACTACAACGGCTTGTACCGTTTCAGCTCACTTGAAGATTTTTACAACGCCAACGGTTTTTCTTATGACCGCAGCAACGGCACGTACAAAGCTTATAATACAACAGATAACATCAGCCCCGGCCGCGAAAACCCTGCTTTGTACCGCTTGCAGTACGCAGCCGACGGCAGCGGCCAAATTCCATTCGCGTACGTGAATGCGCAGCAGTACGGCTTGTACCTGCAAGATGAGTGGTCCCCCCGCCAGAACCTGAAAGTTACCGTCGGCATCCGCGGCGACTTGCCAATTATCAGTGAAAACTTGACGAAGAACGTATACGTGAGCGGCGGCACTCTCGCTGATGGTACGACTATCCCTGGCCTGACTTTCCGTGACGGCCAGCGCATCGACCTCAGCCGCGTACCCAAAACCAAGGTGTTGTTTTCGCCCCGTATTGGTGTGAACTGGGATGTGAACGACGACCGCAAGACGCAGGTGCGCGGCGGCACGGGCATCTTCACTGGCCGTATTCCTTTTGTGCTGATTTCGAACCAGGCCAGCAACAACGGCGTCCTGTTTGGTAGCCTCGATGCCACGCCCAGCGGCAACCCCAACTTGGCCAGCAGCGTCACTTCAGCCTTCCCTTTCAGCTCCAATGTTGACCAGTACCGCCCCACAACGGGCGCTACCGCTGCGACGGGTTACAACCTAGCTGTAACGGACCGCAACTTCCAGTTTCCGCAGGTTTGGCGGACCAACATCGCCATCGACCAGGAACTGTTCGGCGGTGTAATTGGTACCCTCGAAGCACTGTACACCAAGGACTTGAATGCCCTTGCTTTTGAAAACGTGAACCTGCCCAACGCCGTAGGCCGGGCTGCCGGACCGGATAATCGCCCTATCTTCTACACCTTTAGCGGTGCTCCCAATGCCACTACGGGCCTCGTAACCCGCACGGCCAACAACCGCATCTATGGCTTGGTAGGAACTGCTGCCCGCCCCCTGAACTCGGCGGCGGCTCCGAACATCACGGATGCCATCCTGATGAAAAACACGGACAAAGGCTATCAGTACTCTATCACCGCCCAATTGCAGAAAAGCTTTGCCAACGGTTTGTTTGGTAGCTTGGCCTACACCTACACCGATTCGCGCTCGGTAAACGACGGTGGTTCGACTCCGACGAACATCTGGCGTGACCGTTCGGTAAGCGGCGACCCGAACGCTACTGCTCTGAGCTACTCCAGCTACCTATCGCAACACCGCGTGATTGGGGTGCTCTCGTACCGCCACGAATACTTCGACCACTTTGGTACCACCATCTCGGCTTTCTATGTAGGCTCCCCTCAGGGTCGCTTCAGCTACCTCTACAGCGGCGACATGAATGGCGACGGCCAATCGAACGACCTGATTTACATTCCCCGCAACCGCGGTGAAATTCAGCTGCTCGACATTGCCATCAACGACACCCGCGCCAACGGTGCCGGCACGCCTGCTCGCATCGGCACCTATACCGCCGACGAACAGTACGCGGCCCTCGACGCTTATATCAATCAAGATGATTACTTGAGCAAGCACCGCGGCGAATACATGGAGCGTAACGGTGCCCAAAACCCCTGGCAGCACCAAGTTGACATGAAAGTGATTCAAGACATTTTCACCAACATTGGTAAAAACCGCAATACGTTGCAATTGTCGCTCGACATCTTCAACGTTGGCAACCTGCTGAACAGCAACTGGGGTCGCGGTCAATTCGCCAACCGCAACTCGGCGTTGCTCGCGTTTCAGGGCTACGATGCCCAAACCCGCCCTGTCTTTACGTTCCCTTACCTGACGGCCCCGGTGGTAACTCCCGGCAACGGCGCAACACCTGGTACCATCGCTACTCCAGGCGTGCCGCTGAATAACTCGTTCCGCGACAACGTAACCGGTCTGGATTCGCGCTGGCAGATGCAACTCGGCATACGCTACATCTTCAACTAAGCATTTCTGCTTAGGGTAGCCCCAGGAAGCGGGCAGGAAGCAATTCCTGCCCGCTTTTTTGTGGCTGATTGTTTGATGTTTGCGCACAATCAGCAAAAAAAGTGCGCGTATTGTTTGCCAGCGCAATAAATGGCCGTACTTTTGTCGAACCAAAGCGCAACTGGCACGGCGGTAAACAACAACTCAGGGGGATTAGCTCAGCTGGCTAGAGCGCTTGCATGGCATGCAAGAGGTCATCGGTTCGACTCCGATATTCTCCACTGAAGGTGTGAATGAAGATAAAAGCCCGTTCGGTTCTCCGAACGGGCTTTTTGTTTATCCAAAAAGCCGCAAAGGCCGGGTGTTCCGAAATGAGATTTCGGAACACCCGGCCTTTGCGGCTTTTACACTATACGAACAGGCCTTCGACCGACAAATACCGCTCGCCGGTGTCGTAGCAGAACGTGAGCACGCGGCTACCCTGGGGCATGTCGGGCAGCTTTTTGGCGATGGCCGCCAGGGAAGCTCCCGATGATACCCCAACAAATATGCCTTCCTCGCGGGCAGCGCGGCGGGTCATCTCATAGGCCTCGGCCTGGCCTACCTGAATGGTGCCGTCGAGGACATCAACGTGCAGGTTGTCGGGAATGAAACCGGCACCAATGCCCTGGATGGGGTGCGGTCCCGGCGCACCACCACTGATGACGGGCGAAGCCTCGGGCTCGACGGCAAAAGTCAGCAAGGCGGGGAAATGCGGCTTGAGAATTTGCGTCACGGCGGTAATGTGGCCGCCGGTGCCTACGCCGGTGATGTGGAAGTCGAAGCCTTCGGGCGCGTCACGCATGATTTCCTGGGCCGTGGTTTCGGCATGGATGCGCGGGTTGGCGGGGTTCGAGAACTGCATGGGCATCCAGGCACCGGGCGTGTTGGCCACAATTTCCTGCGCTTTTTCGATGGCACCCTTCATGCCTTTTTCGCGGGGCGTGAGCTCGAGGTTGGCCCCGTAGGCCGCCATAAGGCGGCGGCGCTCGATGCTCATGCTTTCGGGCATTACCAGGGTTAGCTTGTACCCTTTCACGGCGGCTACCAGAGCCAGGCCCACGCCGGTATTGCCGGAGGTGGGTTCTACAATCATACTTCCCTGGTTAAGAATGCCGTCGCGCTCGGCCTGTTCCACCATGCTCAGGGCAATGCGGTCCTTGATGGAGCCGCCGGGGTTGGCGCGCTCCAGCTTCACCCACACTTCCACATCGGGGCGGGTAGTAGCAAATAAACGATTGAGGCGAACCAACGGCGTGTTGCCAATGGTATCGAGAATGGAATTGGCTTTCATAAGTGTTGGGGACTTGAAAACGTGGAGACTTAAGGTCTTGAAAACGTAGCACTTGGCTTTTGATGAAAACAGGAGAGCCTGGAAAATCAGGAAAATGGGGGAAAGGAGGGCTGACTCCTGGAACAGAAGCTGAACTCCTGAAAAAGCTACCTTCCCAATACCCAAGTACCCAGATTTCTAAATCGAAAACACCAGTTCGGCCGAGGGGTCGAGGCTACGGGAAATATTGATGTGGGCGCGGTGATACACGCGCGAGTGCGAGGGTACGCTTTCGGTAAGCCACACGTTGCCGCCAATGATGCTGTGCGCGCCAATAACGGTGCTGCCGCCCAGGATGGTAGCCCCGGCGTATACCACCACGTGGTCTTCGATGGTGGGGTGGCGCTTGGTACCCTGCAAGCCCTTGGTTACGCTCATTGCGCCAAGCGTGACGCCCTGATATATCTGCACGTTGGCGCCAATCACGGCGCTTTCGCCGATAACAATGCCAGTGCCGTGGTCGATGCAGAAAGCAGCTCCGATGTGGGCGCCCGGGTGAATATCGATGCCGGTGCGCTGATGCGCGTACTCGCTAAGCAGGCGCGGCAGGCGCGGCAGGCCGCGCACGTACAGCGCATGCGCTACCCGGTAAAGGGCTGTGGCGTAGAAGCCCGGGTACGTGCTCACGATTTCGCCCAAGCCCTGAGCGGCGGGGTCGCTGGCCAGAATAGCACTGGCATCGCGCTGCAGTGCAGCCCGCAAGGCCGGCAGCTGGGCAGCAAACTCGTTGGCCAGCACCGAAGGAGGCGCGGGCAGGTTGGGCACTTGGTTGAGGAGCACAGCCAGCTCGGCCCGGAAGTGGTGGAGTTCGGCGGCTACGGCATCAGCGCTGGGCAAGGGCCGCTCGGCCCGCTGCGGAAACAGCAGGGCCAGGATGCCGTCGGCAAGGGCGCAGAAGGCCGCACCGGGCAGGGCATCGGGCACTGTGGCGTGGGCGTGGGCCAGCTGCTCGGCAAAAGTGAGGGTTTCGGAAGACACGATAGCAGAAAAAAGCGGAGGAATAACAGGGGGCAGTAAACCGGCCGGGAAGCCGAAGGTTTTGGGCTGGCCAAGGCAACGCCAACCACGACGACGCCGTTAACCCAGCCACCCTCCTGCCATAGCCGGCGGGCTGCTGCCAGAGCAAAAGGTACGCATTTCCCCTTCTCATTTTATTTTCTTCTGTGTTATGTCGGATACCACCCTCATCAAAATAGATTCGCGCTACTCGCCCAAAGGAGCCGAAGGCGAAAAATACCTGGCTTCGGGCAAGCACGTGGCCATGCGCTTGTGGGAAAACGAGCAGCCCGGCGAGGCCAAAGCGCCCGTTGCCCGGCCTTACGAAACCGTAGGCTATGTGCTGGCTGGCCGCGCCGAGCTGCACCTGGCCGGCCAGGTGGTTGTTCTGGAAGCCGGAAACTCCTGGGTGGTGCCGCAGGGAGCCGAGCACACCTATAAGGTTCTGGAAGCTTTTTCGGCGGTGGAAGCTACTTCTCCGCCGGCTCAGGTCCATGGCCGCGACGGCCACTAGCAGAGCAACCTGCTTGCCTGATACAGTTATCTGGCACGCTTAAGGCGGCACCAACGGCTGCAGAACAGTACGGCTGGGGTGCTTGGCGGGGCAGGGTGCTCAGAATCTGCTTCGTTGGGTGCCCGCTTGCCTCTTTCCCCCTTTTTCCTCAACCGATGATGACCCGAGAACTTGGCCGTACCGGCCAGCAGGTTTCAGCCCTTGGCCTGGGCTGCATGTCGATGGCCTCGGACTATGCCTATGGCCCTAGCGACGCCCGCGAAGCTGCCACCACGCTACACCGGGCCCTGGAGCTGGGCGTGACGTTCTGGGACACGGCCGACGTGTATGGGTTTGGGGCCAACGAGGAGTTTTTGCGGCCAGTGCTGCAAGCGCACCGCCCCGAAGTATTCCTGGCCACCAAGTTCGGCTTTGTAGCCGATGGGCAGGGCGGTACCGCACTCGACGTGCGCCCCGAGCGCATTGCTGCTGCTTGCGACGCCAGCCTTCGTCGGTTGGGCGTGGAGGTAATCGATTTGTATTACGCTCACCGCATCGACCCGACCGTGCCCGTGGAGGAAATGGTGGGCGCAATGGCGGCGCTGGTGCAGGCCGGAAAAGTGCGCTTTTTGGGTATTTCGGAAGCGTCGGCTGCTTCGCTGCGTCGGGCGGCGGCCACGCACCCCATTTCAGCGCTCCAATCGGAATATTCGCTGTTTACCCGCGATGTAGAGGCCGAAATTTTGCCAGCGTGCCGCGAATTGGGCGTGAGTTTGGTAGCGTTTTCGCCATTAGGCCGCGGCCTGCTTACAACGGCCGGGCCGCAGCTGGCAGCACAGGACTTGCGTCGCAGCATGCCCCGCTTCGACGATGACAACCGCGCGGCCAACGCCCCGCTGCTGGCGGGCCTGCACGAAATGGCAGCAGCTAAAAACTGCACACCCGCGCAACTGGCCCTGGCCTGGCTGCTGGCGCAGGATGCCCGCCTGCTCCCTATTCCGGGCACCAAACGCTCCAAATACCTCGAAGAAAACGCGGCTGCAGCTGCGGTGATGCTGCACCCAACCGACCTGCAGCAACTGCAGCAGCTGCTGGTGGCACACCCGGTAGCGGGCGCCCGCTACAGCGAAGGCGCCCTGCGGCTGGTGAACCGCTAGTTGATGGGTGCCGCTGCTTGGTCCGGTTGGGCCCCGACCACCCACTGGTGCACCATCTTCAGCAACGTTATTTCCTCGAAGGGTTTGGTCAGGTAGTCGTTCATGCCAGCCGCCAGGCATTTGCCGCGCTCCCCCACAATGGCATTGGCCGTGAGGGCCACAATGGGCGTGGCCAGGCCCAGGCTTTGCCGCATTTGGGCAGTAGCCTGATACCCGTTTTGCACGGGCATCTGCACGTCCATCAGAATCAAATCGTAGCGATGAGTACGGGCCATTTCTACGGCTACCTGGCCGTTGGCAGCTTCGTGCACTTCAATGCCGGCATTATTCAGAAAAACAGTGGCCAGCAGGCGGTTGAAAACGTTGTCTTCAACCAACAGCAGACGCTTGCCGTGCAGAGCCTGGTGCAGGTAGTCAAGGTTGTCGCACTGCTTTTGGGCGAGCGACTGCGGGTGGCCCACGGCAAGCCGCAGGGTGAACCGGCTGCGGGTACCCTTGTGCTTGCGGCTTTCGAGTTGGAGATGGCCGCCGAGCAGCGCCACCAGCTTCTGGCTAATGCTCAGGCCCAGACCGGTGCCCCCAAACTGCCTGCTCACGGACGAATCTTCTTGGCTAAACTCTTCAAAAATCTGTTCCAGATAATCGGCTTCAATGCCCACACCGGAATCCTCCACCACAAATTCAACCAGCGCTTCGTGCGGCGCGGGCTGGCCCAGCAGCGTGCAAATCAGGCGGACATGGCCCTCCTCGGTGAATTTAATGGCGTTGCCAGTCAGGTTGAGCAGTACCTGGGCGATGCGGTGCGGGTCGCTGAACAACACGGCGGGGAGCGTTGGGTCGAGGAGGGTTTCGAAGAGCAGGCCTTTTTCTTCGGCCCGGTAGCGCAGGGTTTTTTCCACCTGCTGGCACAGGCCCACGGGGTCGAAACCGATGTGCTCGACAGAGAGGCGGCCTGCTTCAATCTTCGCCGAGTCCAGAATGTCGTTGATGACAACCAGCAGCGTATCGGCCGAGGCCGCGATGGCGTGCAGGTAGCTGGCCTGAGTAGCGTCGAGCGTGGTTTTTTCCAGCAAGTGGCTCATACCCAAAATGGCATTCATGGGCGTCCGGATTTCGTGGCTCATGTTGGTCAGGAAGCGTTGCTTGGCCTGGGTACTGGTTTCGGCCACGGCCTTGGCCTCGCGCAGGCTGCCCTCCAGCTGCTTCTGGGGAGTCACGTCGAGGTAAATACCAATAGAGCCTACGTGCCGATGCTGACCATCGTAGAGCGGAGCACCGCTTACCAGCAGCCACTTGGGCTGACCAGTTTTAGTAGTGACCTTGATTTCGTAGGAATCGGCCACTCCCTCCTGGCGCGATTGCATCTTGCTTTCTACCAGGGCCAGGTCGTCGCCGCTCAGCAGCAGCGGCGACAGTCGCTGCCCCTGGAGCTCTTCGTTGCAAAAGCCGGTCATCTCGCAGAAGCTCTGGTTGGCATACAGCAAATGGTCTTCCAAATCGGCCTCTACCAGTCCGAGCGACATGTTTTCGATAATGCCGCGGTATTTTTCCTCGCGGCGCTTTAAGGCATCCTCGGCACGGGTACGAGCCGTAATATCGGCGAATTTCCACAATTGCCCGATGTAGCGCGCGCCGTCGAAAATGGGCGTGTAGTCGCGTTGCAGCGTGCGCCCGTCGCACAGGGCGATTACGTCGCCGGTAACCGGTTGCCGCCGGTGCAGCAGCGCCGTAATGCGGGCCTGGTACCGGTTGGGATTCTGAACGTATGGGCGGGTATGCTGCGTCAGCCAGGCCCCGTCCTGGCCGGTGGGCGGTGCCAGCGGGGCAGGCATGGGCAGCAACTGGGCAAATGCTTCGTTGGTGAAGACGATGTGCCGGTTTTCATCTTCCAGCACCAGCCCTTCCCGAAAGTTGCCGATAACCGTAGCCAGCTGCTGGGTAGACGCATCCAAGTCTTCCCGGGCCTGCTTCAGGGCCGATATATCGCTCTGTAGGCCGCTCAGCAACAGCGGCTGACCGGCCGTGTCGTGGCCCGAGATAATGGCCCGGCTCAGCACCCACTTGTAGCTACCGTTACGGCACCGGATGCGGTATTCGGCGACGGCCGTAGCGGTTTTGCCCTGCACGTAGGCCCGCACCGCCTCTCGCACCCGGGCGAGGTCGTCGGGGTGCACGTGGGCCACCCAGCGCTCATATTCATTTGGGAAGCTTTCGTTGTCATAGCCCAGCATGGCCTTGTATTCCAACGAAAACAAGACTTCGTGCGTGTGCAGATTGAGCTCCCAGGCACCATCGCCGAAGCCTTCCATGGCCAGGCCCAAACGCAGGTTGCTTTCGCGCAGGGCACTTTCGGCCAGCTTCACAGGCGTAATATCAAGTAGAATTCCGCTGTACTTCACCCAGTCCGGGCCGGTGCCGGTCACGCTGGCCTTGCCCTGCATCCACCGCACCGGCTGGCCGGGCACCACTACGCGCCCCTCGTACGTCCACGAGGCGTAGTGACGGGTGGCATAGTCCATGTTTTGCAGAAATCCTTCCAACTCATCGGGGTGGATGAAGTCGGTCATCCGGCTCAATTCTTCGGGGCGGATGCCAAATAACTCCAGCACTTTGGGGCTGACGTAGTCGAACTGATACGCGCCGCTGTGAAATCTGCGCCATTCATAGAGCACACCGGGCACGTTCTCGGCGAGGTTGCGGAAGCGCCGCTCGCTTTCGGCGTAGGCCAGTTGCTCCTGCTTCCACTCGGTCACGTCTTCGAGCAGGCCCAGAAAGCTCACGTTACCAGTATTGGCCTCCAGCACTGGTCGCACGGTCACCCGCAGCCAGCTGTTGGCCCCCCGGTGCGGATTTGTCACCTCGTACTGAAATGGCTGCCCCCGCCGGATGCTCTCCTGAATGTATTCCAGCATCGGCTCGTCGCACAGGTGGGCCCGCAAAAAGGACTCAGGCTTTTGCCCGAGCACTTCGGCCAGCTCCAGCCCGCACATCCTGGTAAAGCCTTTATTGACCCACTGAACCCGCTGGTCGGCATCGGCCAGCACCACCGCCGTGTACTCGTCCTCCAATAGGTAGCCCAGCAACCCTTCCACAGCGAAAGGCAAAGCGCCAGAGACGGCACTCAGCGCGGCTGCTTGCGCCCGCAAGGCCTGGTTCTCGGCCTGCTGCCGGGCTAGCTCAGCTCTCAGTTCAGCATTCGTCATACGGCGGCGATAAGAGCAGATGGCGCAATTTTCCTCGGCCAGCCCCACAGCCGGCAGCATCTGGCCGCTAACGCCCGAGCTAACTAAACGTTAGCTACGTAACCCGCCCGCAATCGGACTTCGCTACTCCGGGAGCTGGCGCACGTAGCTGTGCGACACCGGCACTGGCCCGCGCACGCCGTTCCGGGCCAAGGCCAGCTGCAACGCTTCGGTGAGACGGGCCTGCGCCGGGCCATTGCGCCCGGCCAGGGTATAGGCCCGGAACGATACCGCTAAGCTGCCCGGCCGCAGCGCCGTTACAACAACCTGCGGGGCAGGCGCGGGCATCACATCGGCATCGGCGGCCAGTAGTGGCAGGGCCCATTCGCGCAGTGCCGTTAGGTCCGAGGTGCTTTCAAGCTCGGCGGCAATGTCAACCAGCGCTTTGTTCTGGGCTGTTTTGTTCACGATGACGTTGTTCGAGGTAGCTCCGTTGGGCAGAATTACGGTGTCGCCCTGCAGCGTGATGAGGATGGTATTGAAAATCTGGATTTCGCTGACCTCGCCGCTTTTGCCCTGCGCCTCAATGGTATCGCCCACCACGTACGGCTTGAACACGAGGATGAGCACGCCGCCGGCGAAATTGGCCAGGGTGCCCTGCAAAGCTAGGCCTACCGCCAGCCCGGCTGCCCCCAGAATGGCAACGAACGAAGTGGTTTCGAAGCCTATCATGCCGGCTACCGAAACGAGCAGCAGCACCTTGAGCACGATGTTGACCAAGCTGCGCAGAAATGAGCTCAGCGATACGTCGAGGCGGGCCGTAGCCTTACCCAGCAGCTGGCTGGCGCGGCTAATCAGCCACCAGCCTACTATTAGGGCCAGGCCAGCCATCAGTACGCGGGGCAGGTAAAGTACGGCCAGGGTCTGGAGCTGCTGGGCGTAGGAAGAGAGCTGGTTCATGTATGAGGAAAACAAGTAGAAAAACTGCAGCAGGAAAAGCAGTATTTACTGATGACCTGGCTGGGCGTCAATTTCCCGAATAATCTGGCGATTTTCAGTTGGCGAAATGCTCACGCAAGCAGGCAACGGTCAGCCGTAAAAGTAACCGCCCGACGCAATTCCCGACCAGCACTTAGCGAGTCACCAATTCTATGCTCAGAATCTGGTCCCCGATGTCGAGCTTGTGTACCACATCCATCCCGCCTACCACCTGGGCAAAGATGGGGTAGCGGCCGTCGAGGTGCGGCGTAGGCGTGTGGGTGATGAAGAACTGGCAGCTCTCAGTGTCCTTGCCAGCCGAGGCCAGGCCTACGCTGCCTTCCTCGTAGTGCAGGTCACCGAACTCGGAGCGCAGGTTGTAGGCCACGCTGCCGTTGCCATCGCCGCGCGGGTCGCCGCCCTGCGCCACGAAGTTGGGCACCACGCGGTGGAAATACAGCTTGTCGTAAAACTTCTGGTTGATGAGCGTGACAAAGCTGGCCACCGCACCGGGCGCTTCGTTGGGCTTCAGCTCGAGCAGAATAATGCCTTTGTTGGTGCGCAGCCGCACCTGCTGGCCCAGCGGCACGGCCTGCACCACGGCCCAGTCGATGGGGTGCTGGGCGGCCGTAGCCAGGGGCGAAGGCGTGGGCTTGGGGGCTTTGGTCAGCTTGTCGAGGGCCCCTTGGAGTTGCTGCCAGGCCTCGATTTCGGTGGGCAGCTGCAGTTTGGCCTGGGCTGCGCGCAGGGCAGCCAGGTCGGCCGCCTGAGCTTCGGGGTAAAGCTTGGCATCGGCCAGCGCCTCGGCAGCGGTACCCAGCTGGGCCACGTCGCCCCCGGCCAGGCCCTGACGCATAGCAGCAGCAAAGTCGGCTTGGCGGGCCGCCGGAAAATCGGCCAGCCGGCGCATGGTCAGCAGCGAAGTAAGCGCGTAGCCCGCTACTACCGGCGACTGCCCCGTGGCAAACGCTTCGCCGCGCACAAAGTCGAACGCGGCCGGGTCTTCGCTCAGCGCTTCCAACAAAAAGCCCTTCTCGTACACCGAGCCCGCCACCGGGTAGCGCTTCTCGATGGTTTCTATCAAGCTGGGCCGGGCCGCGGCGCTTGCGTGTCGGACGGCCGCGCGCAACAACGCAGCTCGCACCCGTATCGAGGCCTGCTTGTTGCCATCGGCCAGGGCGGCCAGCGAAGGGCCAGCCTCGCCCCGGGCATGCGCCAGCAACCACTCGGCTGCCGTGAGAGCTACCGAAGCCCGGTCGCGGCGCAACGCTTCGAATACGGCCGCGCGGCTGGCAGGGTACGCTTCGGCTCCAAACGGCAGCGCCCGAATGGCACTTAGTCGCACGCGATAATCCGCGTCTTTAGTAGCCAGCCGGGCCAGCAATGCGGCCGGGTTAACGGCTGGCGGCGAAGCAGCTGGGGGCAAAGCAGCAGTTGCCGCCGGCGTCGGAGCAACGGGAGGTTCTTCAGCGGTCGTAACTGGCACGGGCACCGGGGCTTTATCGGCGAGGGCTGCGATTCGGCCCAGGGTGCTGGCCGCCGCCGCGCGCACGGCATAGCTGCGGTCTTTCTGGGCAATGCGCAGCAAGGTGCCTTCGGCCAGGCGTTGCAAGTCAGCGTCGAAGCCCCGGGTGCGCGAGAGGCCCACCACCGCGGCCAGCCGGCCGCGGGCGGGCATTTTGGGCTCATTCAGCAGCAGCACGGTGCGCCGTATGCTTTCGGGCGAGGTGAGGCCGCGCAGGGCGGCGCGACTCATGCCCCAGGCCAGCGCCGCAGCGCGGGCGGTGTCGTTCAGGGTTTCGACGCGCCAGAGCTCGGGCAGGGAATGCCGCGTAACGGTGCGGCCCAGGGCCTCGTGCACGTAGCGGCGCACCACGTCGTCGTTTTCCTTCAGCACGCGCACGCGCAGGCTGTCCACGGCGGTGCTGTCGCCGGTCTGGCCCAGGGCATAGGCTGCGGCGCGGCGTACACTGGGCTCCGCATCGCGCAGAAGGGGCAGCAAGGCAGGCACAGCCGTTGGGGCCTGGACCGAGGCCAGGGCCAGGGCGGCTTCGCGGCGGTAAATGGGGTTGCCATTGCTAAGCCAGGGCAGCAGGGCAGCCGCGTTGCGCTCGTCCTGAGCCGTGCCGATTTGCCGCATGGTGGCATCCTGGTATTTGTTGGCCGGGCCGCTGGCACTGGGCTGCGGGGTGCGGGCGCAGGCCGCCAACAGCAGCAGCAGCGCCCAGCTAAAACGGGTACGAATGGGCATAGAGACTGGAATGATGACCCGCGCGACTTGCGGGGATTTCGGCACTACGAAAAAATGGCACCAGCAACCGGGCTCCTCCCCTATTCGCCTCCCCACGCGTCGGATTGCGGCACGCTTTCCACCGGCAACTCCTCCCGAATTTCGCGCAGCTGCTCATCGAGGTAGGCAAACAGCACCTCGTTGCCCTCTTGCTGGTAACCGGCCAGCGCAGCCTCGTGGTTTGGCAGGCCATAGAGAAAGGCCCGCAGGTTATCGGCCGTAATGGCATCGAAATGGCGGCCGAACCCCATTTGCTGCACCTCGGCGGCATTCAGCCACTGCTCGAACTGGGCCGGAATGGGAATGGCGCAAATGGGTTTGTGCAGAAACACGGCCTCCGAAATCAGCGAGAAGCCGCCGTTGGTGACCACGGCCCGGGCGCTGGCCAAGTCGGCGATAAAGCCAGCCTCCGAAAACGCGCACAGCTGCACGTTGCCGTGGCTTTCCTGCTTGTTGAAGCCGTACACACGGAACTCCTGGTCGGGCAGTTGCTGGAGCAGCGGCACCAAGTTTTGCTGAGTAGTGGCCGATTGGTACACCAGCACGTGCGAGCCCTTGGTGGGGGCGGCGGCCACAATCTCGGGCCGGATAATGGGCGGCACCAGCGTGGTGTCGTCCTTGGCCAGGGGCAGGCTGAAGAACGTGGTAATGAAGTAGTGGCGGCTACGCGGCAGCTTGGCCCGCACAATGTTTTTGGCCAGCTGGTAGTTGCCGCGCTCATCGCGGGGCACCGCCACGTTCAGCTTCGCCCGGCTGATAATCTGCATGTTATCAATGCTGACAACTGACAGCCGGTGCAGCTTGGCAAACAGGTAGCTGAACGACTCGAAATCGGAAATCACCACGTCGGGCGCGAAGTCGCCGAGCAAATCGCGGTAGCGCGCAAAATTCACGCGTAAATCCTCCGGGGCAGTGCGCAGCGTGAGCACCGCCGTGCGCAGCTTGCTCACGGCTAGGCCGTCGTAAGCCAAGTGAAAGCCCCGTATTTCGAGTACGCGCTGCTTACCGAATGCCGCGGCCAGCATGGTGTAGGCGCGGCTACTGCTCACTACGCGTACGTCGTGGCCCTGGGCCAGCAGGTGGCCAATAACGACTTTGCTGCGCGTAGCGTGGCCCAGGCCCTCGCCGGGCACTCCATATAGAATTTTCATGGGAGCAAAGATGCGCAACGGCAGATTGGGAGCAACAGCTTACAAGGAACGTCCTGCCGGGCACAGCCGAGGCAGGACGTTCCTTGTAAGCTGCTCCAGCTGTCCTGCTAGTGCCCGTCTGTCACCACCAGCTTTTCGGTGCGGGTGCCTTCTTCCGAGTCCAGGCGCACGAGGTACACGCCGGCGCTGAGGCCCGCCAGCGGCAGGGGGAGGTGCTGCGGCCCGGCCGGGTACAGCTTCTCGCGCACCAGCGTGCGCACCAGCCGGCCCGTGCCATCGAGAATAGACACCGTAATGGGCCCGGGCCGCTCCTGCTGAAAATTGAGCGCGGTGGCTCCGCTGGCAGGGTTTGGGTACAGCGACACTTGCACGGTGCCGGGCATGGTAGCCTGGCCCGGGGCCGTGCTCAGCACAATGTTTTCGTCGCCGGGGCGGTAGGGCAGCAACTCGAAATAGGTGAGCAGCATCTCATCGAGGGTGCTTTCGCCCCAGGTAGTGACGCGCGGTGGGCTGCTGGGGTTGCGCGGGTTTTGGGCGGTGTTATCGTAGGTGGCATCGGCGATGAGCCGCGAGCCGGCCGGCACTTTTATCAAGTTAGAAAAGCGGAACGTACCCTGCCAGCGGAAGTCCCAGTCACCAATTTTTATCAGTCGAATGGTATCGCCATTGGGCTTTACCACGGCTACTTTCCAGGCCTTGCTCAGCAGGTGCGCGTGGGGCGCTACGCTCAGCATCGTCACATCGAAGGGCACGGTGAGCTGGGCGTGGAAGGTTTTGGTCTGGTTGGCCGGAATCACGAACGGGCCGTTGGTGAGTACCTGCGGCGAAATGACCGGCAGCGTCTGCACGTAGCGGGTGACCGGCTGGCGGGCGAAGAAAATGTTCACCACCGACGAGTCTTTCTGCGTGACGAAGTTGGGGCCGTAGTGCACCTGCACCAGCAGTGAGGCCCGGCGGTAAAGCTTCTTGCCCATGCCCGACGCGAAGAAGCGCGGCTGCATGCCCGGTACCCAGGCTCCGTACACGCCCTCCAAGGGTTCGAAGCCGAAGCCGCCAAACTGGGTATAGCCGTAGCCGGGGTCGGCCGCGTCGAGGGCCTGGGCCCGCTGGGTGGTATCGAGGGCAATGATGCTGTGGTGCACAATGCGCTTGTTGCCGGGCCGGAATTCGATGGCTGCGATGTCGCGGTCGGCGGGCAGGGTCACGGGCAGCACGAAAATGCGGTACATGTCCTGGCCATTGCCCTGGTGCGTGAAGGCCTTGGCCATCGGAATCACCAAATCGGGGGTGCCCAGCTGCGAGCCGCTGGGGTAGGTGGGCACCGGCGGCGTGAGGGCGGGGTTGCCCTGCGGCGCGCCGGCATCGACCCAAGCCGCGATTTTGGCAATTTCTGCGTCGGTCAGGGTATTTTCGTCGAGGTAGTGGCGGTAGCGCGGGTCGGGCTTCCACGGCGGCATGTAGCGCGTGCCCGTCACGTACTTAATGGTTTGGGCGTGGCTGGCTACTTCGGCGTAGCTGGTGAGCGGAAACGGGGCCACTTCGCCGGTGCGGTGGCAGCTGGTGCAGTGGTTGTACACCAGCGGCGCAATGTCCTGGCTGAAGGTGTACTGCGGCGTGGTCTGAGCGTCGGCGGGTTGTGCCGTACTCAAAGCAAGCAACGCCAGCAGCGAAGAGAAGAGGTGTTTCATGGGTTATGTTTACGGGTGGCCTCCAGCTGCACTGGCGAAGCGAATCAGTCAAAGTTCATCTGCTTTCTCGCCAGACGGTTATCGTTTTCAAAGTTACTCAATAAAGCAGCCCACCGGCTCGGTGCGGGGCACGGCCACGGGCTGGCCCGCCGCAACGGCCGCCAGCGCCTCAGCCAACTCGTGGTGGCGCGTCACGGCCCGGTGCTGGCCCAGCCCGGCGTAGGCATCGTCGAGGCGGCCCTGATACAGAATGGTACGGCCATCGGCGGCCACCACCACGGCTTCGGGCGTAACGCGGGCGTGGAGCTGCCGGGTAAGCTGGTGGCTGGCATCGGCTTGCAGCGGAAAGGCCAGCTGGTAGGTTTTGGCAAAGGTGGCCAGGCCGGCGGCGGTAGTTTCCTTGGCTGGAAACACGCCCACGAAACGTACCCGCTGCGCCCCGTACCGGGCGTGCAATTCCCGCAGCGGCAGCGTAGCCGCCTGGCTAATGGGGCAGGTTTCGGCCAGAAAAACGTACACCGTAGCGCGTGGAGCCGGCCCGGGCTCGTAACCCAGGAATGGCAGCAGCGAAAGCAACCAGAGTAGCAAGTGCGGCATAAAGGAAAGGGAGGCGTGAGGGCAGCAGCCGGGGACTTTGAAGGCGAAAAGCTGGAAAAGTTACATAGCCTTTCCGCTTTATTTTTCGAAGGTCCGTATTCAAGCCTTGCAGACACCTATTTTGCTGCCCGGGTTCCGTCATTTCGGCTCGGTTTTCGATTAGCGGCCCGCAACGCATTCTTTCATTTTTCTATGCCAATCCGTTTCGCTACTTCCTTCCGCCGCTCTGGGGCGGCCCTGCTCCTGGCTTCGGCCCTGCTATCCGGCGCCTGCACTGCTCCGCGCTCCATCATCACTTCCGGCAAGGTCACGCCCAAGGGCGAGTTCCGGGCAGGCTACAACCTGGGGTTTAACATTGCCAGCGCCCCCATTGCCCAGGCCAGCAGCGCCGTGAAGCAAGCCGCCAGCCAGGCCGCCAACGAGCAGAAGGTGAACTACACCGAAGCGACCACCCAGCTGCAGGCCGCTGCCCTGGCCTACGTGCTCGACCCGGTGCAGACCACCTCCGACCTGTTCATCCGCTACGGTATTGCTCCGCGCCTCGACGCCGGTTACAAGTACACCTTCGGCTCGCACGTGTTCGATGCCCAGTACCAGTTGCTGGGCCCCACGGGTTCCATCGAGAACCCCGGGGCTGGGGCCGCATCGGGCACGCTTTACGCCAGCGTGGGGCTGCAGTTTGCGTCCCAGCGTGCCAAGCTGCCCAGCCTCCCCTTTCTGTCCGACATCAACTCGGTGCTGAACCTACACGCCACCCGCTACGACATCCTGGTTCCGCTCACCTTCAGCAACTCGCTGGGCACGGAGGAAGAAATTGGAGCCATCAGCTACGGCGTGGCCTACGGCCACACCTGGATGACCTATGGCTTCGCGCCCACCAAGGTGTACAACGGCTCGGTGCAGGTGCCCTCGCTGCCCGACCAAAGCCGCAGCTTCTCGTCGTTTGGGGGCTTCGTCAACCTCAAAATCGGCTACCGCTACGTGTATTTTGTGCCGGCTGTATCGCTGTTCTACCAGAACTACGGCGACTTTGCCCTGCTCAACAACAATTCGGTGTCGCTGAAGGGCGTGACGGTCATCCCCTCGCTTGGTTTGCAGCTGCGGCTTCCTAACCTTATGAAATAGCCGGGTAGTGGCGTTGTTCTCCGCTTAGACTTCGCTTTGGGGCCGCTTCTTCGGAAGCGGCCCTTTTTTGTGTGCACCAGGGCGCGGACTGAGAAAGCGTTTGCGCAGAATGTGGCGGCCAGTGGCTTTCTTTGTTGCCCGTTTTTTAAAGTTTTACGCAGCTGCTGCCGCTCACCTTTTCCGCCCCACCCATGGAAGCTCCCAACCACGAATTTATGCGCGAAGCCATTCGCCTGTCCATCGACCAAATGAAGGCCGGCTTTGGTGGTCCCTTCGGGGCAGTAGTGGTGAAGGACGGCCAAATCATTGCCCGCGGCTTTAATCAGGTTACCACCACCCACGACCCCACCTGCCACGCTGAAGTGGATGCCATCCGCAAGGCCTGCAAGGAGCTGGGCACTTTTCAGCTCGACGGCTGCGACCTTTATACCAGCTGTGAGCCCTGCCCCATGTGCCTGGGTGCCATTTACTGGGCCCGCCCGCGCCGGGTGTTCTACGGCAACACCAAGGCCGACGCCGCGGCCATCGGCTTCGACGACCAGTTCATCTACGAAGAACTGGACCGCCCCATGGAAAGCCGTAAATTACCTATGACACAGCTGCTGCGCGACGAAGCCCTGGCCGGTTTTAAAGCCTGGACGGAACTGGAAGGCAAGACAGAGTATTAGAACGTCATGCAGAGCGCAGCGAAGCATCTCGCGTGCTACCACTAGTCAATCCTTTTTCTACGATTGAATTACTATCCCACGCGAGATGCTTCGCTACGCTCTGCATGACGTTCTTTTTGAATCGCAGCATACCCCACCAGATGATTGAATTTTACCTCAACGACCAGCCTATTCGCACCAGCGAGGCCCCGGCCAGTACGCTGCTCGATTTTGTGCGCTACCACGAGCAGCTGAAAGGCACCAAAATTGGCTGCCGCGAGGGCGACTGCGGCGCGTGTACCGTGCTGGTAGGCGAGCTGAATGCCGACGGCCAAACGGTGAATTACCAGAGCATGACCAGCTGCCTCACGCCGCTGGGCAATGCCCACGGCAAGCACATCGTGACGGTGGAGGGAATCAACGCGGCCGGCAACCAGCTTACGCCCGTGCAAAAGGCCATTGTGGACGAGGGCGGCTCGCAGTGCGGCTTCTGCACGGTAGGCTTCGTAATGTCGCTGACCGGCCACAGCCTGAGCACGCAGCCGGCTACCGAGAAAAGCACCATCGCGGCCATTGACGGCAACATTTGCCGTTGCACCGGCTACAAATCGTTGGAGCGCGCTGCCGCTAAGCTCACGGCTGAGTTGGAACAGCGCCCGGCTGAAAAGGCCCTGGCCTGGCTCAGCGAGAAGCAGTTTGTGCCTGGCTACTTCGCCGAAATTCCGGCGAAGCTCGCGCAACTGCGTTTGGGTGGGAGTCGGGAGGCTGCGCGTACGGCTGACGCAGCAAAGGCTGCGTCCCACGTTTCAACCTCGCCTAACGGGCATGCCCAAAGCCAGAACGACCACGACCACCAGGACGGTAGTAAGCCATTTACGCATGCCATACTGGGTGGTGGTACCGACCTGCTGGTGCAGCGCCTCGAAGAGCTGCGCGAGCAGCCCGGCGTGCGCCTAGTGTTCGACCAGCCCGGCCGGCGTGGCATCCGCCAAGCAACCACCGGCCGGGTAGTGCTGGGCGCGGCCACCACGGCCAGCCAGCTGCTCGAATCGGAGCTTATGCGCGGCCTGCTGCCCAACCTGCCGCAATATCTGAAACTGGTATCGAGCACGCCAATTCGCAACATGGGCACGGTGGCCGGCAACTTTATCAACGGCTCGCCCATTGGCGATTTAACCATCATGTTCCTGGCCCTGGGCGCATTCGTCACGTTGCAGGATGGCAACGGCCAGACCCGCGAGCTGGCTCTGCCCGACCTGTACCTCGGCTACAAAAAGCTGGCGAAAGCAGCCGACGAGCAGGTCATCGAAATAAGCTTTCCTGCCCCGCTGGCTGGCGACTTCTTCCACTTTGAGAAAGTTTCGAAACGCACCCACCTCGACATCGCCAGCGTGAACTCCGCTGCCTGGCTGCGGGTTAAAAATGACGTAATCCAGGCCGCCGCTATTTCGGCTGGCGGCGTCGGGCCGGTGCCGCTCTATCTGGCGCGCACTAGCGAGTTCCTAATTGGTCGCGAACTGACAGCCGAAACCGTAAGCGCGGCCAATGCCGTGATGCAGGCAGAAATCAGCCCGATTTCTGATGTGCGCGGCACAGCCGATTACAAGCGGCTGTTGCTGCGCCAGCTGCTGTGGGCCCACTTCCTGCAGTTTGCACCGGAGCTGGCAGTGGATGAATTGACATAAGATAAGAGAACCGAACGTCATGCCGAGCGGAGCCGAGGCATCTCGCGTGTGGCAGTAATCAATGCCCGTACAACGAAGCACGCGAGATGCCTCGGCTCCGCTCGGCATGACGTTCTCTCAAAAAGAATTAGAACCCATGAATCACCTTGACCCTCAGCGCCACGTGCGCGGCGAATCGCAGTACCTCGACGATGTGCCCGTGCAGCAGGGCACCCTGTACGCGGCCGTGTTTGAAAGCCCGCTGGCCCACGGCGTACTGAAGAGCCTCGACTTCAGCGCGGCGCTGGCGGCACCCGGTGTGGCGCGCGTGCTCACGGCGGCCGATATCCCGGGCATCAACCAGATTGGCGGCATTGTGGCCGATGAGCCGCTGCTGGCGGACGGGCATGTGCATTTTCGAGGGCAGCCGGTGGCGCTGGTGCTAGCCCGAACCGAGGCGCAGGCCCACGCGGCCCTCAAGCTGATTACCGTCGAAATTGACCCGCTGCCCATCATCACCGACCCACGGGTTGCTGCCGCGCAGGGCGAGCTGATTGTGCCGCCGCGCACCTTCAAAATTGGTGACTCGGAAGCGGCCTGGGCAGCTTGCGCGCAGGTGTTTGAGGGCGTAGCCGAGAGCGGCGGGCAGGAGCATTTGTACATTGAAACGCAGGGCGCTTATGCCTTCCCCACAGAGATGGGCGGCGTGCGCATGATTTCCTCCACGCAGGGTCCCACCGCCGTGCAGCGCCATACGGCGCACGTGCTGGGCTTGGGCATGCACCAAGTAGAAGTGGACGTGACGCGCCTCGGCGGCGGCTTTGGGGGCAAGGAAGACCAGGCCACGCCCTGGGGTGCCCTGGCGGCGCTGGGCGCGTTCATCACCAAAAAGCCGGTGAAGCTGGTGCTCGACCGCATGGCCGACATGCGCATGACCGGCAAGCGCCACCCCTATTCGTCCGATTTCAGAATCGGCTTCGATGCCGACCTGAAAATCGTGGCCTACGAAGTCACGTTCTTCCAAAATGCCGGCGCGGCAGCCGACCTCTCGCCGGCCGTGATGGAGCGGACACTCTTCCACGCCACCAACGCCTATTTCGTACCCAACGTAACGGCTACGGCCTTTTCGTGCCGCACCAATTTGCCACCCAATACGGCTTTCCGGGGCTTTGGGGGCCCGCAGGGCATGTTTGTGATTGAGTCGGCCATTGCCAAAGCGGCCGAAGCACTGGGCGTGCCGGCATACGAGATTCAGCGAAAGAACCTGCTGCGCGAGGGCGACCTGTTCTCGTACCGGCAGGCGGCCGACATGTGCCACGCCGAGCAGGCCTGGGATACGGCCGCATCGGAGTTCGATTTGGCCGGGATTCGGGCCGAAGTTGAGCAGTTCAATCAGACCAATAAACTGAAGAAAAAGGGCTTCGCGGTGATGCCCATTTGCTTCGGCATCAGCTTCACCAAAACGCCCATGAACCAGACGCGGGCGCTGGTGCACATCTACTCCGACGGTTCGGTGGGCATCAGCACGGGCGCGGTGGAAATGGGACAGGGCGTGAACACTAAAATCGCGCAGGTAGCTGCCCGCACGTTGGGCATTTCGATTAACCGCATCAAAATCGAAACTACCAACACGACGCGCGTCGCCAACACCTCCCCCAGCGCCGCCAGCGCCACGGCCGACCTCAACGGCAAGGCCACCGAAATGGCCTGCGCTGCCCTGCGCGAGCGCCTGCTGCGCCATGCCGAAGTGGAATACACGCTCAACTACGAGGGACTGGAAATCCGCGACGAAGAAGTACTGGCTGCTGGTGTTCCGGCCGAAACCAATTGGGAAAAGCTGGTTTCCTCCGCCTTCTGGAAGCGCGTGGCCCTCACCGAAAATGCCCACTACGCCACCCCAGACCTGCATTTCGATGCTACCGTCAACCAAGGCCACCCCTTCGCTTACCACGTCTACGGCACGGCTCTGACTACCGTAACGGTCGACTGCCTGCGCGGCACCTATACCGTGGATGCCCTGCAAATTGCCCACGATTTCGGCCAGAGTTTCAACGAAGTCATCGACCGCGGCCAGATTGAAGGCGGTGCGGTACAGGGCATCGGCTGGATGACCATGGAGGAAGTGGCTTACAACGACGAAGGCCGCCTGCTCAGCAACTCGCTCAACAGCTACAAAATCCCGGACATCTACGCTGCACCCAAAGTGTTAGACGTGCATTTCCTCGATACGCCGGGCCACCCCAAGGCGATTCTGCGCTCCAAAGCCGTGGGCGAACCGCCGCTTATGTACGGCATCGGCACCTACTTCGCCCTACGCGACGCGGTTCGGGCATTTCAGGGCCACACGGCCCTCCCCTTCTCGGCCCCGATGACGCCTGAGAAGGTGCTGGTGAGCTTGTACCCGGCGTTTGCAGACAGCAATCTGTCGCTAACGCACACCCTTCCAGCGCAGATTTAGCTGTCACTCTTTTGTCTTCGCTAAAACAGCGCTTTTTATAATGCCTAAGCAATTGATTAAGCAAGTACGGCTATTCCTAATCTTACTGCTACTAAGTTATCACACTGGTTATACTCAAACATTGAGCGCATGGACGCGGCAAAAACACAGCTATTCTAATGGAGAGCTTTATACTTTACCCGATGGTAAAGGAGTAGTGCACCAAATATCCCCACTCCCCAATCAGGAGTCTTCAATGCTTCGTCATGTTGTTTTCGATTCGCTCCTGCACCAGAAAAGACAAGCCTCGCTGATACTTGCCGGCTACGACTTACACCTAACTGACCATGCGCTGAATAACAAGGCGGCTTTCTATCGTTTCCGACGCAAACTTAACGACACTGCCTTCACCGCTGTAATTGATACGACCGGAAAAATTCTGAGCTTCCGTCGGGAAGCTTACAAGCAGAAATTAATCACTCATCCGCCACTACCCATGGCATCCGACTCGTTGTTTGTGCTATACAGCCAAGCGAACAACGAGAAGAGCTTTACCCTTGAATGCCTTGATGTTCAACAGCGTGTTCGCTGGAAGACTCCGTTCGCTTCGTCCGACCGTCCTATTTACCTCGTGGATTTCCAATCTGATGCTGAAAGCATCTGGATTATAAGTGCTGATCACGAGCAGGAGCAGACGATATGGTGCCTAGAATCGCGCACGGGGCGAGTGCTTTCCCAAGCGCGCGCAAGTGATGTTGACAATAAACGCTTTGTAGAAAGCACTTTATTACTACCCGACCATTCGCTGGTTTACGCTGGTCGCTCCTTGCCTGCGGAGGCCAGGCAACGGGCAATTTCTGTTAAAACCGGCGATTTATTTCTAACTCGCCGGTTGCCTAACGGCAGGCAGTTGTGGAGTAATACGAATGCAAATCAGTCAGCGCCCAGCGCCATCGTTTCGCCCCAAGACGTGGAAATACGGTGGGAGCATTTAGGCATCGACCCCTCCGGCAATTATTTTCTACTAGGAGAAACGTTTGCTAGTACGTCAGCTGCCAACAACACGGCCCAGATAATTGCCATGCACGCATTGGTAGGCTATGGCTACAATACGTCGTCGCTAACGCCGGTTGGTTTTGTGCAGGTGAAATTTGATGCGAAAGGCACCGTTTTGCACACTTCTGTTGTACCGCTACCACGCACTGCCACCTTTACAGAATTATCCTACATTCCTGCACAGCAGTTGGCCTATCTGGCCGAGAACAGAGGTTTTTTCCGCTTTCGCGCCACTTCTAGCGATGGAAATGCGGTTATTATGCGTAATAAAAAAGAGTTCAGCGTGTTGCATCTAGACACGCAGCAGATGACTCCTTTATATTCCGGACCATATACCGAAACGATGGACGTATGGTCCGGGCAAGGCAGTGGTGCCGTACTTTATCGAGCACAGCCAGCTAAAACTGCTCCCCCTGCGCCAAAATGGGTATCACTACCGTAAGCGGATTGAGGATATAGTTGTCTATGTTTAAAAACAGAAAGAGCCCATTGTGCTTAGCAATGGGCTCCTTTAATTAACAACGGTTCAACTATTTCCCCTCGCTATAAAGAATACATAGTGGTGACGCATAGTTAGGCCTTATGGCCTTTTCGCCTCGTACACCACCTTGCCGCCTACCATCGTTAGCTCGCTCACTGTGCCCGGTAAAGCCGGCAGCGGCACCGTGAAAATATCCTTTGAGAGCACTGCCAAATCGGCCAGCTTGCCGGGCGCTAAGGTGCCTTTTTGCTGCTCCTGAAACTCGGCAAAGGCGGCCCCGGCTGTGTAAGCGCGCACAGCTTGCTCTCTGGTCAGGGCTTCTTTGGGGTCGGCCAGGGTAGTTGCGAAGAGTATGTTGAGGAAGGGATTCATCGGGCCGTCGGAGCCCAGGGCGAAGGGCACACCACTTTCCAGCAACGAGCGGAAGGAGGCATGCATGTTGGCAGGAGCACCATGCTGCGGGTCGACTGCGGCGTTGATGAAGTGTGAGGAATTTTGCACCACCACAATGCCCAGCGCTTTGGCCCGGGCTTGCAGGTCGGCGCCTACCCCATCGCCGTGCTCGAAACGGACACGCTTGGTGCGCCAAGTGGCATCGTCGGACAACTCGTGCATGAGGCGCAGCACCAGACTAGCCGTACTATCGCCGGAAATGTGCAGCATCAGCGGCTGGGAGCTTTGCAGAGCCGTGCGCAACATGTGCCGCACGGTATCTACCGGAAAGTTGAGCTTACCGTACCAGCCGGAGCGGCCCGGATAGGCGCGGCGCATCAGCGCGCCGCCC
This sequence comes from Hymenobacter glaciei, assembly GCF_039539585.1. Taxonomy (NCBI): domain Bacteria; kingdom Pseudomonadati; phylum Bacteroidota; class Cytophagia; order Cytophagales; family Hymenobacteraceae; genus Hymenobacter; species Hymenobacter glaciei. The sequence goes on along the minus strand of NZ_BAABDK010000010.1, from coordinate 253,533 downwards.
TCCAATGGCGTGGCATCGAGGATGTATTTCACGCCCTCCACGCGGGCCAGCGGACTGGGGTTTTTATCGACTGCCGCCCATTCGCGGCGGTTGATGCCATAGGAGGTCGTCATTGGAAACGGGATGATGCGCTGACGGATGGGCAGCGCTGCGGCTTGCACCACGCGAAGGGTTTGGGCGGGTGGCAGCGCATCGGTCATGCTCTGCACGCTGGTGATGCCGAAGCGCACGGCAGCCGCGCCGTAGCCGCGCAGCAGCTGCGTCCAGACAGAATCGGGCAACTGGCCGTGGAGGACGCGGCGCGGCGCCCAATCGGCATACTCATTGAGCTGGCCAGTGAGCGCGCCGCCATCGGGCAACCGGCCGGTGGTGCCTCCCAATGGGTTCGCCGTCGCCTCTGTTATGCTTAAGCGCTGCAGGGCCAGGCTATTCACCACGCTGCCGTGCCCCCAGGGCGTGTGCAGCAGCACGGGGTGTTTTGGTGCCACGCGGTCGAGGTCGGAGCGGCGCAGTTGCGGGTCCTGCAACGCCAGCAGGCCCACTTCGCCTTCCAACCAAGTGCCAGGCGGCACGCGGCCAGCCAGCGCGGCCAGCGTATCGAGCACCTGCGCCGTACTGGGGCCGGGCACCATGGGGGCCTGCGGAAAATCGAAGAAGTGCCCCAACGGGTGCCCAGCCGGTAGGTGTGTGTGGGCATCATTGAAGCCCGGCACCACCGTACGGCCGCGCAGCTCGATGCGGCGCGTGCGAGGCCCTGCCAGCTTGCTGATGGCCGCCGTACTGCCCACGGCCACGATTTTATCGCCGCGCACGGCCAGCGCCTGGGCATAGGGCTTAGCAAGGTCGGCGGTGAAGATTTTGCCGCCGAGCAAGACAACATCAGGTGCGGCAGAACTGGCGGCGGCCTTGGCTGCAGGAGCTTTGGGAGCAGCCTGCTGTGCGGAAGCAGGTTGAAACAGCGGCAGCAAAGCAGCGATAAGCAATAGGTATTTCATAGCAGGAAGGACAGTGGCAAAAGTCGTTTCGGACGGAACCAACAAGCCGCGTCCGCATCGAATTTATTCTTTTTTATCCGAATATTCCTGTTAGTTTTTATCAACCACCGTTGCTGCCAGGCAAAGCGTTCTGGGCCTGCTTTTCATCCTAAGCATTCTGGACCCGCTTACTCCAGCTTGCTTACAAACGTACTTTTCACCCGAATATCAGTTGAAGAGCTGCCTACCAATACTTCGAACTCGCCGGGCTCCACCACCCATTTCATGTTGCGGTCGAGCAGGGCCAAATCGTCGGACCGGAGCGTGAAGTGGATGGTTTTATGCTCGCCGGGAGCCAGGCTCACGCGTTCGAAGCCGCGCAGCTGGCTGTCGTAAGTGATAACTGTGCTGAGCTTGTCGCGCAGGTAGAGCTGCACCACTTCGTCGCCCTTTACCGGGCCGGTGTTGGCCACGTCCACCGCTATGTCGATGGAGGCTTTGGGAGCAGCTTCGCGGGGCGTTATCTGCAGATTGGAGTAGGTGAAGGTGGTGTAGCTCAGGCCAAATCCGAAGGGATAAAGTGGGCCGTTGGTGGCGGTTTTGCCGCCGCCGTTGGGGTCGCCGCCAATGGGCTGGTCAGCCTGGGAAGCGGGTTTGAAGGGGAAGTTAAACTCAATCTGGCCCACGCTTTTGGGGAAGGTCATGGGGAGCTTGCCGCCGGGGTTGTAGTCGCCAAACAGCGCCTCGGCGATGGCCGTACCGCCCGACGAACTCGGGAACCACGCCTCCAGAATGGCCGGCACGTTGCGCGCCGCCCAGTTGATGGTGAGCGGCTGGCCGTTGATGAGCACCAGCACTACGGGCTTGCCAATGGCGTGCAGGGCCTCCAGCAGCAGTTGCTGACGGCCGGGCAGGTCCAGCGAAGTGCGCGACAGGCTTTCGCCCACCGTTTTATCGTCCTCGCCCAGCACGGCCACGATGACGTCGGCGGTTTGAGCTTTGGCCAAGGCTTCGGCAATGCCCTGCTGCTCGGCAGCGCTCAGGGGCGTGGGCACCAGCTCGGTATCGGGCCAGCCGGGGTTGGTTACGTCGCAGCCCTTGGCATACTGCACCGTGAGGCCGGGGCCGGCTGCCACCTGCAGGCCTTTGAGCACGGTGGTAACGGGGTTGTTGGCCGGGCCGTAGCGGCTGATGGCGGGGTCGGGATTATCGGCCATCGGTCCTACCACAAGCAGGTTTTTCAACTGGCCTTTTTGCAGCGGCAGCCGGGCGTTTTCGTTTTTCAGCAGCACCAGTGATTCCCGGTTGGCTTGAAGGGCGAAGGACTCGTCGGTGGGCGTGTGCACGGTTTTGTCGGCCTGTTGGGGGTTGGGCACGTAAGGTTGGTCGAAGAGGCCGAGGCGGAATTTCACGCGCAGCACCTCGCGCACTCGCTCATCGACGGTGGCCTGGGCCAGGCGGCCGGTTTTCACCAGCTCGCGCACATTGTTGATGTAGGTGGCGGGCGTGTAGAAGTTGGTCCACACGTTCAAGCCAGCCTCCACGGCCTGGCGGGTGCCGTCCAGAAAATCGGGCGCGACGTGGTGCTTTTCGGAGATAAATTCCACCGCCCGGCTATCGGACACCACGTAGCCATCGAAGCCGTATTGCTGGCGCAGCAACTCCGTGAGGAAGTAGTGGCTACCGGTAATGGGCACGCCGTCCCAGTCGTTGTAGCTGCTCATCACGCCCATGGGGTGGGCCTCCTGAATCACACGGCGAAATGGGTATAGGAATATCTGGTGCAGCTCGCGGGGCGCGACGTGCGGGTCGGTGCGGGCGTTGCCGTCGCGCCCACCCTTGGGCACGCTGTACACGGCAAAGTGCTTGAGCGTGGCAGCTACGCCCTGGCCCTGCACGCCAAGGGTCATCTGCTTGCCCAGCTCCGCGATAAGGAAGGGGTCTTCGCCGTAGCATTCCACCACGCGGCCCCAGCGCGGGTCGCGGGCGGGGTCCAGAATGGGCACGTACACGTTGGTGTATCCCAGGGCCTTGGCCTCGCGCCCCACGGTTTCGCCGGCGCGGCGCACCAGGGCCTTGTTCCAGCTGCTGCCGATGCCGATGGGAGCCGGCAACGGCGTGGCGCGGTCGTGGCACAGCCCGTGGATGCCTTCGTTGGTGAAATCAACCGGGATGCCCAGCCGCGTTTCCTCCACAAACCAGCGCTGCACGTTGTTGATGCCCACCGCGTGCTGGCTGAAAGGGAAAGTGTATTTACTGGCGGCTTTCGGGGTGTTGCGCACACCGTTCAGTTCCTCGTCGATATTTGCAATGCCGTCCTTCCAGACTTCGTTTTTCCAGCCGGGCGTAGGCATCTCGTCCTTCAGCACCCGCCCAAAACCGTAGAGCGTGGCCATCTGGCAGGTTTTCTCATTCAGGTTCATCTGGGCCAGCAGGTCGTCCACACGCTTTTCGAGCGGCTGGGTCACGTCTTCGTACACATCGCGCCGGCCATTTTTGTTGAAGTCGACCCAGCCTTTGTGATAGAGGCTTTTCTGGGCGTGGGCCATTGGGGCGAGCAGGCAGCCCAGGGCCAGCAGCAGAATTCTTCGGTTCATAAGGCGTGGTTGGGATGGTTTCGGCAAGCGGAAAACATCCGTAAACTTCCCGCCATAACGCCCCGAAACCAACGCTTATCTACGCAAACGTTTACAGGTATGTAAGGCAAAGCCCGCAGCCCAATAGCCCTGCCTGAAGCCACTCCGCTGGTTTTTTAGCCTCTTGCTGTCGAGATGCGGCAATTGACCTCACGCCGCGTCTTCGCTGAATACTGCAGAACAACTGGGCCTGTTGCTCCCTAAACCGGAGGCAGGCAACCACTATTCCACCGAAAAACACGGTTCCTGCCCTACCGAAATCAGCTACGAACCAATTACTTCTCTATTCTATCCTGCTGCTGCCATTGCCGCCAGATAATGGGCAGGAAGCTGAAACTATCAATAAAATAGCGGCGAAATAGTCGCCGGGGTTCGGTGGTAAAACGCCAGAACCATTCCATTCGAATCTGACGAACCGACTGCGGCGCGCGCATGGTAGTGCCCGCCTCAAACTCAAACGAAGCGCCTATGCCTAGGGCCACGTTCGCCTGCAGGCGGCGCAGATTCTGGTCAATCCATTTCTCCTGTTTTGGAGCCCCCAAGCCCACAAACAGGATATGGGGCTGCACATCGTTTATCAAACCGATGATTTTGCTGTTTTCGGCTTCGTCCTTTTCGAAGCCAAAGGGTGGGCAGTAAGTACCCACCACCTCTAGGCCCGGGTGTTTGGCAGCCAACCGCACAGCTGCTTTTTCGGCTACTCCTTCGCGCCCTCCCAAAAAGAACAGGCGGTAGCGCTTGGCCACGGCGTGCTTGCACAGCGCCGGAAACAAATCGGAACCCGTAACCAGCGACCGAAGCGGGGTGCCCAGCAACCGCGCGGCCCATAGCAGCGGATTTCCGTCTACGAGCACCAGAGCAGCGTTCGAGTAGCATTCCGCAAATTCAGCGTCCGCTTCCAGCTTCACAATGTGGTCCAGATTAGGCGTCACAACGGAACCTTGCTCACCACGTGCAATCAGGCGGTCAATCTGCTGAATGGCCTCTGCTTGCGTGATGTTGTTGATGCGGGCCTTCCCAATTGTTACGATTTCCAATCTGATAAAGCCTGTTGTTCGGCTGGTCGCAGCGCCAGAAGCAACTGCGCGAGCCTGCCGAACGATTATTGTCAGTTGAGTGCAGTAAAACCAACTGCCTCATTCCTTTCGGTGAGTGTGCCAGCGACAAAATCAGGCACGGTAAGCGAAACAACAAAATCACATAGTGACAAGAACATGTCGTGGTATCAGCGCACGTTCCGCAACGAAAACGGGGTGTTCCTCAAGACGGGCAGCCGCCGAACGTAGCGCAAAACAGCTGCGCTCAGCAGGCTTGCACACTAGAAAAAGCCCGGCCGCGGATTCAGCCAACCACTTACGGAATTGCTACCCCATTCAGTTTGTGTACTTCGTAACAAAGATAGGAATAGGGCTTATTTGTTAGTGGAAATAAAGCTGCCCAACGATTCCAGCAGGGTGTGGGAAGCATGGCGGCCAATCTTGTGCAACGGCTTGGCACCAGCTGTAATAAGCTCTACCAGCTTGGTTTTTAACTCAACTTCGTCGGCTGCTACGTTCACGTATTGTAGGGTTTTAAATACTTCACCGGCGGCCACTTGGTGGTCGTTGCGGTGCTCGCCATATTTTGCCAGCCGGGGAATAATAAGGATGGGTTTGCTCCGCTCCAGCGCACTCAGAATACAACCCATCCCGGCATGGCTGATAATTAAGTCAGCCTCCTCAAAGTATTTATTGAACTCAACCGGCGGAATGAAATCGTGGGTTTGAAGATGCACGGCTTCGAAAGTCGACTTCGAAACCTGGGCCACGAATGGAATGTGGTTGAACATGCCGGCCACTTCATCGACCACCTTAATCATCCGGTCAAAAGGCTCCTGCGTTCCGGTTATTACAAAAATCATGATAGAAGGGTAAAGGAGGGCCGATAGGTAGCTATTAGAAGTGCAACTTAAACTATGACAACACGTTGCCGGCAAACTGAACTTTGTCGGTGGCCAGTTTGGGCCATTGCGTGTAGGTACGGTCGGCGAAGCGCAACGCTATCTGCCCGCTCATCGAAATCTTCTCGATGTTGGCAATGCTGTCGAGCCAGATGGTGCGCGCTCCCGTCAGCTTGCCAGCCAGCAGGGCCATTAGTCCGGGCGCGGCGCCGGTCGAGATGATGACGTCCGGTTTAATGGTTGAGATTAGCCGGAACAGCTCATACCCTACTTTCAAGAGCTTCACTTTATTCCACCGGCTGGCATCGGGCACCGCATAAAAGGCGTGCCCGGGCACGGTAGCCGCGAAGCTGGGGTGCGTGGAGATGTAGCTGACGTCATGGCCGGCAAAAGCCGGCACAATGCGCTGTAGCTGTATCCAGTGGCCCCCGCCCGACGCAATTGCGACAACTTTCATGGTCTTGGTTTTCAATGAGTGTGAGCGCCGCGGGCATCGCGTTAAACGCTTCTTCCGAGCAGTGCTTTAATGCCGCTAATCAAACAGTTGCACCCACCTGGCAAATCACCCGGCTAGAAGCGGCATTACCGAGCTAAGCCAGACCGCTGCAGAATAAGTATTTACCGACTGATGTATCGGCAAAACAATGTTTTTTATCAACTAATTAACGCCGCAAGTTAAGCCTTATCCCAGTTAAAAGCAAAAGCGGAGGTAATTGGAATAGGCTGTAACCACGCCTGCCCAGGCCGTTATTGCTGAGGCGTTGAGCAGTATTACTAGCTTAATAAAGGCGAGCTACCAATAAAAAAATCCTTAAAATATCAACCAGTATCTCACAGCTTAATATCTTGTCAAGGTTACTAAATTATTAATTCGCATTTCCACTCTCCAGTGGGCAGGAGGCGTGGCTAGCGCCTTTAGTCCAATCAGAGGCGCGGAGTTTGGGGAGGGACTGGTACCAGACGGGTGCTCCAAGTGCTAAATAGCCTATTCTGAGCAGTTATTGACTTTCACCGAGCCATTTCAGTCCACTTACTCCCCCTTTATACACTATTTAACCCCAAGAAAATATTATTTTTTAGCCAGAATTCTTGCCGAGGCAAATGCCCTGCCTTACCTTTGCAACTGCTCTAGTCACGCCTTTTTCTGTAGAATAAGCAAAACTACATTTGCTGATTCCCTTTTTAATTACCCAATGCCCAGTATAAAGCACTTTTTATTTCTTGTTCTTTTTGTTTTATCCTGCTCCTGCAAATCCAGTCGCAACCTAGTCTATTTCAGCGACCTGCAAAGCACCGCTATTAGCCAAACGCCAATTGAGAACAGCACGGAGCCCAAGATACAGACGAATGACCTGCTAAGCATTTCGTTGAGCAGCCTGAATCCGGAGTCGAATATTTTATTTAACAGCGGCATGCTTCTGCCAGCTAACAATAACAATTCCAGCTCTTTATATAAAGTCAACGAGGGCTATCTGGTAGACAAAAACGGGGAAATTAACTTCCCGGTAATGGGTAAGGTGCAACTGGCGAACCTGACCATTGAGGAGGCCACGGAAAAGATGACGACGTTGATTAAAAAGTACGTCAAAAACCCCATTGTCAATGTCCGGTTCATCAATTTCAAGGTCACGGTTATTGGCGAGGTAAATCGGCCTTCTTCCTTCACTATCTCGTCGGAGCGCATCAACATCCTGGAGGCGCTGGGACTCGCCGGCGACATGACGGCCTACGGACGCCGCGAAAACGTGCTGGTTATCCGCGAGAAGAACGGAGTTCGGACCGCAGCCCGTATCAACCTCAACAACAAGGAGGTACTCAACTCGCCGTTCTTTTATCTGCAGCAAAACGACATCCTCTACGTGGAGCCCGACAACAAGGAAAAGCTTTCGCAAACCAACCTTGTCAACCGGTACATCCCCATTTTTGTCGCAACCATCACAGCCCTGGCTATTTTCTTCGGGAACGCTCGCAAATAGCGCTTCGCCTTTATGCAGTATTCTGAAGCGCCCTCCGCTCAGCCGTCCCAAAGCGGCACTATCAACATCGCCGAAATTTTTTCGCGCTACACTCGTTACTGGTATCTGTTTGTGCTCGGTGTGCTGGCGTGCCTGTTGCTGGCCTTCCTGTTCCTACGCTATACCACGCCTAAGTACGAGATAACCAGCAAGCTGCTCATCCGCGACATTGACAAAAGCTCCAATTTTCTGTCGGGCAATCCGGCATTCAAAGAGCTAGACATTTTCAATTCGACGGCCAGCATCGAAGATGAAATTGAATCGCTGAAGTCGAACCGACTAATGCAGCGGACGCTGAACGAGCTTTCGCTCACGGCCACCTACTTCGTGCCTCGCCGCGTGAAGAACAAGGAGCTCTACGGCAAGGATTTGCATCTGCGGGTGCTTCTGCGCGAGCTAAGCCCCGCTGCCAACGCAACCGGCGACAAAAATCTGCTTAAAATCTTCGTAAAAGATTCCAGCACTTACGAATTGGAAGACAAGGCTACGGGCCGCTCGGTGCACCAGTTCGGGCAGGAGGTAACCAAGCCGTACGGGGTGTTCACCATCCTCAACACCGGGGGAGCGTCGCCGAAAGACAGCCTGATTATCATCAAGCTACACCGGTTGCGTGACCTGGCCGATGAATACGGCAGGAACATGACCGTTGAGCCCGTAAACAAGAAAACCAACGTATTGCTGATAACCCTGCTCGACGCCGTGCCGGAAAAAGGCAAGGACATCGTTACCAAGCTTATTGCGGTGTACAACCTGGAAAACCAGGAAGACCACAATTCCCTGGCCATCAACACGGTTCAGTTTATTGATAACCGCCTGCGCGACCTATCGGGCGAGTTATCCAGTGTGGAGCACCGGGTAGAGAACTACAAGAGCCGCAAAGGCGTGACCAACGTGAGCTCGGAGGCAGCGGGGTACGAAGAACAAGCCAAAGGCTACAACAAGCAGCTCTCCGACATTGCCATTCAGCTCGACGTGCTGGCCTCACTTGGTCGCTACCTCACGCCGCAGGCCGGGCAGTATAACCTGGTGCCAAGCAACCTAGGCCTGCAGGACCCGACGCTGGTGGCCTTGATAAGCAAGTTTAACGAGCTGGCGCTGGAGCGTGAACGCATGCTGCGCACCACGCGGGTCGACAACCCTTTGGTCATTAACCTAAACGACCAGCTCACCAACCTGCGCGGCAACATTCTGGAGAACCTGCGCAACATCAAACGCGGGCTGGAGCTCACGCGCAACACGCTGGCGTCGCGCTCCGGCCAGTTCGAGTCCAGCGTGCGGCAGGTGCCTACCATCGAGCGCGAGTTGCTGGAAATCAGCCGGCAGCAGAGCGTGAAGCAGAGCCTGTACCAGTACCTGCTGCAGAAGCGGGAAGAATCGGCGCTTTCGGTGGCGGCTACGGCTTCCAATACCCGGCTTATCGACCCCTCTTTGGCAAGCCGGGAGCCCGTGAAGCCGCCGAAACCCATTGTGTACGCGCTGGCCTTGTTGGCCGGCCTGCTACTGCCTTTCGCGTTCATCAGCGTGCGGGGGCTAACGAGCAGCGTGGTTGAGAACCGCACGGCGGTGGAGCGCACCACCAGCACGCCTATTGTGGGCCAGATTGGGCACTTGCGCAAGGGCCAGAGCATTGTGGTGAGCGACACCAGCGCAAGCCCGGAAGCCGAGAATTTTCATTTTCTGCGCAGCAACCTGCTGCTGCATTTGCGCGAGCAACCCAGCCAGGTGATTGGCATTGGCTCGGGCGTGGCCGACGAGGGTAAAACCCTGGTTGCCCTGAACCTGGCCGCCAGCCTGGGGCAAGCTGGCCGGAAGGTCGTCGTGCTCGACTTCAACTTACGCCAGCCGCATGTGGCGAGCTACCTGGATAAGCCAGCCGACGCTGCCGGCCTGACCAACTACCTCTCAAACAACAGCCAGCCCCTCGAAGGCTTGGTGCATTCCGCTGGCCTGGGAGCCAATGTGGACTTGCTAGGAGCCGGCCCGGCCGTAGCGGTGCCCACCAGCCTGCTCGGTAGCCCCCGGGTGGCGCAGCTGCTGACGGCTCTGCGGCAGCAATACGACCACATTATCGTCGTAACCGCGCCGCTGGGCACGGTAGCCGACACCTATTCGCTGGGCTCGCACCTCGATGCGTTCCTGTACGTGGTGCGCCTGCGACGCAGCCGCTTCGAGCACCTGCGCCTCATCGAGGAGGTGCGGCAGCAGGGCAAGCTGCCCACGCCCCTGCTGGTGCTCAACGACGGCCGCGCCTAATACTACCGTGGCGCGCCGGGCTACTTCGGTAGCCTTCCGACGCGCCGTTGCAGGCTGCACCTTTTAGATTCTTATATAATACGCTTTCATTATCGGGTCATTATGAACGTGTTGAAGATTATTAAGTCGTCGCCGGCCTTTGTGCTGCCGGCGGTTATCAACCTGATAAGCCTGGTTGCTTTCACCCGTCTGCTGTCGTTGGAAAACTACGGGCGGCTCTCGCTGGCTTTGGTGAGCATCGAGTTTTTGCAGGGTATTCTGTACATGTGGGTGAACATGTGCGTCATGCGGTTTAACCGGCCGGAGGACAAGTTTTCGTCGATTGGCGTGGGCCTGCATTTCAACGCCAGCATTACGGCGCTGCTCCTGGCCGCTGGCGTGGTGATGGTAGGCTACAGCCTGGTATTTGGCGGCGTCGACCTCCTCTACCTCGAAGCCATTCTGCTGGGTGTGGTAAGCCGGGGCGTGGGCAATTTCATGCAGGACTGCCACCGCATCTACTTCACCGACCTGAAGCCCTACACCAAGGTAACGGTGCTGGCCAACGCCTGCTACTACCTGCCGGCCGTGCTGGTGCTGCTGCTGCGCCGGCACACCTCCATCAACGAACTGCTGCTGATTCAGGTCAGCGGCCTGCTGCTGTTCGAGGCGCTGCTGCTGTTACGCCACTTCCGCGTAGTGCTGGTGCAGCTGCGCCGCACGCACCCCTGGTCTATCTATCAGGAGTTTCTGAAGTATGGCCTACCGCTCGTTGTTTCGTATGTAGCACTCAGCATGTTTGTGCGCATCGACCGGTTCATCGTGCAACACAACGTGGGCGCGGTGGCCCTGGGCACTTATTCCGCGGCCTTCTCGCTGTCCAACCTCGCCATCAGCTCCTTTTTCCTGATTCTGACGCTGCCGACGTACCCGGAAATTATGAAGAAGTTTAACGCCGGCGACAGCGAGGGTGCCTTGGCCATTTACCGCAAGAACGGGCGCATCATCCTGCTGGTGAGCGGGCCCTTGCTGCTCTTCTCTTACCTGTTCAGCGAGCAGCTATGTGAGCTGTTTTTCGGCAGCATCAAAGGCGCTAAAGTAGCCGTCCTGTTTCCCTGGGTGATTCTGAGCACGTTCATGTTCAACTACAAGGTGCATTACTACGACCAAGTGTACCAGTTTTACAAGAAGACCAATGTGGCCATGCTCATCGGCGTAAGCATTGGCGCAGCCCACCTCGGTGTTGGCTACCTGCTGTCGCGCGCGTGGGGTGCCCGTGGGGTTTCCATATCGGGCATCTGCCTCAGCAGCCTAGCTATTGCTTTCACCCTTTACTACCGGCACTACCGCCTGCGCGAGCAGCCACAGGCGCTGGTGCTGCAAACCACCTGATGGGACCTTACGCACTGCCAAATCCGGGAGCCGGAGCCGGCATCATCAGCATGCGGGGCCTGCAAAAGACGCTATTGTTCTTGCTCATCATCGTCTGCTTTATGGGCATGGAGATGCTCGAGAAGTTTGGCTACGTAATGGGCGTCAATGCCACCAATACCTTCACCAAGCTGCATCCGCTGGCCTATCTGGTCACGTTGCTGGTGGTGGCGAATGTGCTGCAGTTTGATTACAGCATTTTCCGGAATCTTTTCCTGAGCAAGCCGGCACGCTACTACTTTCTGGTGCTGCTGACCCTGCTCATTTACCTGGTGCTCACCAATACGGCCAGCAACGTGGCCTACATCTACGATTCGCTGCTGCTGCCCATTCTGGTGGTTTCGTACATCCGGTCGCTGCCGTCCGACATTGCGGCCAAGGCGCCGCACTACGCGCTGGTGCTTATTCTGGTGAACTCGCTGATGGCCATTGTGGAGCGGTTGTTTTCGCAGAACTTCTTTCCTTTTGAAGAAGGACTATTTCACGACATTTTCCGCTCCTCGGCGCTACTGGGCCACCCGCTGAACAATGCCCTGATTACGTTCGTCTTCGTCATCTTCGTCCTGCTGATTGACCTGCCCACGCTCCGGAAGTGGGTGTACCTGCTCATTCTGCTCACGGCCCTTATTTGCTTTGGCGCCAGGGGCAGTCTCTACGTGGCGGTGGTGGCCGTGGTCGTGCTCTACATCTACCCGCTGTTCACCTCGAGCAAGCCCTATTTCGTCCAGTCCAGCAAGCTGGCGGTGGTCGTCATCCTGATTGTGTCGGTGCTGATGATGGCCTACCTGATTCTGTTCACCTCGTTTGGCGAGCGCCTGATTGACGCTTCCTTCTACGACGACGACAGCGCTGGTGCGCGCCTCGAAGCCTTCAAACTACTGGAATTCAGCAAGCCCTTCAGCTACATGTGGGCCCGCCCGCAGCCCCGCATCGATTACCTGCAGGACATTTACGATGTTAAAATCATCGAGAACTTCATCATCGTCTGGCTCCTGAAATACGGGCTGGTTTTCACGAGTCTGCTCACGATTGGGCTGTTCTTTTTTCTGTCGCTTTCCAGTGGAGTGCGCAACTGGTTTTACGCCTTTGCAATGGTGGGCCTTTTTCTGTTAGCAGCGGCCACTAACAACTCCCTGGCAGTGAGCACAACCGCGCTTTCCCTGTTCGCCATCATCTTTTCTGTGCCATCCGACCGGTATCGGTTTGTGCTGTAGCCCGTCACCAATATGCTTCTGCTTACCAGAGCATTGGAAGGGAAATTTCATTTATGAACGTTGTACATCTTATTTTTTCGCTGGGCGTCGGGGGTGCCGAAAACCTGTTGGTTGATATTGTCAACCAGCAGGTGCAGCACGCCCGCGTCGACGTAATTGTTGTGAACCGGGTGTACAGCCCGGCCCTTATCCGGCGCATCGACCCGCGGGTACGCGTGACTTGCCTGGACCGGGAAGTGGGCAACAAATGGAACGTGCTGCCCATTCTGCGGTGCTGGCAACTGCTGGTATCGCTACGACCCACGGTGCTGCACTGCCACAACGATGACATGATGAAGCTGGTGCGCCCCTGGAAAAACCGGACGGTGCTGACCGTGCACAACGTAGCCGAGCCCACTACCTACCTGAGGTTGTACCGACAGATTTTCGCCATTTCCAAGGCCGTAGAAGAAGACCTGACGCAACGGGGTAATCCCGGCTCCGTGGTGGTGCTCAACGGCATCGACTTCACCGCCTTCGCACCTAAAACTACTTACGACGGCTACCAGGACGAATTCCGGCTACTGCAAATCAGCCGGCTGCTGCATACCGAGAAGGGCCAGGACGTAGCTATTCGGGCCCTGGCCGCGCTGGTGCGCGACCCACGCTATGCCCACGTAACGCTTAGCCTGGTGGGCGAGGGGCCGTCGCTGGTGTTCCTGCAGGAGTTGGCCCAGGAGTTGGGCGTAGCCAGCCAGGTGCATTTTTTGGGCGTACAGGACCGGGGCTGGATAATGCAGCACCTGCACACGTTCGATGTGTTGCTACAGCCCTCCTACTCAGAAGGGTTTGGCTTGACCGTGCTGGAGGGCATTGCGGCCGGCTTACCCACGGTAGCCTCCAATCTGGAAGGGCCCGCCGAAATTATGCAGGGCCTGCCAACGGGCTTTCTCTTTACGCCCGGCAATCCCGAACATTTGGCCGACCGACTGCGCGAAGTATTTGCGCTGTACCGCGAAGGGCAGCTGGCAACTCCAATCGCCCGCTCGTATGAGCTGGCGGAGCAACGGTTCTCTATAAAATCCACGGCGGAGAGCTACCTGCGGCTTTACCCCCGCTCCCGCTAAGCATTGGCCGTGCCTGACCAGGCACCCCTGCCGCACGCCACCCGCTACAATCAATTACTCCTTTACAGTCAGCTGACACTTGGCAATTTCCGCATCCCCTGCTGCTTCCCGCACCGCTCCCCTCCGGGTCGTAGTTATTGGCCCCAGCGTTGAGCGCACCAAAGGCGGAATGGCCACGGTTATCAACGACCAGCTCCACGCCGACCTGCCCACCGTGCAGTTCCAGCACATTGTTTCGCACGTCGAGGGCAGCAAGTTCGAGAAGTTGCTCTTCGTTGTGCGGGCACTCTGGGCCTTTTTTACCACGTCCCAGGTCGATGCCGTGCACATTCACGTGGCATCGGCAGCCAGCTTTTACCGCAAAAGCCTGTTTGTATGGGCCGCCCGGCTCCGGGGCAAGCCCGCTTTCCTGCACGTTCACGGCTCCAACTTCAACTCGTTCTACACCGGCTCGGCGGCCCCGTTGCGCGCCTACATCCGGTGGGTGTTTGCCCAGTGCGCGCGCACGCTGGTGCTTTCCGAAACCTGGCGGCAGTTTTTCACCCAGCACATTGTGCAGAACCGGGTCGAAGTGCTGCACAACGGCGTGCACGTCGACCGTTTCGAGGAGTGCCGCACGCCCATGGTCGATACTTCCCACTTTTTGTTTCTGGGCCGCCTGGGGGTGCGCAAAGGCGTATACGACCTGCTCGAGGCCATTGACCAACTCGTGAACCAGCACCAGCAGCGCCACCTGCGCTTCTTGCTGGCCGGCGACGGCGAGTTGGCCGAGGTGCAGGCCCTCATTGACGCCAAGCAGTTACAGGAGCAGGTGCAGGTACTGGGCTGGATTGACAGCCAGGGCAAGATGGAGCTGCTCAAGCAGGTGAGCACCATGGTGCTGCCTTCCCATAACGAAAACCTACCCATGGCCATTCTCGAAGCCATGGCGGCCGGCAAGGTCATCATCAGTACCACCGTGGGCGGCATTCCCGACCTGGTAAAGTCCGGCACCAACGGCTTCCTGATTACGCCGGGCGACGTGCCCGCCCTCAGCAGCTCCATTCTGCAGGTGAGTAGCAACCCCACCCTGGCGGCGCGCATTGGCGCGTGCAACATTGCCTGCGTTAGCAACTCTTTCAACCTGCGAACCATCAACGAGCAGCTGGCGCAGCTATACCAGGCCGCTATTGCCGAGGCCGCCGGCACCGTCCGGTAGGCCAGCTCCGCGCACTGGCAAGGTCCTAGTATCTTTTCGTATGCCTTTCACCCTGTTTCATCCGGCCTGCGTGCTGCCCTTGCGGCGGCTGTCCCACCGCTGGGTTTCGCTCACTGGCCTGGTGGCGGGCAGCGTGGCCCCCGACTTTGAAAAGTTTGCCAAAATGCGGGCCTGCAATGCCTATAGCCACACCTGGCTCAGCATTCTGTATTTCACTTTACCGGTAGGAATAGGCCTCACGTTCGTTTTTCACCTGCTGGTCCGCGATGAGCTGACGCGCCATCTGCCAACGGCCCTCCGAACCCGGTTCACCCGCTTTGGTCGTTTCGATTGGCCGCAGCACTTCCGGCGCTACTACCCGGCAGTTGTGTTTTCGGTGGTGTTGGGCGGCGTTTCGCACCTGCTCTGGGACAACTTTACCCACTGGAAAAGTCCGTTTGCCTCGTGGTTCCCATTTTTGAAAATGCCCTTTTCGTTGAATGGGGTGCACTTCCAGGGCTTTGTAGTGCTGAACGCAATCAGCTCGCTGGCCGGGATGGGCTACCTGCTGTGGTTGGTGCGCGGGCTACCGCAACAGCCCGTAAGCGACCCGTTGCCGGCCCGTGCCCAAGGCAACTACTGGTTGCTGCTGGCTGCCGTAGCCGTCCTGATTGTGGGTATCAAGTTTCTGCTGTTTGCCAGCCTGGGCGACATCTGGGACCAGATAATTACCTGCTTTGCCGCCCCGGTATTCAGCCTTGTCCTCACTTCGGCTTGGTTTAAAGTGCAGCCTCAGCCAGGTCCGTTGCAATAAGCGCACTGCTCACTTCCAGCTCCGCATCCTCGGCCGGCGAATGCAGGCTGATAAGAGGCTTCGCGGCGTTGGGGGCAGCAAATGTTGCTAGCCAGTACTGGGCCACCTGCTCGCGCAGCTCCCGCTTGTACTTGCGCTTGCGCAGGGTGCGGTTGCGGTGGTTGCGCCGAATTTCCTCAATGGGGCGGTCGGGCGGTGGTACCGGCAGCAGGTAGATGCAGTCGTTGCTACCAACTTCCCCTTTGAACTCCTGCCAGAACGCGTCGTAGTCGAACCAGCGGTACACCCACTTTCCAGCTTTGCCTTCCGTGCTCACGCCCCCAGCGCACTCAATGCCCCAGGCAAGGGCCAGGCCATACGCAGCCTGAACCAACAAGGTAGCCGGCGTGCTCTCATACAGGAGCTTGGTGGCGCGCCTGATTTGCTCGGCATTTGCCAGGCCCTGTACCTGCGTGAACAGCATGACCTGCGGCGCAGTAGCACCTACCGCCGCTCCGGGCGCAATCACGAAGGAAACCACCTGTATGATGGTGCCATTCATCGAGAAATGCAGCGACAGCTCGGCTTCGTAATCGACGTGAATGGGGAAAGACAGCGAAATGGAGAATTCCTCCGAATCGACACAATCGCGCCACAGCACGATTTCCTGGGCGAGCGCCGGAAAAAAAGCCGCGTTGGCCTGCTCCTTCAGGAACTGATAGTGGTTGGCAATGACGGCTAGCCGCGTTTTGCGCCCGAAGCTAACGGAGGCATAAGGCGAGAGGTACTTGTGGTAAAAGCGGGGCTGACGCTGCAGCAAGGGGCCCAACGGCAACTGGGCAGTAGCCTGCTTTAATGCGCGAAATTCTTTATAATTCAGCACGGTAAGCACCGGGCTTACGGCGTACAAAAGGGGCATGAGGCCCAGTTTGTCGAGCGTGTTGCGGAGTGCGGTATTCATGGGAACTGGAAGCGCTGCCGCTCCCACCTGTAAGGCAATTGGGTGTGTTGCAACCGGCACCAGCAAAAGCCTGCGGCCCGGCTACTGGAAGCTGTAGGTGCCGGCTTAGCGCACCGTTGGGCGGCGCGCCAGCTGGTAGCTCCAAGCTGCGGAGGAGAAACTTCGCTTAATAAGCGTTTTCGTGCCCGAAGCAGGCCTGACGCACGGTTTTGAGCACAATCTTCACATCGAGCTGCAACGACTGCTTCTTGATGTACTCTATGTCGGCTTCTACCCGCTTCACCATTGCATCCATTTCTTTAATCTCGCCACGGTGGCCCGAAACCTGAGCCAACCCGGTGATGCCGGGCATTACCGCGTGCCGGTCCATGAAATTGCCAATCGTTTGCGAGTAAACCTCCGTGTGATGCAGCATGTGCGGACGCGGGCCCACCACCGACATCTCGCCCTTGAGTACGTTCAGGAACTGGGGCAGCTCATCGAGGCTTGACTTCCGCAGGAAGTTGCCAACTTTCGTCACCCGGGCATCGCCTTTTTTCGCCTGCAGCTTGTCCGAATCGGCATTAACCCGCATGCTACGAAACTTCAGGCACCAGAATGGCTTGCCATCCTTACCAGTCCGCAACTGCTTGAAAAACACCGGCCCATCTGAGCTCAGCTTAATTAGCAAGGCTATAATTGGGAAGAGCCAGCTGAATACAAATGATATTACCAATAAGGCAAATACAAAGTCAAATACCCGCTTTGCAGGAAGCGCAGGCTTAGTTCTTTGCGACTGAACGGCGGTGAATGTGCGTGAGTGAATAATGGGGTCCGAAACTGCAGATGAAGGTGAAAGCAGAAAGTAGAGTTGCTGCATTACAAGTAGACTTTATAAATTTTTCGCTAATAAATGACACCACAAAACTAATATACTAGAGGCTCAGGACCAAGAACAATTTAACTAATCCGCGTTTAAATAGAAGGTTTATTTGCCAACAGCGCTGATGAAACCATGATTTTGGCGAACTGAAATAGTTTTTATTTCAACAATTGCCCGGCAATCCCTCGCGTAAACACCTGTTAATTAACATAAATGAAGAGTTGGATTTTGTATAGTTATAATCGCATAATGTTTTTATCGCAACGCGTCTTTTGCAACCAAATTGTGGCAGTATCGTAACGCGTGCGCTTCCCGCCCCCTCAAAAAGTGACGGTTTGGAAAGGAGTTTGACGCATTCCGCTAGCCCAGCATACCCACCGTTGTCCTCAACTGGCTGCCCGTCGAGGAGCGCTACCGACGGGTTGCCCCAACTGCCCGCCGGGGCCATTCGGCCAAGGTTGGGAGTGGGCCGGTAGGAGGAGCACCCGCACTCCCGGGCAGCAGCAGCACGGTGAGTCCGCTGCGGGTGGCGGGCGGCAGTACTACCTCGAAGCCTACCAGCGTGGTGCCAGGGTTTGGGGCATCATAAGCTGCCGGTGGAGCAGTCGACCAGGTTTTCAAGGTGATGGTTGCCGGCGCCTGCACAATCAAGCGCAGGGTTTTGCCATCCTGGCGGAGTTCGGCTTCCTGCGCACTGCGCAGCTTCACGGTGGCCGCTGTGAGCATGGCCCAGCGCACGGTAGCAGCGGCGGCCGTCGTGGCCAGCTCATCGCGCACTATTGCGTAGCGCTGGTCGACGATGGCGACCCCGCGCTGCGCCACCCGTAGCGGGGGATACAGCTGGCGTAAGTCGGCGATGGCGCTCAGGAACCCTGGTTGGTCCGAATAGCTGATAAGCGGTGCATAACCCTGCACCGCCTGGGGCTGGTTGTTGAGGACGAGCGTACTATGGGCCGGGGTGGAGTAGCGAAACACGCTCCAACGCTGCGCTCCCCAGATTTGGACGCCCTTCGATTCGAGGCTTTCGTACGACTGCACGCCCAAATCGAGGCCCCAGCGTACCCCATCGGCTTCAAAAACGAAAGAGCCCACGTCCATGTGGCCGTGGTTCACGCTGGGCGAGCCGGCTTTCAGCCCCAGGAAGATGGCGCCGGGAGCCGTCCAGGAAGTGCGCAGCAGGGCTACGGGATTAGGGCCCCGGCCGACCCAAGTGGTGGCACCGGGTGGCTTTACTGCAGCCCCACTAAGGGAGCTGCTCCACAGCAGCAGCGTGGGCAGCAGCGGGTTGTGCGCAAACTGGCTGGGGCTGGCGGCCCGTAGCCACGCTTGTTCGTGCCACAGCAACTCGGGGCGGTGCAGCCGGGCTGCAAACCAGTACATGGCGGGTTGCAGGGTACTCGTGGGCTCGCAGTCGGAATAATTGAACGGCTGGCCCGAAGGGCCGGCCATGTGCAGGAAATAGTCGGCCGTTTTTAAAAACCCTGGCTGGGTAGCCAGGCCAAAATCGCGCCCGAAGCATTTTTCCAAGGCATTTATCAGTAGCACGTTGTAGCTGGTGCCATAGGCCCAGTAGCCATAGCCTTCGGGGTAGGCGCCATCTGGGGCATAGGCCTGCATAGCCAGTGGCACGGTATGAATAGCGCGGTTGAGTACGGCACTGGCCAGCGTGGGCTGGTCTTCGTAAATCGCCAGCGCGCCGAAAACCATCCCGGCGTTGCACACCTGGTTCCAGTTGTTGCTTTTTTGCAGCCAGTCGTTGTGCTTCGCATCGAACGAGGGCTGCAGGCCCTTTTGCACCAGAGCATTGCGGATAATCCGCCGGGAGGCCTCCGGCAGCTCCGCGTAGAGCCAGTCGTAGCCCAGCGCGACCCCCATAGTCAGTTCAGCCACGTCCAGAAAGTGCGAGGGGTTCCAGTCGGAAAAGGCCGCAACGGCCAACAGCTCCTGTTCGGCCCGTACCCGGTACTTCGCCTGGCCCGTGATGCGCCACGCGTAGCTCAGGTAAAACTCGCGGCGCAGGCACTCGCGCGCCACGCTTAGCAGGCGGCGGCCGGTGAGGACACGCTGCAGGCAGGGCTCAGTAATCAGCTTGTCGCATTCAGCAAGAATGGCCTGATGGGTTGAGCGCAGCGGCAATTGCTGCTCCAGATGCTGCCGAATCAGCTCTTCTTCGCCCTTCAGCAGCAAAAGCCGGGGATGAGCCGGAATGGGCATGTTGGCCAACACCGGGCCGGGCTGCGGCGCTTGCGCCACCACCCGAGCGCCTGGCAGAAGCAGACACAGGGTGAGGCTCAGAAAAAAAATCCTCATAAGGCAACGTCTTAGCGAGCGCAAGTTACGGCCAGCTGCTGACAGCGGCCTTTTTGCCAACTCTTCGGGAAAGGCGGCAGGTAAGCAGCGGCCCGGCACATGACTTCGACACAACAGCACCTGGCAGGAACAAAAGAGCCCATTGCTGAACGCAATGGGCTCCTTATTAAAATCGCAGCTGGTACGTTGCCTCTTCAGCAGCCCACCAGCAATACTGACTATTTCGCAGCCTTCGCGCGGCGGCCTTCCAGAATGCGGAAGAACGAGCGGGTCTGCACCTCTTCCAGCGTGAGGCCGGTGGCGAGGATTTCCTCCTCTGAAATCGCGCCGCAGTTCAGGGCTTTGAGGAAGAAATTGAGCAGGCCCTGGCCGGTAGCGGCATCGTCGAAAATGTCGCCGGTGAGGGTGGAAATGGCGGCGCGCTCCACGAAAGTTTTTAGGCGGAAAACCGCGTCGTCGTAGCTGCTGAGGAAGAAGTTGTAGGTGGCAGCGTAGCGCATCGGCAGCTGCGCGGGGTTCAGGTCCCAGCCCTGGTAGAAGCCGTTGATGAGCGAGTGCGTGCTGTGGTGATAGGCCTGGCGCCAGGCGTTGTGCACCGACTCGCGATTTTCGCGCAGTTGAGCAAACGTCAGTTTGTCGCCGCGGTGCGGGCCAATGGGCATCACGTTGGTCGCGCCATCCGAAAGGAAAATACCGGTGCCGCCGAGAGCCACTTTGGTCATGTGGTGGGCGAAGTCGTTCACGGGGTGGCCCATGGTCTGATACTTGGCCGTGATACCGCAGCTCGCCGTGTAGTCGTAGGTGCCGAAATGGGCCGCCACGCAGCGCCCCTCGCTGGCCCGGATGATGCGCATGAGCGGGTTGCGCCCCTCCTCGTCCATGATAATCTGGGTGGCCTCCACCATCGTCTCCATTTTGAGGGTGCCCGCTTGCAGGCTATTCGCCTGCTCCAGCAGCTCAAACAGGCGCACCATGGTGGTCATTTGCTCCGGGATGGTCACTTTGGGCAGCATCACCACGAAATTGTTGGGCAGCTTGCCGCCGGTTTCGGCCAGCAGGGCAGTCAGGAAGATGTCGAGTGTACGCACGCCGCGCTGCTTCAAATCCTCGGTGAAGGGCTTGATGCGAATGCCAATAAACGGCGACAGCGTGCCCTGGCTCATGCCTTTGGCTACTTCCTTGGCGGCGCGCACGGCGGTTTCGTCCTCCTCGGCATCGGGCCGGTTGCCAAAGCCGTCTTCGAAATCGACGCGGAAGTCTTCCACGGCCTCGCGCTTCAGCTTCGCCACAATCTTGTTATACACCGAGTAGGCCAGCCAGGCGGGCTCCTGCTTGCGGTCCTCGGGGCTCATGGCGTCGAGCTTGGCGGTGAGGGCGGCCACGTCGGCTTCGAGGTGCGGCAGATGCTCGTGGTTTTTGAACTGGAGTGCGCGGGCCAGCTCGACGAAATTGGGCGCGTAGGTGAGCAGGTTATTAAGGGCAATTTCGCCCATCTTCACGCAGGTATCGGCTTTAAAGAGGTTGGCGCCGCCGTACACGGTGTGCACGGGCTGGCGGTCGGGCCGGTCGCCGGGGTACGTGTGCTGGAACTTGATGTTGGCCGCGCCCAGTTGGTCGAGCAGGGCGGCTTTGTCGGATTCGGGTAGGCTGAGTTTCATGGTGGGAATTAAGATGTAGCGCGAAGCTCCAGCTTCGCGTATCGTTGAACGGTAAACGTTGTAATGGCGTGGCCGAAACGCGAAGCAGGAGCTTCGCGCTACCTCGTTCAGGAGCCGCGGTAGGTGGAATAGCCGAACGGATTGAGCAGCAGCGGTACGTGGTAATGCTCGCTGCCGGTCACGTTGAACACTATTTCCACAAAGGGGTAAAAATTGGCGGTAGCGTCCTGCGCGAAATATTCCTGGGTGTAGAATTTCATCTTGTACACGCCGGGGGCTACCGTCTTTTCCTTGGGTAACAAGTCCGGAATGCGGCCGTCGGCGTTGGTTTTGCCGCGCGCGATTTCCTGCCAGTTATCGCCGGCCTGCTCCAGCAGCGCGATGCTGACATTGGCCGCCGGCTTGCCCTTGGTAGTGTCGAGAATATGGGTGGTGATGTGGCTCATGCGGCAAGGAGTTTTTCGAGGCGAATGCGGGTGATTTTATCCTGCTCGCCGGCGGCAATCAGGATTTCATCGGCGGGGTTGTTGGGCATACGGGCTTGCAGCAGGGCCAGCATTTCGTCGGCCGTTTTGCCGGTGGCGCACACAATGAAGATGTAGCCGAACTTGCGCTCGTAGTCCTCGTTGCCAGCCGATAATGCCTCCAATGTTGCTTGCGAAGCTTGTTTTACCGAGGCTTGCTCGCCTTCGGCCCAGGTGCTGGTGCTGGCGAATTTGGCGCGCAGCGCTTCCACATCTCCGCCGATTTTGGGGTGGTGGGTGAAGGCTTCGCGCCAGTCAGCTTCGCGCAAGCTGTTCCACTGGGTTTGCGCCTGGTCCATCAATGCTTTGGCATCAGCAATGGGGAACTGCGCGACCATGTGCTCCACCCAGGCGGTCGAGCCGCAGCACTTTTGCAGGGCTTCGATGAGAGCAGTTTTGGGGAGGTTATTTAATTCGGTCAGGGTCATTTGGAAACGTTAGGGGCCGTCATGCCGAGCGCAGCCGAGGCATCTCGCTCGCATTGTTGTTACGATTGAATCACTGTGGCACGCGAGATGCCTCGGCTGCGCTCGGCATGACGTTCTTTCATACGCGGACTCGCAGAGTCCACGCTACAGCACCGTCGGGAAGCGGTTCACGTTTTTGTAGTAGATGTATACCGACGGCTCCTGGCCCATAGCCGTGGCCCACTGCTGGCAGTAGGGCGCCATCCAGATGGAGTCGCCTTTTTTGACGGGGTACCAGCACTGGTCGAGCATGTAGATGGCCTGGCCTTCGAGGTACATCAGGCCGTGCTCCATGATGTGGGTTTCTACCATCGGCAGGTTGCCGCCGATGCCGTAGGTGAAGATGTTCACGGCCATGTCGAAGCCCGGCACGTTCGGCAGCAGTTCCTGGATGCGCAGGGCCTCGTCGTTCATGTACACCGGCGCTTTGCTGTAATCGCGCGCGCCCCAATAGGTGCCCGGCGTGGCGTGCCCCACCAGCGGCTCGTACACTTTATGGAAAGTTAAAAGCTGCGTTCCGGCCTCCGGCTTGCTGAAATCATAGCTCTGGCCCACCGGCACGTACACGTACTCTCCCACTTTCAGCGCGCGGGTTTCGCCGCCCACGGTGGCCGAGCAGCCGCCTTGCACCACGTAAAAGAATATTTGCGAAGCTTCCGTCTGGCCCTGCACCTGGCCAGCTTCGGTGAGGGTGATGAGCGTCTGGCAGAGGCGCGCCCCCATCTGCTCGTTGATGATGACGTTGGTGGTGCAGCCGGTCCAGCCGGGCACGTTGCTGTTGATGTAACCGTCGGGGGCGATGATGGCGTGGTTGCGCTTCACAACCGAGCGCGTCAGGGCGGGCATTTCCATGTTCTGGGTGGGAATCAGTTGGGATTGTCGTTGCGAATGGAGCGCAGCGGGATGCAGCAAACCTTCCTCAATCACCCCAAAGATTCGGAGTGCGACAAATAAAAATCAGAAAAACAAACCGTCATGCTGAGCGAAGCATCTTTACCGCGAGAGTAAATCATTTACTGCTGCGGTAGAGATGCTTCGACAAGCTCAGCATGACGTTCTCTTATTGCGAGTCGGCGTAATAAACCGGCAAAGCGGGCGGCAATTTATCACTTCTGAGCGGTACTTGCTCCGCGGCAAAGGAATTAGCTGCGCTTTCCGTCGGTTGCTTCGGCCTGCTGCCGGGCCACATCCACGGCCAGCCGCCCCAGAAACCGGTCGGCTACTTCAATGGCGGCGGTCAAATCGGTCAGTTCTACGTCCTCCAGCGGGTTGTGGCTGATGCCTTTGTAGCAGCGAATGAACATCATCGTGGCCGGGGCTACGGCCGAAATCGGCACGGCGTCGTGGCCGGCACCGCTCACCAGCGAAACCACTTCGTGGCCGGCATCGGCAATGGCTTCGGCCAGGGTTGCGTTCAGGCTCTCGGCACAGGCCACGGGCGCGGTTTTCTGCACCAGGTTCCAGCCCAGGCCCACATTGCGCTGGGCGGCCAGGGCTTCGGTGTAATTCTTCAGCGCCCCGTAAGCATCAGCCAGTTGCACGGCATCGGGGCTACGCAGGTCGAGGCTGCACACCACTTCGCCAGGGATGACGTTGCTGGCGGCGTGGCTCAGGGCCAGCTTGCCCACGGTGGCCACCAGCCCGCGCCCGTGCTGCAGGGCAAACTGCTCGGCGATGAGGATAAATTCGGCGGCGGCGCAGAGAGCATCCTGGCGCATGTCCATCGGCACGGTGCCGGCGTGGCCGGCCATGCCGGTAAACGTCAGCTCAACGCGCATCTGGCCCGCAATGGCCGTAACCAGGGCCACCGGAATCTGGCGTTCCCAGAGCACCGGCCCTTGCTCAATATGCATCTCGAAATACCCCAACCAGTCGTCGGCCGGAATGGAGTCGGCGGCGATGCGGGCTGCGTCAGCCTCCATTACCTCCAGGGCGCGAGCCAGGGTGATGCCACCGGCATCGGCGCGCGTCAGCAAGCCGTGGTCGAAGGTGCCGGCCACTACGGTGCTGCCCAGGTAAGTTGAGTGAAAACGTACGCCTTCCTCGTCGCTGAAGGCAATCAGCTCGACGTGGAAAGGCAGGGCTACTTGCCGCTCGTGCAGGTTTTCGAGTATGTCGAGGCCCATGAGCACGCCCAGCGGACCGTCGAACTTGCCGGCATTAACTACCGTGTCGATGTGCGAGGCCAGCACGAAGGTTTTGGCCTGCGGACTGGCGCTGGCCAGGCGGGCGCGCAGGTTGCCAATGCCGTCGAGGCGGGTGGCCAGGCCGGCGGCTTCGCACCAGCTTTGCACCAGCGCCCGGCCCTGCAAAAACGCGGGCGTTCCGAAGGTGCGCGTCACGCCATCGGCATCCTCGCTGATGGCGGCCAGCTCGTGAATGCGCGCCATAATGTGTTCGGCGCGGGAAGGATAGTCGTGCTCCATAAGCGGCTAGCGGGTTAAGAAAGTACCGTGGTCGAGGTGCAGGAAATCGGGACGCTGGAAAACCAGCTCGCCGGCCATAATAGTTAATTCCACCACGCCCGTCAATTCCTGCCAAAGGTAAGGCGACACCTTGTGTTTGTGCTGAATCATTTCCTCGCGCACCACGAAGGTTTGCTCGGCGTCGAATACGATTAAATCGGCATCAAAGCCGACTGCAATCTGACCCTTTTTGCCGGCCTGGCCAGCAAGTTTTGCGGGGTTAGAGCTCAGCCAGCAGGCCATATCGCTGAGGTCGGCCCCGCGCTGGCGGGCGGCCGTCCAGAGCACTGGCAGGGCCAGTTGCAGCGAGGCAATGCCGCCCCAGGCGGTGGTGAAATCGCCGCTTTCAAGCTGCTTGAGGTCGGGCGGCGCGGGGGAGTGGTCGGTAGCCACAAAGTCGATGATGCCGGATTGCAGCGCGGCCCACAGTTGGTCGTTGTTGGCCTTTTCACGGATGGGCGGGGCGCATTTGAACTGGGTCTGGCCGTCGGCAATGTCCTCGGCGTTGAAGTAGAGGTAATGCTGGCCGGTTTCCACGGTCAGCGGCAGGCCCTTTGCTTTCGCCGCCGCAATGGGCGCGATGGAATCAGCCGACGACAAGTGCACGATGTGCACCCAGCAGTTGAACTCCTCGCACAGGCGAATCATCATGGCGATAGCATCATCTTCCCACTTTTTGGGACGCGAGGCCAGGTAGTTCGGGTACGAGCGGTGGTCGTTCTGCTTCCAGTCGTCGTTGTCTTCCGATAGTTCGCAGTGCACCAGCAGCGGCAGCCGGTGCTTGGCCAGCATGGGCATCACCCGCCGCAAGTCGTCCTCCGTCGCATTCGGGAAATCATCAATCCCGGAGTGCGTGAGAAAGGCCTTGAAGCCAAGCACGCCGGCCGCAATCAGCGGCTCAATCTCGTCGGCATTGCCCGGCACCACGCCACCCCAGAACCCCACGTTGCAGTGCAGCTGACCTTTCGTGGCCGCCTTTTTTAATTCCAGATTGGCTACCGAAGTGGTGACCGGCGCGGAGTTCAGCGGCATATCGACCAGCGAGGTGAGGCCGCCAGCCAGTGCGGCACGGGTGGCAGTATTGAAGCCCTCCCAGTCGGTGCGGCCGGGCTCGTTGATGTGGACGTGCGGGTCGATAACGCCGGGTAGGATGGCGCGATGGCCGGCATCGATAACTTCCGTGGTTGGCGCAACTTCCGCCTCATAAGGCAGCAGGGCGCTGATACGACCGTTTTCGATGAGAATGGTGGCGGCGCGCTCGCCTTCGGGCGTGACCACGCGCTGGCTGCGCAAAGCTAGAGTTGACATGAGTAAGGGAATTTGGCGCTAAATTGGGGGCTTTTTCCCGGTTTAATTAATTGATGCGGCCTGCGCGGCAACGTCCCGGGAAAAGAACGTCATGCAGAGCGCAACGAAGCATCTTGCGTGCTTCAACTAATCCTGTCGATTGGATTGCGTTGCGCACGCGAGATGCTTCGCTGCGCTCTGCATGACGTTCTGAAATACCTCCACCCTTTCCCCATTCTACCTAGAATCCCCCATTACCCGCTTACCCCCATGATTCAAACGATTACCTTATTTGCCCTGCTGCTCACGTTTCTGCTGCTGCTGGGCGTCATTTTCGCCTTGCAGCGCGTGGCCAAAACCCGGCCCAACGGCGGCGCGGTGGGCCAGAACGGCTTCACCCTGGAAGGCTACTCCTATGCCCTGATACTGCTGGCGGTGCTGGCGGCCGTGGGCATCGGCTACGTGCTGGCGCGCGACTCGCCCTGGGCTGGCCACATCCTGGAGTGGCTCAACATCGTGGTACGCCTCATGCACATCACCTTCGGCATCGCCTGGATTGGCGCCTCGTTCTACTTCGTGTTTCTCGAAAACGCCCTCAACCGCACCGACAACGTGCGCGATGAGCTGGCCGGCAACCTGTGGGCGGTGCACGGCGGCGGCTTTTATTACTTGGAGAAATATAAGTCAGCCCCGCCGGCAATTCCCAAAAGCCTGCACTGGTTTAAGTACGAGGCCTATTTCACCTGGCTGTCGGGGTTCAGCCTGCTGTTCGTGGTGTATTACTTCAACGCCAGCTCGATGCTGATTGACCCGCGCGTGCTCGACATCTCGCCCATGGCGGGCGTGGGCATTGGTGTGGGCTCGTTCATTGCCGCCTGGCTGATTTACGATGGGCTGTGCCGCACCGAATTTGTGCGCAGCCCCTGGTTCAAAGTTGTGGGCTTTATCATCGCCACGGGATTTGCTTATTTCTACGCGGAGGTATTCAGCGCGCGGGCGGCTTACATCCACTTCGGGGCCATGCTGGGCACGCTCATGGTGGGCAACGTTTTCTTCACCATCATCCCGGCCCAAAAGGCCATGGTGAAAGCCGCTACCGAAGGCACCCCGCTCGACCCGCAGCTGGGCAAAAACGCCCTGGCACGCTCGCTGCACAACAACTACTTCACGCTACCGGTGCTGTTTGTGATGGTCAGCAACCACTTCCCCAGCACCTTCGGGCACTCGTACCCGTGGGCTATTCTGGCGGCCATCACCCTGGGCACCGCCGGCGTAAAGCACTGGCTGAACCTGCGCGAAAAGCACCAGACCGACACGGCGGTGTGGGTGCTGCCCGCCGCCGTGGCCCTGCTGCTGGGCGTGGTGTTCGTCACGGCCCCGCCGGCCCAGTCGGGCGGTGTGGGCGGGGCCAGCTCCTGCACCCAGGAAGTCGGCATCAGCCAAGTGAACCTGATTGTGCAGAAGCGCTGCATTCAGTGCCACTCGTCGCACCCGACGGATGACGTGTTCAAATCCCCGCCGAACGGCGTGGTCTACGACACGCCAGAGGACATTATTCGCCTGAAGGATAAAATCATGCAGCGTGTAGTCATCACGAAAACGATGCCCCAGAACAACAAAACCCAGATTACCCAGGAGGAGCGCGACCTGATTCGGTGCTGGATTGAGCAGGGCGCGCAGAATAAGTAAGGCGCGGCCAGGTGCGCTTATGGCAACGGGCAAATGGCCGCCGGCCCATTTCCGCTCACCATTTAGCCGGCCGGATTTCATCGGTTATTATTCTATGGCAGCTATTTCTATCATGAGGACCAGTCTCTTCGCCGGCTGTTTTCTGGCGGTATTGAGCGCCGTGGCCCAGCCGACCATCTCCCCCGCGCCCAATGCCCGGGCGGCGGCCCGCACCGGTGCCGTGACCGTCACGTTCGGCCAGCCGCTTGCGGCGGGGGCCGCCAATGCGCTCAAAGTATTTTCGGCCCAGCGGGGCGGGCTGCGCAGCCGGGGTAATACGCCGGCCACCGTAGCGGGCAATGTGCTCGGCTTCGCGCCAAGCGCGTTTCCCTTCCTGTCAGGCGAACAGCTGCGGGCGACTGTAACGACGGCCGCCCCGCTGACGCAACCGCTGGTATTTCAGTTCACGGCGGCCGTGGGCGGCCAGGGCCGGGGCAGCTTCACGGCACCGGCCAGCAACCCGGAGCCCACTACCGGGCAGTACCCCACCGGGCTGGCGTTTGGCGACGTGGATGGCGACGGCGACCTGGACCTGCTGGTGGCCAACTCAAACGACAATACCGTCAGCATTCGCTCCAACGACGGCACCGGCAACTTCACGGCGGTGCTGCCCAACGTGGTAGTTACCAATGCGCCGGTTGGGCTCGTGCTGGCCGATGTGGACAGCGACGGCGACCTGGACATTCTTACTTCGGGCATCGGCAATGGCGGGCTGGGCAGTCTGGTGTGCATTCGAAAAAACGACGGCACCGGCCGGTTCATCACGCCCCCCGACGACACGGTGGCCGTGGGCAGCTACGCCTCAAGCCTAGCCGTGGGCGACGTGGACGGCGACGGCGACCTGGACTTCTTCACCTCAAATGCGGGAAACAGCACCATCAGCGTGCGATTCAACCACGGCACCGGTATATTCAGCCCCAGCTATACCGACCTGCCGGTGGGCTACCTCTGTTTTCGTATCGCCGCCGGCGACCTGGATAACGACGGCGACTTAGACCTTGTCACAACAAGCAACGGCACAAACAGCGTCTACTTGTCTTTCAACAACGGGCGCGGGGGATTTACCAGTACGCTGGGGTTGGCCGTGGGCCTTTCCCCGTCGGGCATCGCCCTAACCGATGTGGATGGCGATGCCGACCTGGATATCGTGACAACCAACAGCACCAGCGGCACCATCACTACCCGCCTTAACAACGGGCAGGGAGTATTCACGGCATCATCGCCGTTGCCCGACGTTCCGGTTGGCAGCACCCCTCTGAACCTGGTGGCCGGCGACCTAGACGCGGACGGTGACCCCGACCTGGTCATCATCAACCGCGGTGTGGCTGGGGCCGATTTCACCACCATTCTACTGAATTCCGGCGCGGGCCGCTTTGTGGTGGCGAGCACCGTGCCGGTGGGCAAAGCCCCCGAAGGCATTGCCCTGGCCGATGTGGATGGCGACGGCGACCTGGACTATGCCACCAGCAACATCACGGCCCAAACGGCCAGCGTGCGCCTGAACGGCGGCACCTCGCCCCGGCCCGACCTGCGCATCAGCGGGCCGGCCACCATTTGCCCGGGGCCAGCGGCGGGTATTACGCTTAGCGCGGCCGGCACGCCCACGCCGGTGAGCTACCTGTGGAACACCGGCGCCACCACCAGCAGCATTTCGACCGGACTGCCGGGCACCTACTCGGCCACTGCTCTTTTCGCGGATGGGCAGACGGCCAGCGCCCAGCAGGCCGTGGTGGCAGGGGTGGCCGCCCCAGTAGTTTCGCTGGGCCGCGACACCACCCTGTGCGATGGCACCGTGCTGGTGTTGCAGGCGCCGCGCGGCCTTGGGCTCACCTATGCCTGGTCGGATGGTTCGACGGGCGCTACCCTGCCGGTGGGCACGGCCGGCACTTACTCGTTGCGGGTGAGCACGGCCTGCGGCTCGCAGCAGGCCAGCCGCACCATCGCCGTACGCGCCTGCCTGCAGATTCCGACCATCGTTACGGCCAACGGCGACAAGCGCAACGACCGTTTCGAACCAGTGGGTTTGCCGGCGGGCAACTGGACCCTGGAAGTGTATTCGCGCTGGGGCCAGCGCGTGTTTCAGCAAAGCGCATACACCAACGAATGGGGAGCGGCGGCAGCCCCTGGGGTATACTATTACCAGTTGAGCCCCGCCAACGGGAAAACCGCCGCCTACCGCGGCTGGGTTGAAGTGGTGCGTTAAAAAGCTTTTCTCTTCGCCATGCCCGCCTCTCCCCGCGACCTGCCCGTCTGGACCCTCGCTGCTGCCTGCCTGCGGGCCGGCACGCCGGTGGCCCTGCTGGCCGTGCTGCGCAGCGAAGGCAGCAGCCCCGGCCGCCAGGGCTTCAAAATGGCAGTGACGGTTGATACAGTTGCTGGCTCCATCGGCGGGGGCATCATGGAGCATAAATGGGTGGAACTGGCCCGCCAGCGCCTGCGCGAGGCCGACAGCTCCCTCCTGCTGCGCCCGCAGGTGCACCGCCGCGAAGCCCCCACCGACCGCTCGGGCATGATGTGCTCGGGCGAGCAAGACGTCCTGCTCTGGCCCCTGCAGTCCGCCGACTTGCCGGCCGTGGCCGCCATCGAAACCAGCCTGCAGATCCTCAGCGGCGGCTGGCTGGAGTTGAGCGCAGCGGGCAGCCTGCAGTTTTTACCGCCCGTCGAAACCAGTGTAACCGAAGAAACTGCTGGCGCTACGGCGACTGGATTTGTGGCTGTCCCGAAGCAACCCGCTTTCTACGACTACCAGTCGGGCGTGGCGTGGCACTACCGCGAGCGGCTGGGCTTTCGCGACCAGCTCACCATTGTGGGTGGCGGACACGTGAGCCTGGCGCTGTCGAACGTAGCGGCGGCGCTCGACTTTGAACTAACCGTACTCGACGACCGCACCGACCTGCCCACCTTCGAAAGCAACCACGCCGCCCACCAGCGGCACATCATCGACTACGAGAACGTGGCGGCCGCCGTGCCCGCCAACCCGCACCGCTACGTGGTGGTGATGACCGTGGGCTACCGCACCGATGCCGTAGTGCTGCGCCAGCTGCTCGGCCGGCCCTACCGCTACCTGGGTGTAATGGGCAGCGTAGCCAAAGTGGCTGAGCTGCGCCGCGGCCTGCGCGAAGACGGTTTCTCCGAAGAAGCCATTGCCCGACTACACGGGCCCATTGGCCTGCCCATCCAAAGCCAGACACCCGAAGAAATTGCCATCAGCATCGCCGCCGAGCTGATTCAGGTGCGGCGGGGCGCTGCGCTTAGTGAGGAATGAGGAATGAGGAATGAGGAATTTCTGACCAGTTCGGTCATCTTCCAATTCTTCATTCCTCATTCTTAATTCTTCATTAAGCGCAGCATCCCTATCGGTCTGAGTCGCTGCCGCCGTCGGGGTTATTGCTCTTGGCGAATTCCTCGGTGAAGATTCGGTAGCGGTCAAGGATGGAGCGGACCGAGCGTTTGAGCACGATTTCGCCCATGGGGCCGTCGGGCACCGTCACGCCCGAGGCGTAGCCGTTCCAGACGGCGCGGTTCGATTTCACGTCGATGAGGGTGACGAGCAGCGTACCCTCGGCCAGCAGCAGGCGCACGGGCTGGTAGCCCCGGCGCTGGTCTTCGGGGGTGTCGTCGTTTTCCTCCACGTTACGCTTAATCCACTGGCTGAGGTCTTCCTGGTCGAAGCCGTGAAAGCGCATGTCGCCCTCGTACACCCGGAAGTTCACCAGCATGTCGGGCCGGCGGGCCGCCCGGCGGTAGCCCTGGGCCCGGAAGCGCTGCTCGATGGCCTCGCGCAGTGACTGCCCCAAGTGGCTGGTATCGGCAATGAGACCCGTGCCAGTTACAAAGTCGTAGGTGCGGTAGTGGCGGAAATTGCCGCGGTAGCTGTAGTCGGAATCAACGCGGGCTTCGCGCATTGCAGCGCATCCGCTCAGTGCCAGAACGGCGCATACCAATAATGTAATAATCGACTTCATATTGCTGGAGAATTCGAGTGAGACAATGGACTTTCAAGTTACGAAACCTGAGGCGGTTAGTATTGATAATTTGATAAAAAAAGGAGCGAAACCCGGCGAGATTGTCAGGAACGCCTTTTGTTATTTGCTTGGCTGGGTCAGGCAACGATTTTGGCCTGTTCCCTCCTGCGCGACCGGGGTACGGGGGTAGTTCTAACTTGCCGCCTTTCGCCAGCTAATCCAGGGTGGCCACTTCCCCGAATCGAGTTAATGGGTCCTTCTTTTCGTTTGCCACTAATCGTTCTGATGCTGGCAACCGTTGCCTGCCAGCGCGCAACCTACCCGATGCCGGCGGCCGGCGGGTTCGCGGCCTACCAGGCCTCCGCTAGTTCGGCTACTTCAACCCAAACCACCACTGAGACAGCTGTAACGAGCGGCCCAGCAGCCCCCGCTGGCCCGGCAGCCAGCCCCAGGCATCCGGCCTTCAAGCTCAGGCAGCGCATCCTTTCCCTTCAGCCGCATGCGCTTAGCCCAGCTACCCGCGGCCGGGCGGCGTCGGCGGTGCCTACTGCTGCTCACCGGCGTGCTTCGTTTCGCAGCCGGGCCCCGGCCATGAGCGAAGACACCATGTTTGGGCTCTTTTTCTACGGCATTGGCGCGCTGCTCGTGGTGGCCGGGCTAGCCCTGGCCATTGGCTCGGGTGCCGGGCTAGCGGTTGTGGGTGGTGTCGTACTTGTATTGTTGGGCCTATGCTTGGCGCTGTTTTGGCTGTATGCAACGGGCTTAGGCAAAAACATGGGGCATTAACCGGCAATACCTAGCTCAATACTGCGCCACCCTGATTGGCAATGCCCGAGCCGCCCTGGAGTTTGCCGGAGCTGCGATGCAGGCTTACGCCCCCGGGCAAATAGCCGAGGGCCGGATGTGCTGCCGGCTTTTGCTTAACACCGGATGTTTGGCTTTGCCGCGGGCCCCGCCGCCGCTAAAGCTGATGGTCCAGATGCTATCGAAGTCGGCATCGGGCCAGTCGCTCACGTTTTCGAGGCCCAGGTCTTTCGCAATATCCACGATGCAGTGATGCTCCCACACCACCAGCACGGTGCCGCGCAGCTTGCGCAGCTGCCGGGCAAAGGCCTTGGTGTTGGCCACCATGAAGTCGCTGTTGATGGTGAGGTTGTGCTGCACGGCGTAGGGCATCACGGTTTGCAGCATGCGCACGCGGGTCGTGTCCCTATCGTTGGTGCCAATGACGGGCACGAAGACGAGATTGGGCGGCGTGGGCATCAGTTGGTTGAGCACGGCCGGCAACGCCAACGCCCGGTTGAGGCCGGCGCAGGAAAGATTGTCGCCCTCGGCAGGCTTTTCGCCGTGCCGGATGATGACAATGCGCAGCACGGGGGCCGGCGGGGCAGCAACCACCTTCGGGGCAAACGGCTGGAGCTTGGATATCAGGTACAGCCGGGCCTTATCAGACGCAGTGATTTTTGGCATCATGGGGAAGAAAGTGGGAACTGCCCGGTTTGTTGAGCCGCAAGGTAGCGGGCAGGTTGTGCCGGGTCAATTGCCAACCAATCAAGCACGCCATGCTGAGCGCAGTCGAAGCATCTCTACTGCAGGGGTCAATCAATCGATTGGAATGCTTAGCGCGGTAAAGATGCTTCGACTGCGCTCAGCATGACGTTCTCGGAAACAACTAAAAGACTCTCCCCTACCGATACCCGGCTGCCTGCAGCTGAAACAGCTCCGCATAGCGGCCACCGCGCGCCAGCAGCTCCTCGTGCGAGCCAATTTCTACGAACTGCCCGTTTTCGATGACCAGGATGCGGTCGGCCATGCGCACGGTGCTGAAGCGGTGGCTGATGAGCACGGCGGTTTTGCCTTGGGTTAGCTCCTTGAAGCGCTGGAATACCTCGTACTCGGCGCGGGCATCGAGGGCGGCGGTAGGCTCGTCGAGGATGAGCAGCTGGGCGTCGCGCATGTAAGCCCGGCCGAGGGCTATTTTCTGCCACTCGCCGCCGCTCAAATCCACGCCGCCGTTGAAACGGCGCCCAATCATCTGGTCGTAGCCGCCGGGCAGCTTGGCGATGACGGTATCGGCCAGGCTCTGGTGGGCGGCGGTTTCGATGCGGGGCTGATTATTCCGCTCCTCGATGCGGCCCACGGCCAGGTTCTGGCCGGCTGGCAGCTGGAAGCGCACAAAATCCTGGAAGATGACCCCAATTTCCTGGCGCAGCTCGGCTGGGTCGTACTCGCGCAAATCGTACCCATCGAGCAAAATGCGGCCCTCGGTGGGGTCGTAGAGCCGGGCCAGCAGCTTAACGAGCGTGGTTTTGCCGGCGCCATTTTCACCCACTAAAGCCAGTTTTTCGCCGGCCTGGAGCTGAAAGCTCAGGTTACGAATGGCCCACTTTGTACCATTTTTGTACTGGAACCCGACGTTTTCAAACTCGAACCCCTGCTTAATAGGTCGGGGGAAGGGTATGGGCCTCTCGCCGGTAAGCTCCTGCCGCACAATGCGCGGCCGCAGTGCAAAGAAGTCGAAGAAATCCTGCAAGTACAAGGCCCCGTCGGCCACCGAGCTGAAGCGGCTGAGGATGCCTTCGAGCAGCCCCCGCAGCCGGGCAAACGAGCCGGCCAGGAAGGTAAGCTGTCCCAGCGAGATACCGCCAGCCACGGTGCGGGCGATGATGTAGACGTACGCGCCATAGTAGCCGGCCGCGCCAATGCCCGCGAACAGCGCGCCCCAGCCGGCGCGGCGCAGCACGAGGCTTCTGTTCTGGCGGTAGAAGTCGTCGGACAGCTCGCGGAAGCGGTTTATCAGGAAACCGGAGAGGCCGAAAATCTTCACTTCCTTGGCCGTTTCGTCGCTGGCTCCGGTCTGGCGCAGGTAGTCGAGTTCGCGGCGCTCGGGCGTCCAGGAGTGCGAGAGGGAGTAGCTGCGCTCGTTGAAGTGCGACTCGCCGAGGAAGGCGGGCACCACGGCCAGCAGCAGCAGCCCCAGCAGCCACGGCTGGAAAGCCACCAACCCGCCGGCCAGCAGCACGAGCGTGACGAAGTCCTGGCCCTGGCTTAGCACCTGGCTCATGAGCACGGTGCGGGAGAGGGTTTGGCGGCGGGCGCGCTCCAGCTTGTCATAAAAGGTGCTGTCCTCGAACTGGTCGAGGTCGAGCTCGGCGGCGTGCTCCATCAGGCGAATGGAGGACTGATTGGCGAACAGGTCGCCGAGCAGCGAATCGAGCAGGGCCACGCCGCGCCCCAAAGCATCGGTGAGCAGCACCAGGCCGAACTCCAGCGCCACGAGCGTGAGCACCGGCGTAAGCGCCCGTTCGGGGGCGGGCAGCCGGGTCAGGGCCACCACTTCGTCAATAATCAGCCGGCCCACATAGAGCATGAGCAGCGGCAGAAACGCCCGAATAAGGCGCAGGGCCATGTTGCCCAGCGCCAACCCCGGGCTGGTGTGCCAGATGAGCTTCAGGAACGCCGGCAAATGGCGCAGGGCCGATACCCGCTCGCGCACGCTCACGGCGGGCTTTTCGGGGCCGCGCGAGGCGTTGGGATTCTTGGCGGAAATGGATTTCAGGAATTCAAACATGGCCCGGGCGGTGGCAAGGTTGGGGCCGGGATGGCAGCTCAGCCGTTTTGGCAGAGGCAATGCCCTACTGGCGCTTACGGGGGTAGTTGCTTGCGCGAACTCACGAGACGTGCTGCCCCAGTTGCGGGCCCGCATCTGGTGGAGCGCCGAGCAGGTGCACAGCTGGGGTCCCACGCTGGCACTGGCACTGGTAAATCTTTTTAGAAAGTCAATCAAACGGTCATGCTGAGCTTGTCGAAGCATCTCTACCGCTTCGTTGGACGGCTCATACCAAGCGGTAGAGATGCTTCGACAAGCTCAGCATGACCGTTTGATTGATTTGGCGAATTTTTAAAAAGCTTCGGTGTAACGGAAAAGCTCAAAATAATTATTGGCAACTTTTATTCACCGCGGGCAACCTTTCCCAGCCTCCTGCATCAAGTTGCGCAATACTGCACGCGGGAGCAGCCCCTCATGGCCTGGCCATGAATTGCCCAGGCTTTTTCCTGAGTCTTCCTTCACTGCCGTTTAGGGCGTAATTTTCGGGTTCGAACTTCCCGGTGGGCTTTCCTGCCGCTGTCCAGAAGGTTGCTCGAAGGATTTTTCTCTGCAACAACACTACTCTTCCTCCCTCTGCATGAAAGTATTTTTTACGCTTTGTATCGCCGTCGCGCCCACCCTGGTCGGTCTGGCTCAAACCCCGGGCTCCGTATCGGGGCGCCTGCTCGATGAAAAGCAGCAGCCGCTGCCCTTTGCCACGGTGCTGCTGCGGCCGGTGCAGGACACCACCAAAGTCACCGCGGCTCAAACGGGTACCGACGGGAGCTACCGCTTCCAGAAGGTGGCGGCCGGGCGCTACCGCGTCACGGCCAACATGCTGGGCTACCAGCCGCAACGCTCGGCGCCGTTTGAGGTGGGCAGCGCCGGCGTAGCACTGCCGACGCTAAAGCTCGCCCCGGCCGCCCAGCAGCTGAAGGACGTGCAGGTGGTGGGCCGCAAGCCCCTGCTGGAAATGCAGAACGGCAAAATGATAGTGAACGTGGAAGGCAGCGTGACGGCCGGCGCCACGGCCATCGAGGTGTTGCAGCAGGTGCCGGGCCTGCTCGTGATGAACGACCGCATCAGCATTGCCGGGCGCGAGGGCGTGGTCATCCTCATCGACGGGCGCACCACCCGCTACACCGACGTGGTGAGCGTGCTCAAGGACTTTCCGAGCACCAACATTGCGCGCATAGAAGTGATGAGCCAGCCCGACGCTAGCTACGACGCGGCCGGCAACGTGGGCGTCATCAACATCATCCTCAAGAAAAACGTGGACCTGGGCACCAACGGCACCGCAGCGGCCAACGTGGGCTACGGGCGCTTTGCCAAGGCCAGCGCCAACCTGGACCTCAACCACCGCGCTGGCAAGCTCAACGTGTTTGGCAGCGCGGGCCTGGCCCGCCGCAAAACCTACGAGCAGCTCAACACCGAGCGCGACGCCGAAACGCCCGGCGCCGGCTACCTGCAGCGCAGCTACCAGCCGCGCACGTCCACGCCCGGCAGCTTGCGCCTGGGCGCCGACTACAACCTCACCTCGCGGCAAACCCTGGGGGTGCTTGTCACGGGCTACGCCAACCGCATCCTGACCGAGGCCGAAAATGGCGTGACGGCGCCCAATAATGTCGAAGTTTCGACCCTGAACCGCACCCGCCGCCGCACCGATACCTACGCCGCCAACCTCAATTACCGCCTGCAGCTCGACTCGCTGGGGCGCGAGCTGACGGCCGACGCCGACTACTCCTACTACGGCCTCGGCAGCCTTGGGCAGGTGCAGAACGATTTCAATACCGGGCCTAACGAAACCCTGCGCAACGACCAGCAGGTGGGCATCGGGCTGCGCTCGGGCCGGCTGGACTACCGCTGGCCGGTGCGCCCCACTCTCAAGTTGAGCTTTGGGGCCAAAGCCAGCCAGGCTGACATCCAAAGCAACCTCGACTTTGTGGGCGGCGCCAAGAACCGGATTGAAAGCTTCGATTTTGTTGAGAACATCAAGGCCGGCTACGCGCAGGCCGAGGGCAAGAGCATGGGCATCAGCTGGCAAGCCGGCCTGCGGGGCGAATGGACCGACAACCGCGGCCACAGCACCAAAAACAACAGCGCCGACGCGCGCTTCACCCGCTCCTACGGCCAGCTTTTCCCCAGCCTCAGCCTGGACCGGGTGGTATACAAGTCGGTGGGATTGAACGCGGCCTACAGCCGCCGCATCGACCGGCCGGGCTACCAGGACCTGAACCCGAACGTCATCTACCTCGACCCCTACACCCAGCAGCGCGGCAACGTGAACCTGACGCCCCAGTTCAGCAACAACTACAAGCTGGCATTGACCTACAACAAGCAGCCCTTCCTCATCCTCAACCACAGCCGCACCACCGACGTCATCAGCCTGGTGACGCGGACCGACGGGCCGCTGATTTACTCCATCTCGGAAAACCTGGATTACCAGAACAGCTACAGCGTCTCCCTCAACGCGCCGCTCACCTTCGCGAAGCAGCTCACCGGGTACGCGGGCGTGAACGTGGCCCGCAACGAATTCGCCTACCTCGACGGGGATAACACTACGCGCGTGGCCCGCACGGCAGCCACCTTCTACTGGCAGGCCAACGTGCAGCTGCCGCACCAGGTCAAGGTTGAAGCGTCGGGGTTCTACCAAACGGCCGGCCTCCAAGGGATTCTCCGCTACCAGGGCTTCGGCAGCCTGAACCTGGGCGCGCAGAAAAGCCTGTTCAACGAGCGCGCCACCCTGCGCCTGACCGTCAACGACGTGTTTTTCTCCAACAAACAGCGGGGCAGCGTCACGTTCCAAGGGAACGACGTGCGCTTTTTGAGCTACTCCGAGTCGCAACAAGCGCGGCTCAGCTTCAGCTACAAGCTCGGTAACCAGCAGCTCAAGGCCGCCCGCAAGCGCGCCACCAGCCTGGAAGAGGAGCGCGGCCGGGTGAAAACCGACAAGGAGTAAGCGCGTGACGGGCGCATCAGCGGCAATATCTACCAGAGCGCCCCGGCGTAGTGGTACTGGTGAAAGCAGGCGGCGGCCGAAGCACCAGCTCCGCGGTGGCCAGCTACACTAGGAGCAGCAGTTAATAAAGGATGAGGCGGCCGACGTAGGGGGTGGCCAGCGCGAGGAGTTTCAGGTAGGCGGGCAGGTGGCGCGGGGCCGACACCCGCTCGCGCACGCTCACGGCGGGCTTGCAAAGCAATTAAGTAATCGAGCAGAAGTAATCAGGTCATCGTCCGGCCCGGTCCGACCGCCCCAGGCGGTCCGACCGGTTGTCGTCAGCTCAAAACCGGAGGTGCTTCAACCGGTCGGACCGCCTGGGGCGGTCGGACCGGGCCGATGCCGAATTACTTTTGCTCGACTACTTAGGTAGTCCCACCTCCCAGAAGCGCCAGCCCCACCAGTGGCTGGGGCTTCTGCATATCACCGCCCCCGGAAGCTTTGGCTGCACCAACCTTGTACAAGAATTTTCTAAAATCAAAAAATACTTGTACAAGCAGGTCTGCGTTTGTGTACAAGAATTATCAGAAAATAGAAAATTCTTGTACAGCTCCGTATGGCACGCCGCTCCCATATCTCCACTAACTTATTGGTCCGCGTTAGGGCTTGGTTTGGGCTGGACCAGGAAGCGTTGGCGCTTTATTTGGGTGCCAGCCCGTCACTGGTCCGCTCGATAGAATCCGGCCGACGCGCCCTTACCACCGACGTGCTGATGGCTCTGCGGCCCCTGCTGCCGCACCTGCCCCCGGCCGAAGCAGCCGCGCCCTCCCCTGCTACTCCGCCGCCCGGCCTGCCCGTGCCCGACGCGGCGGAGCTAGATTTCCGGCGGCGGGTGTGCGAGCAGCAGGCGGCAAAGCTAGGGCGCGAGCTGGCCGCCATTGAAGGGCGGGCGCGGGTGGCGGCGCGTTGGGCGCAGGCCCTGCCTAAGTTGCTGCAGGCCGCCTCAGAGAGCATTCCCGCGCCCGACAACCCCGAGCGCCCCGCCTGGCTGGCTGACTGGCTGACGCGGCAGGCCCGTCCGCTGCCACCCGAAGCCGCCACGCGCGGGCATCTGCTGCGGGCGCGGCTGGCCGGGCTCACGGCCGAGCTGGCGGCGCTGGCCGCGGCCGTAGCGCTGGAAAACGATTGAATAATTTGGTATACTAATACTATAGGGACGGCCGTTTGGGGGCGGAACATTCATTCATCCTTTTCACCCCCTTTTCCATCATGGACTACTCCTCCCTGACCGACCGCGCGATGTGCGACGCCGCCACCGCCGAAATCGAGTTCGAACTCAAAACCTACACCACCCGCGTGGCCCAAGGCGAGCTCACCGACACCCGCTCGGAGCGCACTGCCACCAGCACCACCGCCCAGTTGGCCAAGGTAAACGCCCAAATCGGCACGCAGGACATCCTGCTCGCTACGCCCGGCCTCGATGCCGAAACCCTGCAAGCGGCCACCGACGAGCGTGCCGCCCTGCTGGTGCGCCGCACGGCCCTCACCAAGCGCAACCGCCTCGCCTCGGGCCTCGACCGTTTCCTGGCCGATGTGGATGCCGAGCAGGTGACGGCCCAGGTGGCCACGCTCACCGCGGTCAAGGAGGGCATTGCCACCCGCCGGGCCGCGCTGCCGGCGTAGGCACCGTGTTGCAG
This sequence comes from Hymenobacter glaciei, assembly GCF_039539585.1. Lineage (NCBI taxonomy): Bacteria > Pseudomonadati > Bacteroidota > Cytophagia > Cytophagales > Hymenobacteraceae > Hymenobacter > Hymenobacter glaciei. The sequence goes on along the minus strand of NZ_BAABDK010000010.1, from coordinate 213,565 downwards.
CTTGTTCCAAGCCCCGCCGGTCCTGCCGTGCGGGGCTTTTTTTATATCTTGGCGCGCCATCGCGGCTCAGCCGAAAAAGTCGGGCCGACCCCATCCTCCGGGGCCCGGGCAGCACTGCGGCCGGTACGCCGGCAACAGCTCGCCTTCCGGCAGCGCCGGTCCTGTTGCTTTCATTTTTCGCTCGATTTTTACCCAATCTATGCGCCACGTACGGTCCTCACTGCTGCTTGCTTCTGCTGGCCTAACGCTGGCGTTCACGGCCCAAGCCCAGGTGCAGGTGAGCCTGGGCCCGCAGGTGGGCGCGGTCAGCAGCTTCTCGTCCTACTCCGACCATGGCAGCTACGCGGGCAATGGGCGGCCGTACCAGACGCGCTACCTGGCCGGTTTCGAGGGCGGTGTGCTGGTGGCCATTAGCTACGGCCGTTTCCAGCTGCAACCGGCCCTGCTGTTTACGCAGCGGGGTTTCCGCATCGACGATGACTACGTGAGCTATACCTTTCACGCGACCACCGACGTGCGCCTGCGCCTCAACTACCTCAGCCTTCCCATTCTGGCCGCCTATTCATTGCAGGCTTCCGGACAGGGGTGGCAGGTATTTGGAGGGCCCTACCTCGGCCGGTTGGTAGGCGGCAATTACAGCTTCCGCAACACCTACGTGGGCTATCGGCGGCCGCAGTACACCATCGAGGGCAGCATGCCCGTGGCCACCGGTGCGAAGTACCGCACGTCTTCCAACGACCCGGCCGCGTACGACCCCACCGGGAACACGCCGCAGCTAAGCTCCTACTTCTCGCGGGCGGTAGATGTCGGCTTACAGGCGGGCCTGGGGTATCGCTACGGCAACAGCCTGGTGCGGGCCAGCTACAGCCGGGGGCTGAACAACCTGGGCGTGGGTACCACAATCGACTACGGCAGCCCGAGTGGCACGTACACCACCGAGCCGCCCAGCTACTCCAGCCAGGCCTTCGAGCTTTCGTTCGCTTATTTATTTGTGCCCGCCCGCCGCCCCTAGACCCCTTGCGCGGCCGGGATTACCGGGTGCGCCTATTGCTGGCGCAAGGCACCGCCGAAGTGGTGCCTCAACCAAGGCCCGCTACTGGAAACGCAGCTTCCCGCACTCCGGGAGGCCATTCAGCCCGCATTACGGCACCGCTACCGCATTTCGGATACCCAAGCGCGCCAGCTGACGCAGAACCTGGCGGCCCAGCTTCTGCGGGGGAATGCTGCTGCCGCTCGCTGCGGCACAACGCGACGCTGGCCGAATTCCTCGCTCCCATGCTCACGCCGAACCGACCACTGCGGCGGCGTTGCCCGCAACAGGCCATGGCCTCATGCAAAAACCATTGCGCAAGTATCAGGAATATTCTGTAAATTGTCCATACCATTGGGCCTTTGAACACTGTTATGGCTATTACGCATTATAATTATCCAATTATCTACCATGCAATTACAATTACTGAGCGATACGCCCCCCGTTTCGGTTTACTATGATTGCTCCAATGATTGGCTATTTGTGAATTGGCACGGCGACCTGAGCCTGCCCTTGGTACAGGCGGGCTGCCTCGCCATTGCCCGCTGCTTTTTGGAGCGCTCCTATCCGCGTATTCTCAACAACAACGCCGACGTAACAAGCATGGATGTCAGTGCGCCCGACTGGCTGGCCGAGCACTTTTTACCCCACCTCGGGCTCGCGGGCATCGAATACCTGGGGTGGGTGTGCGCCCCCATTCCCAAGGTCAAGTACTTAACCAGCCAGGCCGTGCGCCAGCTGCGCTCCCCGGTGGTTGCCATCTTCGACGACGTGGACGAGGCATTCAGCTGGCTGCAGCACACCCGCTTTGCGCACCTCGAGGCCGCTGCAACCGCCGATAGCGCCTTCGAACGGCAAGCGGAGCTCGCCAGCCGGGTGGCCGAGCTTTCCGAAAGGCTCCGGCATTACCGCAAAGTCGCGCGGCTGTCGGCCCTTTCGCAACGGCGCGCCTGAGGCCACATCCGTTCTCCTGCCGACCTTAGCGGCTTCATGCCCGCAACTTCCCCTCCCGCGTCCCGCCCCTACTCCCTCGGCTTCTGGCTGATGTGCCTGTCGTCGTTCCTGTTTTTTGCCTCGTTCAACCTGCTGCTGCCCGAGCTGCCCAGCCACCTCACCCGGCTGGGCGGGGGCGAGTACAAAGGCTTCATCATTGCGCTGTTTACGCTCACGGCGGCTATTTCACGGCCATTTTCGGGCAAGCTGGCCGATACCGTGGGGCGCATTCCGGTGATGGTGCTAGGCTCGCTGGTGTGCGTGGTGTGCGGGCTGGTGTACCCGTGGGCCCTCACGGTGGGCAGCTTCCTGGGGCTGCGGCTGCTGCACGGCTTCAGCACGGGCTTCAAGCCCACGGGCACGGCTGCCTTCGTGGCCGACATTGTGCCGGCCGAAAAGCGGGGTGAAGCCATGGGCCTGCTCGGCATGACGGGCAGCCTGGGCATGGCCATCGGGCCGTGGCTGGGCACGCAGGTGGCCGAGCATTTCTCGCTCAACACCATGTTCTACTGCTCGGCGGGCATGGCCCTGCTGTCGGTGCTGGTGCAAGGCTCCCTCACCGAAACCCTGCCCCTGGCGCAGCGGCGGCCTTTCAGCTTCGGGCTGCTGAAGCTGGACTGGCGCCAGGAGGTGCTGGAGCCGCGCGTGTTTGCGCCAGCCTTTGTCACGCTGCTGTGCTTGTTTCCGTTCGGGGCGGTGCTCACCGTCATTCCCGACCAGAGCCAGCTGCTGGGCATGCCCAGCAAAGGCTTGTTCTACAGCTGCTACACGGTATCGGCGCTGGTGGTGCGGCTGGTAGCGGGCCGGGCCTCCGATGTGTACGGGCGGGTGCGGGTACTGCGCTGGTCGGCCGCCATTCTGGTGCTGGGGCTGCTGCTGCTGGTCTGGACGCCCTCGATACCGGTGTTTCTGCTCGGGGCGGTGGTGTTCGGGCTGGGCACGGGCCTGAACTCGCCCACCCTCTACGCCTGGACCGTGGACCTGAGCGACCCGCTGCGCCGGGGCCGGGCCGTGGCCACCATGTACATTGCCCTCGAAGTGGGCATCGGGCTCGGCGCTCTGGCCGCCGGCTGGATTTTCAGCAACCTCCCCACCCGCTTGCCCTACGTGCACGCCCTGAGCCTGCTGTGCGTGCTGGCCGCCCTGGCCTACCTACTGCGCATAACGGCCGACGCCCCTGCCGGCCACCAACCCGCCGCCGATGCCAACCCGGAGCCGCTGCCTGAGGAAGTGGTGTAGCGGAGAGGAAGCGGGAAAAACGCCCTTTTAGAGCCGTTTCAGATGTAGGGGCGGGGTCATTCCGACTGTACACTGGCCACGAAACCGCTCTAGTGAGCCAAAGGCCTCTCGCTAATCGAGCCCTAAAGTGATGCGGGAGGAAACCTCCGCGCCCCCGGGCCAGAACTGCCGGGCGAAGTCGCGTGCCGGCAGGTTGCCGATACTTGCGCCCGGGCGGGAAATAATACCGCGTGCCCATGCCAAACTTGCTGTCGGTAATGCCGAGCCCTTCGCCCGCGCAGCTGGGCATTCCGTCTCAGCAACCGGAATGAAGCGAACATGAAATTTCACAATATTTGCTTATGTTTAGTGTTCCAAAGATTGTCTACTCCTTTCTTTTTATGGTGTTGTGTTTTTTGAGCTACACTGCGTCGCAGGCCCTGGTGGGCAGCGCGCAGAAACACCCCAGGTTGGCAGGGCTGGGCTTCCTCCCATTAGTTCTGAACGCATAGCGGCTTCACGTTAACCACCGTGTCCTCCCGGTGGGCTTGTTGCTGCCTGTTTTTCTGCCAACCCCTCTTCTTAATTTATCCTCCTATTTTTTTCCTTGATGAAACACCCCCTACTCCTGGCACTGGGTACCGTACTGCTGACTACGGCCAACGCCCTCGCCCAAAGCGCGCCCTTAAAGTTTGGGCAGGTCGACCCGAAGGACCTCACTGCGGCTCCCTTTGCCGGCGATAGCGCGGCCGCGGCCGTGGTGCTCTGCGACTACGGCACCACCCGGTTCGAGTACGTCAACAACAATTTTCAGCTGGTAACGGAACGCACGACGCGCATCAAAATTCTGAAAAAAGCTGGCTACGAAGCCGCCACTGTAAAAGTGCCGCTCTACCACCAGGGCGAAAGCACGGAAAAGGTTTCGGGCCTGCGCGGCATCACCACCAACCTGGTTGATGGCAAAGGAGTGAAAACCAAGCTCGACCTCGGCACCAGTGCGTTTACCGAAGAAGTGACGCCTCACGTGCGGATGCGCAAGTTCACGCTGCCCGATGTGCGCGAAGGGTCGGTGATTGAATACACCTACACCGTGAATTCGGACTTCTTCACCAACTTTCAGGACTGGACCTTTCAAAGCGAATACCCCGTGCGCTGGAGTGAGTTCCGGGCCAGTATTCCGGAATACTTCACCTACCGCAAGGTCATGCAGGGCTACCATGCCATGACCGTGCAAACCGAGGAGGATAACGTCGTACAATTTGCCATTCACTCATCCGGTGGTTTTTCGGGGTCGGGCTTCGGCACGACCCGGGAAGCAGCCTCCACCGAGACGGTAACGGCCCGCCAGACCAACTCGCGCTGGGTGATGAAAGACGTGCCGGCCTTCCGCGACGAACCGTTTATGACTACGGCGGCCGACTACCTCGACCGCATCAACTTCCAGTTGGCCGGGGTCCGGTTTCCCGGGCAGGCCTACCAGGCCGTGGCCGGCACCTGGGCCAAAGTGGAGATGGAGCTGCTCAACGACGACAACTTTGGCCTGCAGCTCGACCGGGCCGGCTTTCTGAAAGACCAGCTGCAGCCCCTGATAGCGCGGTACCCGGACGCGGGGGAGCGGGCCGCCGCCGTGCGGGCACTCGTGATGAGTGCCGTGCGCTACGACGGCACCAACCGCTACTCGACCACTGCCTCGCTGCGCAAGGCATTCGATGCGCACCTCGGCACCGCTGCCGACGTGAACTTGCTCCTGATTGCGGCCTTGCGCGGTGCCAGCCTACCGGCGCATCCTGTATTGCTCAGCACGCGGGCCCATGGGCACCTCAACCCCTCTATTCCCCTGCTCGACCGGTTCAACTACGTGGTGGCGCTGGTACCGCTGGGCGCCGACAAAGACCTGCTGCTGGATGCCACCGACCCGCTGCTGCCCTGCGGCATATTGCCCGAGCGCTGCCTCAACCAGCAGGGCCGCCTGGTAATGCGCGACGCCGGAGCCAGCCGTTGGGTCGACCTCACCCCCACGCAGCGCTTCGTGCACTACCAGCAAATAAACCTGACGCTTGACGCCCAGGGCGGCCTCAGCGGCAAGGTACACGAGGAGCACGGCGGCTATGCCGGCGTCGACACCCGCCGCGAACTCAGCAACCTGGGCGAGAAAAAATACCTGGCCCAGAAAGTTGCCCCCCACAGTGGCTGGACGGTGCCCAAGCTCACCGTAACGTCCCGCGAAGAGGTGGCCAAACCGCTGGCCCTCGACTACGAGTTTACGCAGCCCGCCGAGGACCAGGCGGCCATCGGCACTTTTTACCTGAGCCCGTTGCGGGAATTCAGCACCGACCAGAACCCCTTCCGGCACGATGACCGCCTCTTCCCGGTAGATTTTGCCGCCCCGCAGGACGAAACGACCATGGTGACGCTGAAGCTCCCCGAAGGCTACGAGCTGGCCGAAATGCCCAAGCCGGCCGTGGTAGACCTGCCCGACGGCGGCGGCCGCTTCCTGTACAGCGTGGCCGCCGGCGCGCCCGGCACCGTGCAGATAACCAGCCGCCTGAACCTGCGCAAATCGGTGTACGCGGCGGCCGAATACGCCAGCCTGCGCGAGTTTTATCGCCTGATGCTGGAAAAGCAGGGCGAAAAGCTGGTTATTAAAAAGAAAGCCTAGCCCTGAGGGTCTGCCCTGTTTATGAAAGCTTTTCTACCCATTGTGGTCGCCCTGCCCCTGAGCGCCCTCCTGCTGGCGGCTGCACCCGCCCCCAAATATGCGGTGGCCGATATTCCGGTGGCCTTGCGCGAAGGGGCCCACGCCGTGGTGCGGGCCGATGATGAAGTGGTGACAGTGAAGTCGGCCAGCCGGCTGGTGCATACGGTGCACCGCGTCGTAACCGTACTCGACAACACCGGCGACGACCTGGCCCGCATTGGGGTGAGCTACGATGCCCTGCGCTCGCTGAGCTACCTGCGCGGTGCCGTGTACGATGCCGAGGGTCGGCTACTGCACCAGCTGCGGGCTTCCGAAATCAAGGATGAAGGCGTCGGCAGCGACGGGTCCAGTTTCATGACCGATGTGCGCGTGCGCTACGCCGACCTGCGCCAGCCCCAGGGGCCTTACACCGTGGAGTTCGAGTACGAAATTGTGTCGGACAACACGTTATTCTACCCCGATTTCCAGCCCCAGGAGGAAGAAGGAGTGGCGGTGCAGGCCGCCAGCCTGCGCGTAATCACGCCCGCCTCCCTACCTCTGCGCTACCAGGAACGGCAGCTGCCGGCCGGCGCCGCTGTGGCCCACATCACGGCCGGCAACCAGGAAGTGTACGAGTGGAAACTGACCAACCTGGCGGCAGTAGACGACGAAGAAGCGGCCCCGCCCCTCACCGACCGCACCCCGGCCGTGGTACTGGCTCCGGGCAGCTTCCAGGTACAGGGCCACGCGGGCACCGCCGCCACCTGGCAGGGCCTGGGCCAGTGGACCTACGACCTGAATGCCGGCCGCGACCAGCTGCCACCCGCTACCGTGGCTAAAGTGCAGGCCTTGGTGAAGGACCTGCCCGACGCCCGGGCCCGCGCCCGCCGCGTGTACGAGCTGCTGCAGGGCAGCACCCGCTACATTTCGGTGCAGCTGGGTTTGGGCGGCTGGCAAACGTTTCCGGCCAGCACCGTGGCCAGCAGTGGCTACGGCGACTGCAAAGCCCTGAGCAACTACACCCGGGCCCTGCTGGCCGCCGCCGGAGTGCCGGCCTACCAGGCCCTGGTGGGAGCCGGCTCCGGCGAGGCCGACCTGCGCGCCGACTTTCCCAGCTCGCAGTTCAACCACGTGGTGCTGTGCGCGCCCCTCGTTACGGCCGGGCGGCCCGATACGCTGTGGCTGGAGTGCACCAGCCAGACCGATGCCTTTGGCTACATGGGCAGCTTCACGGGCAACCGCCACGCGCTGCTGCTCACGCCCGAGGGCGGCAAGCTGATAGCAACCCCGCGCTACGGAGCAGCCGAGAACCGCCGCGTGCGCCGCCTCGACCTGTTTCTGGACGCTTCGGGCAGTGCCACGGCTACTGCCCGCACCCTGCGCACCGGCCAGGAGCAGGACCTCTACGCCGCGCTGCTGCACGAGCTGGGCCCGCCCGACCAGAAGAAGTACGTCGTTGACCGCCTCAAGCTGCCCACTTTCACGCTCACCCGGTTCAGCCTGGTCGCTACCCCGGCCGGCCCACTGCCCGGGGTGGTCGAGAACTTGGCCCTCACGCTGCCCGGCTTTGCGCCCCCCAGTGGCAAGCGGGTCTTCATCAACCCCAACCTGCTGAGCCGCCTGCCCGCCCTGCCCGCCCAGGTGGGCGAGCGCCAGGCCGAGGTGTGGCTGCCCAGCGCCACCCTGCACGCCGATACCGTACGCCTGCATCTGCCCGCTGGCTTTCACCCCGAAACCCTACCCGCCCCGGTGCAGCTGAGCACTGCCTACGGCACTTACGCCACCCAATACGCTACCCTGCCCGACGGCACCATCCAGTACATCCGCCGGCTCGAGCTCAAGCGGGCCAAGCTACCCAAAACGGCCTACCCCGGCTACCTCGATTTCCGTCGCAAAATCAACTCCGCCGATAAGGCCCAAGTGGTATTGGTGAAGGCTGGAAGCTGAAGATTCGACCGGTGCAAAAGCAGCGGTTATGTCGCATTGGCTGTCTTCTCGCCCCCACATTCATCAGGTTTCCTTTCCCAGCAATGAATAAAACCTTTCTACTGAGCTTGGCGCTGCTGGGCAATACTCTTGCCGCCAGCGCCCAAACAACCCAGCCCGTACCAGCCACCATGGGCGTGCAGCGCGTGCGCGTATCAGCCGCCGAGATGAACCCGGAGCTGGAAGCCGCTCGCACGGCCGACCAGCTCACCGGCCAGCTCACGCTCAGCCCTGCGCAAACAACCCGCGTGCGTGCAGCCGCGCGCTCGTGGTCGCAGGCCCGGCGCGACCTTTTGGTGAAGCACAACGGCCTACGCGACCACAGCACCCTGCAGGCGGAAGGCGCCGCCATTGAGACGCAATACGAAACCCAACTCAAAAGCATTCTGACTCCGGCGCAGGAAGAACGCCGCCAGATGATTCGGGCTCGTTTCCGCAAGATTCGGGAAGAGGCTGATGCCCGCGAAAAAGCCGGCAAATAGTGTCGGTGCAGCCCCCGCAGCCGTTACCATCACTGCTTAGAACTTCACCCGCAGTTGTGCCTTCACCTCGCTGCGCAACGAGCCCTGAATAGATTCCAGCCCCGAGCCCACAATGTCCTGGTGGCGGTAGCGGGTCTCGGCATAGCGCAGCCAGAGGGTAATGTTGCGGTTGAGCCGGATTTCCGCAATGCCGTACATCCGTGTGCCCTGCCCATAGAGGGCCGGCACTGATACCGCCAACAGCACGTCCTGCTCATACACGTACTGGCGGGTATCGTAGTCGTCGGCGTCGAAAATGGCGTAGCGCGCCGTGAGTTTGAGCGAGCGGTTGAACTGGTAGCCTACATCCTGCGCCAGCGCGAAGCCGCTACGCCAGGCTAGGCCGGTATCGTCGCGCAGGCGCATAGCCTGGAGCCGGGTGCGCAGTTCCAGGGCAGTGCTGGGCGCCGTGTTGTAGTACACCAGAATGCTTTGGCGCAGCTGCTCGCCGGGCAGCGGCACGGCCCGGCCGGGGCTCAGGTTTGTGAGGTCAGCCGTGCTCAGGTCGCGGGGCTTCAGGCGCTGGCGCAGCTGCACGTAGAGCAGGCTGGTTTTGGTGGGCGTGTACGCCACGCGCAGCAAAGCATCGTGCCCGTCGGTGGGCGCGCTGGCCCGGTAGCGCAGCCACGGAAACCGGAACTGGTCGTAGTAGGCTGAAATTTCCCACTTGGCTACGGGGCGCACCTTCATGCCAATGTACACGCCGGTTTCGTTGATGTTGCGGGTGTTTTCGCTGAATGCGTTGCCGTAGAGGGTGTGGAAGGTGGGGTCGTAGTGGCGCACCAACAGGGCCGCATCCACGCTCGAACCGAGGCTGGCCAACAGCCCGTTCACGGTGCCCAGTCCGCCGCCGGTAGTGCGCGCCGTTTCGCCAAACAGCAGAAAGTTGCGGTACACGTAGCTGTAGTTCAGGCTCAGGGCCAGGTTCTCGCGGCCGCTAAATTCGAAATAATTGTAGGGCTCGGGCCGCTTGAGAATGGCTGTGCCGTAGTGCGTGAACACGCCCGTGGCTCCAATGGCCAGGTTGCCATTGCGACTGGTGTAGGTGGCGTTGCCGCCGCCCACCGTTTCGGCCAGGCGATGCCGGTTGGCCAGTTCCGAGGCCGTGCGGTGGAAGCCCGTGTACAGCAGCCCCGAAGTAAACTCATCGAACTGCGCCAGCGAATCTCGGCTCTGCTGCAGGTTGGCGTCCACGTTCTTGTGCGAGGCAAACGCGGTGGCCTGCACCGTAGGCGCCACCTGGTACGTGGCTGCCCCACCCCGGAAAAACGTGTTTTCGAGCAGCGACGAATACGCCCGCACGCCCACCGACGAACGCCGCAGGGTGGTAATCGTTTCAGCCCCTTTGCCCACGCCCAGCCCCGACGACAGCAGCAGCCCCTGCCCGAACTGCAGCTGGTAGTCGCCCAGCGCCAGCGCCTTCAGCTTCCCGCGTTCCTGCAGCAGCAAGTGCGCCGATACATAGTCGGCCCCGAACTGCCCATTCTGCGGGTTCCAGATAAGCTGCTCGCCAGCATCCTTCTCCATCGAAAAGCCCACGCTGAAATCCTTGGTGTGGCTCACCCGGTAGCGCAGCAGCACCTTGTCGGCCGAGCCGAGGTAGCGCGTAGTAGGCTGCCCTTGGTAGATGGTAGGTGGCGTGTAGCCCTGCCGCTGCTGCAGCACCCGCTCGTAGCGCAGGTACATCGCGTTGTTGTCTTCGTGGGCGATGCGCTGCCACAGGTTGCCCCGGCTCCCGGCACCGCTGCTCTGCACACTCACAAAGGGCAGAATGCGGGCAATAGTGCGCAAGTCGTAGCCCTCGATGCTTTGCAGCTCATACACGCTTATCAGGTCGCCATTCGCCTGGCGGTGGTTCAGCAGGGTGGTTATCTGGTTTTCGTTTAGCAGCAGCAGCGAGCGCAGTTCCTCCCGGGTGGCAGTATTGAGGTTAATAGGCGTTTGGTAATACTGCAGCAGCGTTTCGTAAAGGTCCTCGTAGGGGACATCATCGGACTGAATTTCGGCAAAAAGCTCCTGCGTCAGGCGGTCCAAATCGGGCGCGCGGCGCACGTATTCCTGGCTGTGCACTGCCTGCGCAGTAAACAGTAAACAAGCTAAAACAAGCAGACTAGGGTGGCCAAAGCTTCGGTTACGTAACCATTTCCTTACATCCCCGGTCAATAAGCTCCCCGCAAAAGGGTAAAATTTCTTCATCGTCCTCCGTTAGCTATGCATTAGTCATTACTCCTTGCTAACTGCTCATTGCCCTTTACCCCAGGCCTTGCTCACACTCAGGTGCTGGCTAAAGCCCAACGCCTGCTGAAAAGTCGCTGCATAGTCAATCTGAAACGCCCCCGCCAGCACGCCAATGCCCGCGCTGGCCTGCTCCGTGAGCGAGGCCAGCCCCAGCCGTGCCGCCAGCACTGGTACCGGCCGGTATTCCAGGCCCACCTTAAAATTGGCGTCACGCTCCACGTCCTTTTCAGCTTCCACCAGCAGCAGCACCTGCGTACCCGGCCGGTAAGCCAACCCGGCCTTCAGGATGGTCGGCACCCGCTCGTCCTGGTAGCTGGCCAGCTTGGTCTGGCTGATGTTGTAGAGTGCCGCTCCAAAGCTGAGGCGACGTGGCAACACTTCAATTTGCCCGCCCAGCGTGCCCATGGCCACGCGTCGGCTGCCCAGGCCCTCAATGCTCACTTGCAGCACATCAACACGCGCCCCCAGGCTGATTTGTCCAAACCGGTAGCCGTACCCGAGGCCCACCCGCGTTTCATTGTACAGTTGTCCGCCGAAGCGCTGTGCCTCCAAGCCCACCACACCAAGTCGCGCCCAAGGCCGTGGGGCCGGCACATTCGAACCGCCCTCGGCTCCCGGCATTACGGCCGCCGCGTCTGCAGTTGCGGCAGGCTGCCGGCCAACCGGTAAAGCAAGGTTGAGCGCCGCCACGTTCAGGCCCGCGCTGAAGTAGCGGTTTTCGCCATAAAAGCCCACCGTAGGGCGTTGCACCTCGCCTAGTCCAGCTACGTTGTTGCCCATGCTCCACACGTCGCCGCCAATGGCCACCGAGGCATTGCTTAGCGCAGCGGCCCGGGCCCCGCGCACACCCGGGCCGTTACCCTGGGCCTGTGCTACGCCAGCTGGCAACAAGGCTACCAAGCTCAAAACAACTCCCATAATAGAAAAATACCGAGGTAAACAGTGTTCCATAGCAGTAAGGTAGCACGTGGGAAGCCATTGCTGGAAGCTCGACCGAAATTAATTTCTACGCTCATTGGTTACTCCCTGTCGCCCCGGTTCCAAACGGCCTAATTCGCCGAATTTTGCGGGACGTTTCACTCGTTTACCCTCCGTTCTCACTGCATGCCTCGCCCCTTTTCTGCCGCTCCCCGCCACGAAACCCTCGCCTACCAGAACCAGTCCCTGCACTACACCCTCGTGTTCCGGTCCCGGCGTTCCCTCGGCTTCGCCGTGCGCCCCGATGGCAGCGTGCACATCAGCGCCCCGGCCGGTACCTCGCCCGAGTGGGTGGCCCAGCAGGTACTCAAAAAAGCCGACTGGATTCTCAAACATCAGCAGACTTTCGCCAACCGCCCGGCCCCGGCCCCCACCCGCCGCTTTGAGGCCGGTAGCCCGCACTATTACCAAGGCAAGCCATACCAATTAAGCCTAGCTGAAGCGGCTCGCCCCACAGTAGCGTTGGTTGATGACGGGTTGGTCGTTTCCGCACCTCAGCCATTATCGGCTACCCAAACCGAAGCGCTGCTTCACGCCTGGTACGCCCAGCAAGCCGGCCCACTATTCGCCGCGTCGCTGGCTCGCGTGTGGCCCCGTTTCGCCGAATTCAACCTCACCCGCCCTACATTGTCAGTCCGCCAGATGCGCACCCGCTGGGGTAGCTGCACGCCGCGCTCGGCCCGCATTCGCTTATCGCCTGAATTGGTACGCGCAAGCCCCGGGTGCCTCGACTACGTACTGCTGCACGAATGCTGCCACTTGCTGGTCGGCGACCATTCCCTGGCGTTCTACGACCTGCAAACCCGCCTGCTACCCGACTGGCAACGCTGGAAAGCCGAGTTGAACGCGCTGCCGAAGTAGTGCCAGGTGCTAGCCGTTTAGGTAATCAGCCAGCGGCTTATCTGCTGGGTCGCGCCAGGCTTGTTTCGCATTTACAGAGTAGCCGCAGACGACGGCGGCTGCTTGCATGGCACTGTCAAACGTGTAATCCTGTCGAAATTCAAGACGGTCGGACAGCGGCATCAGAATCTTCTCTTCCAACAACTGCTTGCGTAATGCCACACTGGCTCCAGTTAAACTATCCCGGTCGCGCAGCATCGCGGTGGAGCCGGCACGTACCCGTAGCTTGCGAGTAGCCGAGTCCCAATCGGCAATGGCCCGTATGCTAAGCCGATTTAACACCAGCACAAATTCCACCGATTCACCCGTCCTAGAAACGTTTGCTGACGACTTTGGCTGTTTGGCCGCCACAGATTTAGTAGCAGCCGTAGACGTGGATTTGGCTATAATTGATTTAGGAATGGCGAGGGCCGCAGGCACTGCGGGTGCGAAACTACCTCCCACAAGAAACGCCTGCGCTTCGGCAGCAGTAATGGTGAGCCCCTTTGCCGCTAGCAGACTTACCAGTGCCTGGGGCAGCGCTGGAAATGGCGGCAGCGACACTAGTTTTTGCGCATCGGGCAGTACGTCTTTCATGGCCCGCTCTTTTTTACCCAGCATCAGATAGGCTTCGGCTTTTTGGCGGGCCGAACGGTTGAGGATGTTTTCCCGGTGCAGAAAGGTTTCGAGGTAACCTGCCATTTCTTCAATGCCATCTTCCAACAAATCGAACTTGCAGAATAGCTTGTCTTTAAACTCACCGCTGGTAAATGAGAAATAAAAGCGCCAGTGCCGACCATCGGTAATCACCGTGAACAGGGCCGTGTGGTCACGATTATAGTCGCGTAACTGCTTCTCGACGGCCGCCAAATCAGCCGCAAATGCACCGACAGCTTTGCACTCGATGAACACTGCCGTTGCCTCAAAGTCGTGGGTAAACAATGCCACATCAACGCGGGTATTGTCTTCTTTTTTAGTGGCTTTAAATTCCGTATAAACCTCCGTTGGATTCCAGATATCCCAGCCCAATGCCTGCACCACCCGGGCCACCAAAGCCAGCCTGACGTGCTCCTCATTGTGGTACTCGTTGTTTAGCAGGCGCTGGCGGATATCGAGTAGTATTTCGTGCATTAGAAGCAGGTAGCAGGTAGCGGTTAGCGGTGCGCAAAGAAAGCGACTTACGACTCTCCATCGAATTAAACGGTTGGTTTACGCTCCTGTAGCCAACGGCCCTACCTTCGCATCCATGTTTTCCCGCTTCTTCCGCGCGCTCTTCCTCTCCCTCGTTTGGTTTTACCAGCGCTTTATCTCGCCACTCACCGCGCCGAGTTGCCGCTACGTGCCCACGTGCTCGGCGTATGCGGCGCAGGCCATCGGCAAGTACGGGCCGTGGCGCGGCGGGCGACTGGCCCTACGCCGCATTGCCAGTTGTCACCCGTGGGGCGGCCACGGCTACGACCCCGTACCCTGAGCAATGGCCTGCGTATAGCCAGATTCAACTTTCTGTTTTGCTTAATGCGCTTTATTCCCTTGCTGCCGGCCGCCTTGGCCTTCCTGCTCACCACTGCCTGCTCGCAGGCACAGCCCGATATTCCAGCCGATAAAGGTGCCGCTGGGCAATCGTCTCGCGGCATGCCCAAAGGCGGCGACCGCCGCAAGGATAAAGACGCCGCTGCTGCCATTCCTGGCCTTCGGAAAGTAGGTTCGCTCAAAGGCACAGTACCTGAAAGCTCCGGCCTCGCTCCCTCCCCCAATACAGGAAGCTACTTTAGCTTCGGCGATGAGGGCAACTCCCCTACCCTTTACGAAATCAATGGTGCAGGCAACCTGACCCGCACTATTGAAGTGCCTGCTGATAATCGCGATTGGGAAAGCCTCAGTCGCGACGGCAACGGCAACTACTACATTGGCGACTGCGGGAACAACGAGTCGACTCGCCACGACCTGAAAATCTATAAATTCCGGCCCGACGCGCCGAAATCAGTAGGTACCATTTCCTTCACGTATCCGGACCAAAACGAATTTCCACCCAAGAAAAAGCAGCGCAACTTCGACGTCGAAGCCAGCCTCTGGCAGGATGGTCAGGTCTGGCTCTTCACCAAAGACCGCGCACAAGACCAGGCCAGCAAGGTTTATACTGTACCGGAGCAGCCCGGCACCTACACCGCCAAGCTGGTTACCACCCTCGCCATCCCCGGCCAGGTAACCGATGCTGCCCTGCGCGCCGATGGTCACCGTCTGGTTTTGCTGGGCCGGGGCCAATTGTTCATCCTTGATGGCAACACCTGGGCCGATATTCTAAAAGCCACCCCCCGCCAGGTGTCGTTGGAAGGAGCCGGCCAAACCGAGGGCGCGGTCTTCAAAGACAACGACACGCTGCTCATCAGCACTGAAAAGGGTGACCTGTACGAATACACATTACCTCGATAACGCTCGGGAAAGGGTTGCTAAGCCCACTGAAAAGCCGAGATTGAAGCCCAACAAATACAAAAAGGGACGCCCCTCACGGAGCGTCCCTTTCTATTTAGCAGCTTGCGCTACGAATTAAGCACCGGCTTCGTCAGCCTTAGCTTCTTCGCGGCTCTCGCCAGCTTTAACGGTTGTGGTAGCGGTATCAGCCTGAGCCGATGCCTCAACTACAGCGGCAGGAGCTACAGCTTCGCCGGTTACTTCGGTAGCCGAAGTAGCAGCGTCGCCAGCAGCTTTCTTGCCACCACGGCTGCGCGAACGACGGGTCGTACCAGCAGCGGCCTTCTCCGAAGCAGCCTGCTTCGACTCAATCAGGGTCTCGTTGAAGTCCACCAATTCAATGATGCACATCTCAGCGTTGTCACCCAGACGGGTATCGCTCAGCTTCAGGATGCGGGTATAGCCACCGGGACGGTTAGCGATTTTGCCCGAGATGTTGCCAAACAGCTCCTTAATCGACTCTTTGTCCTGCAGCGCGGCGAACACCATACGGCGCGAGTGCGTCGTATCGTCTTTCGACTTGGTCAGCAGGGGCTCGATGTACTTACGCAGGGCCTTGGCCTTGGCTACCGTGGTGGTAACGCGCTTGTACAGGATGAGCGAAGACGACATGTTCGACAACATGGCGTGGCGGTGGGCGGTAGTCCGGCCCAGGTGGTTGATTTTTCTTCCGTGACGCATCGGTCGTTTGAAAAAGTGTGTGCTTGCGGGCGGCGACCACGGCGGGCTCTTGAAGCCTCATTAGAACCGCTGCCCCTGGGGCACACTGTGGATAAATGTGAAAATAAAAAAAATGTGGAGATGTGAAAGTTGTGGGCTGAGCGCGAGGCTCACATTTCCACATTCTCACATCTCCACATTATAACTCTAGTCTTCGTCCAGGCGATACTTGCCCAGGTCCATTCCGAACTCCAAACCACGCTCTTCAACGAGGTTTTCCAGCTCAGTCAGGCTCTTCTTGCCGAAGTTGCGGAACTTCATCATGTCGGCAATTTCGAGCTGCACCAATTCACCCATCGTCTTGATGTCGGCAGCCTTGAGGCAGTTCTTGGCACGTACGCTGAGCTCCATGTCCTCCAACGGAGTCTTAAGCATCTTGCGCATCTGCATGGTTTCCTCATCAATCGGCTCGTCTTCGGTCACGCGCGGACCTTCGAGGGTCATCGTGTTGTCCGAGAACAGCATGAAGTGCTGAATGAGGATATTGGCCGCACCTTTCAACGCGTCCTCCGGGTGAATCGAACCGTCGGTCTGAATCTCGATAACGAGCTTCTCATAGTCGGTCTTTTGCTCCACGCGGGTGTTCTCGATGCTGTACTTCACGTTCTTGATAGGCGTGTAGATAGCGTCGATGGCAATCTGACCGAAAACCTGGTCAGCTGGCTTGTTCTCGTCGGCGGGCACGTAGCCACGACCGCGGGCAATCGTCAGCTCAAACTCCAACTCCGTGTTGGTGTCGAGGTGAGCAATTACGTGGTCGGGGTTCAGTACTTCGAAACCGCTGGCGAACTTGGCAATATCAGCGCCCGAGAAGGTATCCTGGCCTTTCACGCGCACCGTAATTTTATCCGAGATGGCATCGCTCGTTTTCTTGAAACGGACCATCTTCAGGTTCAGGATGATTTCGGACATGTCCTCAATCACCCCTTCGATGGTCGAAAACTCGTGCAGCACGCTGTTGGTGCGCACCGACGTAATGGCGAAACCCTCCAACGACGACAACAGAATGCGACGCAGCGCATTGCCGATGGTGACGCCGTAGCCCTTCTCGAGCGGCTTAAATTCAAACGTCCCGGTGAAGTCGTCGGATTTCTCCATCACCACTTTCTCCGGCATCTGAAAAGCTAAGATTGACATATGTGGGGCGTAAAAAATTAGAAAAAAATTGGTAAAGTATAAGCACAAGAGCGGCCCGACAAACTGCCGGGCCGCTACCAGTAGCGCTAATTACTTCGAATACAGTTCGACGATGAGCTGCTCAGTGATTTTCTCCGGAATCAGCTCACGAGCGGGGGCGTTGATGAACTTGCCAGCCAGTTCTTTGCCGTCCCACTCCAGCCAGGAGAACTGGCGCGAGTTGCGAACCGACAGGCTCGTGGTGATGGCTTCCAGCGACTTCGACTTCTCACGCACGGCCACGATGTCGCCGGGACGGAGGTGGTACGAAGGGATGTTCACCACTTCACCGTTCACGGTGATGTGCTTGTGACCAACGAGCTGGCGAGCAGCACGACGCGTCGAGGCGATGCCCAAACGGTACACAGCGTTGTCCAGACGGGCTTCCAGCAGGGCGAGCAGGTTGTCGCCGGTGATGCCGGGGAGTGCTGCTGCTTTGTGGAACAGGTTTTCGAATTGCTTCTCCAACATGCCGTACATGTACTTCACCTTCTGCTTCTCCATCAGCTGGACAGCGTACTCCGACTGCTTCTTGCGACGACCACGGCCGTGCTGGCCCGGAGGATAGGCTTTCTTGTTGAGCGCTTTGCTCGGGCCGAAAATCGGCTCGTTGAAGCGACGGGCAATTTTTGAGGTAGGGCCGGTATAACGTGCCATTGTAATCTAATTTCTGAAGTGAAAAACTAAACGCGACGACGCTTGGGGGGGCGGCAGCCGTTGTGCGGCAGCGGCGTTACGTCGCGGATGGTGGTCACCTCAATACCCACGTTACCGAGGGCGCGGATGGCCGACTCACGGCCCGAGCCTGGACCTTTAACAAATACTTCGGCTTTGCGCATACCCAGGTCGTGGGCTACTTTACCGCAGTCGCTCATCGCCATTTGTGCGGCGTAGGGCGTGTTTTTCTTCGAACCACGGAAGCCCATTTTGCCGGCCGAAGCCCACGAAATCACTTGACCGTTATTGTTCGTAATCGAGATGATGATGTTGTTGAACGAGGCACGGATGTGTACCTGGCCCACCTGCTCCACCACGACAACGCGCTTCTTGGCTTTGTCTTTTCTTTTTTGTGCCATTTGGTTATCGCAAAAAATGCGGGAGGTGTTGGCACTGGCTGCGCGAGTGCATTACTCACCAGAGCCAGCGCCGATTCCCGGTTAAGTTTATTTAGTTGCCTTCTTCTTGCCGGCCACCGTCTTACGCTTGCCCTTGCGGGTACGCGAGTTGTTCTTGGTGCGCTGACCACGAACTGGCAGACCTTTGCGGTGACGCAGACCACGGTAGCAGCCGATGTCCATCAAACGCTTGATGTTCGTCGTTACTTCCGAGCGCAGCACGCCTTCGGTCTTATGCTCGGCGGCAATAATGGCGCGGACAGCACCCGACTCCTCGTCGGTCCAGTCCTTCACCTTTTTATTGACATCGATGCCAGCCTTTACCAGAATCTTGCTGGCGTTGCTCCGGCCAATGCCGAAAATGTAGGTCAGCGAAATTTCGCCGCGCTTGTTGTCCGGGATATCAACCCCTGCGATACGAGCCATTGTGTGTGGTTATGTGTTTGCGGACAGAAACCCGGCAACCGCTTGGAAGGCGGGCCGGAGGTGAATAACCAACGACCCATTACCCAAGGTTCCGGGGTTCTAAAAATTGAATTAACCCTGACGCTGTTTGAAGCGTGGGTTTTTCTTGTTGATGACGTAGAGCTTGCCATTACGGCGGACTAGTTTGCAGTCCACGCTACGCTTTTTCACCGAGGTTTTTACTTTCATGACCTATGGAGAGAAACGGGTTTATTTATAACGATACTTGATGCGCCCCTTAGACAAGTCGTAAGGAGACATTTCCAGTTTCACCTTGTCGCCGGGCAGAATCTTGATGTAGTGCATCCGCATCTTGCCCGAAATGTGGGCAATCAGTTGGTGACCGTTCTCCAATTCCACGCGGAACATGGCGTTAGAAAGGGCTTCCAGGATGGTTCCGTCCTGCTCAATCGAGGCTTGTTTTGCCATAAGGGCTACTGCTGCAATGCTTTTTCTATGTACTCAAAGGAGGTGAGAATCTCCGCCTTTTCTTTTCTTACTACTATGGTGTGCTCGAAGTGCGCCGAGGCTTTGCGGTCCTTGGTGCGAATAGTCCAGCCATCCGCCTCTTGCACCACGTCCTTCTTGCCTAGGTTCACCATCGGCTCAATGGCGATGACCAGACCCGTTTGCAAGAGCGGCCCGGAACCCCGCTTGCCATAATTTGGCACTTCGGGTTTCTCGTGCAGCTTCGCGCCAACTCCGTGGCCGACCAGCTCCCTCACAACCCCGTAACCCATCGGGGCCACATGGTTCTGAATGGCGAAACTGATGTCGCCCACGCGGTTGCCGCTCACGGCTTGTTCGATGCCTTTGTACAGCGACGCTTTGGTTTCCCGCAGCAGCATCAGCACTTCCGGCGCCACCTCCCCGATTGGATAGGTGTAAGCACTATCTGAATGAAAACCATTCAGGAAAACCCCACAGTCCACCGAAAGGATGTCGCCACTCTTTAGCGGTTCATCGGTGGCGAACCCGTGCACCACCACCGAGTTCGGCGAGAGGCACAGGCTGTAGGGAAACTTATTATAGCCTTTGAAAGATGGCACTCCACCGTGGTCCCGGATGAATTCCTCCGCGCGCTTATCAAGCTGCCGCGTCGTCACTCCTTCCTTCACCATGCTCGCGACTTCGCCGTGAGCCTTGGCCAGCACTAATGCACTGGCGCGGATGAGGTCAATTTCTTCCTCGGTCTTGTATTGAATACTACCGCTTGCCATTGCTGTAGTTACGAGGCAATGGAAATGGGCTGTGCCGTGCGACCGCGCAGCTTACCCGATTTCATCATGCCGTCGTAGTGCTGCATCAACAAGTAGCTCTGTACCTGGTTTACTGTGTCGAGCACTACCCCCACCATGATGATGAGTGACGTGCCACCATAGAAAGCCGAGAACGGACGGGTAACACCCAATAGTAGGGCAATAGCGGGGAAGATGGCGATGAGGGCCAGCGCCACGGCACCCGGCAGGGTGATGCGCGTCAGGATTTCATCGATGTATTCCGAGGTGTCCCGGCCAGGTTTCACGCCAGGCACGAAACCACCGCTTCGTTTCAGGTCATCGGCAATCTGGTTCGGATTGACGCTGATGGCAGTGTAGAAGTAAGTGAAGATGATAATCAGCAAGCCGAAAGTCAGGTTGTACTGCCACGAAGTATAATCCGAGAACTTCGTACCGATGTACATAGCCACGTCGCTCTGGTTATTCCACACCGAAGCCAGAATGGCCGGCACGAACATCAGCGACTGCGCGAAAATGATAGGCATTACACCAGCTGCATTCACTTTGAGGGGGATGAACTGACGCTGCGCATCCAACTGCGTGGTGCCTCCTACCTGCTTGGCGTACTGCACCGCGATGCGGCGAACAGCTTGCGTGAGCACAATAACTGCCATTACCACGAGGAACAGCACCACCATTTCCAGCAGGAAGATGAGGGACTTGTTCACGCCTTTAGCAGCAGCCTCACCGATGATAGCACCGGGGAGACGCGACACGATACCAATCATGATAATCATGGAGATACCGTTGCCGATGCCTTTATCCGTGATTTTCTCGCCTAGCCACATGCAGAACAACGTGCCGGCCGTGATGATAATCATGGTCGAGACGGTGAAGAACGTGCCGGGGTTGATGATGGCCTCCGCGTTAATGGTGGCGATGAAGCCAACCGACTGGGCCAACACAATCGGAATCGTGAGAACCCGGGTATATTGGTTAATTTTCTTACGTCCCGATTCACCTTCCTTCTGGAGTTTCTGGAAGTAGGGCACGGCGATGGTGAGCAGCTGCAATACAATCGACGCCGAGATGTAGGGCATGATGCCCAACGCAAAGATGGACGCGTGGCTGAATGCGCCACCGAGCAGCGTATCCAGAATGCCAAACAGACCTTGGGCACCCGTCTTGAGTTGGGTGGGGTCAACGCCCGGCAACACCACGTAAACGCCTAGGCGATAGATGGCAATGAAGAAAAGCGTATTGAGGATTCGCGTACGCAAATCCTCAATCGCAAAAATGTTTTTTATCGATTCGATAAACTTATTCATTGCCGAAGGTAGCTATTAGAGCGTTACCGCTTTGCCGCCCGCCTTCTCGATGGCTTCAACAGCCGACTTCGAGAATGCGTGAGCATGAACTTCTACAGCCGTGGCGATTTCACCGCGACCGAGGATTTTGATTTTCGCGTTCTTGGAAACCAAGCCGTTAGCCACGAAGTAGGCAGCATCCATCGTAGTGGCGCTGTTCTTTTCGAGGAGGGTAGCCAGCGCATCGAGGTTGATGGCTTTATACTCTACACGGTTGATGTTCGTGAAGCCGAACTTAGGCACACGGCGCTGGAGGGGCATCTGGCCACCTTCAAAACCGGACTTGCGCTTGTAGCCCGAACGCGACTTGGCGCCTTTGTGACCACGGGTCGACGTGCCACCGCGCGTGGAGCCTTCGCCCCGGCCAATCCGCTTCTCGTTTTTAGTCGAGCCGTAGGCAGGCGATAAATTGCTTAGATTGAGCATGACGATAATAGTCTTACAGTTCGGTTACTTGGAGCAGGTGCTGCACGCTTTTCACCATGCCCATAACGGACGGGTTTACTTCGTGGGTAGCGGTGCTGTTGAGTTTGTTCAGGCCGAGGGACTGAACGGTGCGCTTCTGACGCTCGGGGCGGTCAATGGCGCTGCGCACGAGCTTTACTTGAATTTGTGCCATGTCAATTAACCGTTAAAAACGCGGGCCAAAGAAATACCACGGGCTTGAGCGATTTGCAACGGGTCGCGCATTTTGGCGAGGGCTGCAAACGTCGCTTTTACCACGTTGTGAGGATTCGACGAGCCTTTCGACTTCGCCAGCACATCCTTGATACCGGCGCTCTCGAACACGGCACGCATGGCACCGCCAGCGATTACACCCGTACCAGCCGCTGCGGGCTGGATGAGCACGAAACCACCGCCGTAACGGCCTTCCATGAGGTGAGGAACGGTGTGCTTGTACATCGGCACTTTCACCACGTTCTTCTTGGCGTCGTCAATGCCTTTGGCAATGGCGTCGGTTACTTCGTTGGCTTTGCCGAGGCCGTAGCCTACGTTGCCGTTGCCGTCGCCTACTACCACGATGGCAGAGAAGCTAAAGCGGCGACCGCCTTTCACCACCTTCGCTACGCGGTTGATGGCTACTACTTTTTCTTTGAAGTCGGAGTCAGCACCCATGCGGGAGTTGTCCTTGTTCCGGTCGCGGTCGTTGCTGCGCTGACGGTCTCCGCCAGGACGATTGTTGTCGCGTTCTTGCGCCATGATAGTTTAGAAATTGAGGCCGCCTTCGCGAGCACCTTCAGCCAATGATTTTACGCGACCGTGGTAGAGGTAACCCGAGCGGTCGAACACCACTTTCGTGATGCCTTTCTCCTGGGCTACGGCGGCGATTTGCCGGCCTACGGCAGCAGCCAGAGCCACACCGTTGCCACCTTCGGCGGTTACTTTTTTCGACGTTGCGGCAGCCAGGGTGCGGCCGGTTGTGTCGTCGATAATCTGAGCATAAATGCCCGTGTTGCTGCGGAACACCGACAGGCGCGGACGCTCCGTGGTACCGGACACTTTCGTGCGGATGATGCGCTGAATCCGCTTGCGGCGAGTTGCTTTATCAAATGCCATGATGCGAATTTATTTAGAAGCCGTTTTACCAGCTTTGCGACGGATAATCTCGCCAACGAAGCGCACACCTTTGCCTTTGTAAGGCTCCACTTTGCGCAGCGAACGAATTTTGGCGGCCACCTGGCCCAGCAATTGATTGTCGATGCTATTAAGCGTAACAATCGGGTTTTTGCCTTTGTCGGTAACGGCCGTAGCAGTTACTTCACCCGGCAGGGCGATGTACACGTTGTGCGAGTAGCCGAGGGCCAACTCCAGCGTGCTGCCCACCAGCGAGGCTTTGTAACCTACGCCTACCAGCTCCAACTTCTTCTCGAAGCCTTTGCTTACGCCTTCCACCATGTTGTTGATGAGCGAGCGGTACAGGCCGTGCATGGCTTTGTGACGCTTCTGCTCGGTGGGGCGGGTTACGGTGAGGGTACCGTCTTCGATGGCTACGGTGATGTCGCGGTCTACTTGCGTAGTGAGCGAGCCCTTGGGGCCTTTCACCGTCACCGCGTTGTCTTTGTCGACCGATATGGCGACCCCAGCGGGGACGGAAATCGGCAGTTTACCAATACGTGACATAATTGAATTTGCTAAAGCGGTTCCGGACTAGTACACGTAGCACAGCACCTCGCCGCCCACGTTCTCGGTTTTGCACTCTTTCTCCGTCATCACGCCTTTCGAGGTCGAGATGATGGCGACACCCAGGCCGCTGAGGACGCGGGGCAGGTTGTCGGCAGCCACGTACTGACGCAAGCCGGGCGTCGAAACGCGCTGCAACTTGGTGATGGCGGGCGCCTTCGTGGTCGGGTTGTACTTCAGAGCAATTTTGATGGTGCCCTGAACCGACGAATCATCAAAACGGTACGACTGGATGTACCCTTTATGGTACAACACTTTCGTGATTTCCTTTTTGATGTTGCTGGCCGGGATTTCTACCACCCGGTGGTTCGCCTTGATGGCGTTGCGTACCCGGGTCAGGTAGTCGGCAATGGGGTCAGTGTTCATTATTTGTTAAATACGTCCGCTTTTTTCGGAGCGCAAAGATAAGAAAATTTCGCCGGGTGCCCAACGGGACCAACGAAATTTCGGTTAAGACTACTTGGCACGTCCGGCGACGGCACGGCCAATGGTTTCTTTTGGCAACCTGCCAAATGGTTTTCGAGGCGAACCTCAGGTTTTGGGAGTGCAAAGGTAGCAGGCTAACAGGGCTTTTGCAAGCGGGCAGTGGAAATTCCTACTATGCTGTAGCTGCTATATTAATTATCGGGCCCAACTCGACACCTTAACTGATGGAGTGGAACAGACGGCTCCACCGAACTTTGTGCAGAAAGTCCGCATACGGGTCGATGGATAGCCAGACGAAAATGGCCTTGCCCACGATGTGGTCCTCCGGCACGAAACCCCAGAAGCGCGAGTCCTCGGAGTTGTGGCGGTTGTCGCCCATCATGAAGTAGTAGTTCTGCTTGATGGTGTAGCGAGTAAGCGGCTGGCCGTTCTGCTGAATCATCCCATCCTTCCAAGTAATGCCGATGTTGTGCTCGTACTGCGACACGATTTTATAGTATACTGCCGCATTGGCTGGGGTCAGGGTTATGGACTGGCCTTTCTTCGGTACAGGCAAGGGCCCATAGTCATCGAGCTGCCACTGGTTAGGCGTGGCGCTGGCGGCCTGTGATACATCGAAGTCGGCCGCGTCGGGGAATAGCTGCATCGGGTATTGCACCACCGTGAACGACTTTGCGTAGGGCTGCCGGCGGAAGTAGGCGGCTACCTCGGCCGGGCAGCTGATGACGAAACCGGGTTTGCCCGTGGCCGGGTTGGCGCTCACGCGGGGGATGCCATCGGGCTCCCGGTAGTCGACCACGCCCTGGGCGTGCAGCGCAGCCACGATTTCATCATTCGGCGCGGCTACTTCCAAGAAGTAGGTGGTTTGGGGGTGGCCGGCTACCGCACCGGGCTGGCCATTGAGGAAGACCTCTCCGTGGCGAATGGCCAGCGTATCGCCAGCTACGGCAATGCAGCGCTTGATGAGGTTCGTGCGCACATCAGCCGGCCGCTGCTGCTCGTGCGGCACATGGAATACCACGATGTCGTTGCGCTGCACGGAGCTGAACCCCGGGAAGCGGAAGGTGGGCAGCTGGATGAGGTCGGAGTAGCTCTGCGGTCCCTTTTCCCAGAGGGTTTGGTGCGTGAGGGGCACCTGCAAGGGCGTTTGGGGGGTGATGGGGCCGTAATGCAGCTTGCTGACGAATAAGTAGTCGCCTACCATCAGCGAGTTCTCCATGCTCTCGGACGGAATGGTGTAGGCCTCCACGGCGGACCAACGCAGCAGCGTGGCGGCCACCACCGCAAAAATCAGCGAGTTGGCCCATTCCCGGACCAAGCCTTTCGGCTTCACGGGAGAGGTAGTGTTATTGAGTTGTTTTCTGCGAAAAAAGGCCATAGGTCAGGAGGAAAATAGAGGAAACCTGTGATGTGAATTCAACCCATTTCGGGGATGAAACGAACCGGTTGAACGCTCCACTGCACCGCTTAGTATACCCGCCACCCTTCCCTCCTATTGCCCAGCTTTTCCTGCTTACTATTACGGTGCCTGCGGGCAACATTGCCCGTGGTTTATCTACCCTATTCCCAATGGCGAAAACTCCCTCCAAACTGTTCGGCACCAAATTCCGCAACTGGCTGCTCTACCTCGTGGTGTCGCGGCAAAATCTAAAGGCCGTGGCTGGCTATACCATCCAGGCCTTGCAACAGGATGGCACCCGTTTCAAGCCGCAGCTCGACCTGCTCCAGCCACTCTACGACGGGTTCGATGCCAGCCTTACTACGGCGGCCGGAGCCAGCGCCGGGCGCGGGGCGCAAACCCTGCTCGCCAGCACTGTTTTCAGCCTGGTGAAGCAGTTTATGAAGCGGGCCTACAAGAAGAGCTTCGCCGCGCTTGAAGAAGACAACCCGACGCTGTTCAAGGAATTTTTTCCAACCGGGCGCACCGAGTTTTCTTCGGCCTCGCGCAAGGGCCTGGGCACCTCGTTCGACCGCTTCGTGAAATCCCTCGCCGAGCACAAGGCCGACGTGCCCGACGGGGCCAACTTGCTCAAAGCCGCCCAGCCGCTGGCCGAGCAGTACACCGAGTCGCGCAAGCAGCAGGCCGCCCGCAAGAAGCAGGTAAAAACCGCCGTTACCACCCTCGACGCCGACGAAACCGACCTACTCGTAGAACTCTTTGGGGCATACACCGCCCTGCTGGCCTACTACTACAAAACCCCGGAGCGCGCCGAAACCTACTTCGACTTCTCCACGCTGCCCCACAACCAGCCCGCCGCGGCCACCGGGGCCATTTCCGGTCCAACGCAGCCCTAGACTTTTCTGTGGAGGTCCGTAGGACGTCCAACAGGGCATCACAGAAAAATAAGAAGGCCCGTAGGACGTCCTACGGGCCTTCTTATTTTTCTGTGATGCCCTGTTGGAATACCAACGGGCACCTGGGTTTTTCTGTGGAGGTCCGTTGGACGGTTTTTAGGATAATGGTGCCGTAGGAACGCGCCACGGCGCGTTCGGCCCTGTGCCGGTACGCGGTGGTTCAACGATGGAACGCGCCGTGGCGCGTTCCCACCCCGCCTTACGTTGAACCACTGCCGTTTTTAAGTCCTGAGCGGAACTTGGAGTGGCAGCAACTGCTGTGGTCAGCCTCCCATGCAGTCCCGCCCCTCCCCCACCACCCGCCGCCCCAGCATCTGAGGAAACGGGAGTGGCTGCGACTTGGATGATAATACGCTACTTAGTTTTAACCTTGATGTATATGTAATCAATTTTGTCAGAGCCATTATTGAAAAAGCTAATTTCTTTAATGCCTTTGATATTCGTCCATCGCACAACAGACGAACTTGTAAATGCAGGCTGAACGCTTGGCAAACCAAGGAGCTTGATGGAACCTGAGTTCAAATCGAAGCCAGACACATTATTAATCGTTATCCAATCTGCTTTCCCATTGATGAAAAGCACCTCATAATGTCCTCCTTGAAAAAAAGCTTTTTTGCATTCCCCATTTGTACAAGGGGTTCCACTTGGCCTAGCTTTCTCAACGTTATCCGGCTTACCAAGCTTCTTTTCAACTCCAGCCAAACTTTTGCCAGCTATATCGGAAATGTTGATTAATGCTCCTGAGTCGATATTGTATTTCTTTTCCAAAGCCAGACGCTTTGTTCTTGCAGCATCATTCGAATTAACCGTGGATTGAGGCGTTGCTTCTGCGACAGATTTAAGTGTTAAAGCTGGTACATCAACCTGCTTTTCAGAAGTTGATTGCTCGTTACAGGAAAGCATTATGGGCAATACACACAAGAGGTATAGATACCTTTTCATAAGATTGAGTTGAGGTTAATGTAAAACAAAAATAGACGCCCCAGCCGAAGCTGAAGCGTCTATCTAATTGCTTGCGAAAAGCCTTGCTGGACTACCAGCTCGACTTGGTCACACCGGGAATCTTCCCAGCCAGAGCCATTTCGCGGAAACGCACGCGGCTGATGCCAAACTTGCGCATGTAGCCGCGGGGGCGGCCGTCAATCATGTCGCGGTTGTGCAGGCGCACGGGCGAAGCGTTTTTGGGCAGCTTGTCGAGACCTTCGTAGTCGCCGGCAGCTTTCAGAGCCTTGCGCTTCTCAGCGTAGCGGGCCACGGTGGCAATGCGCTTGCGCTCCCGTGCTTTGATGGATTCTTTAGCCATGAGTTCGGGAGATTAAGCTTCTTTGTTAGCGTTGGCGAAGGGCATACCGAAAGCTTTCAACAGCTCGTAGCTCTGCTCGTCGTTCTCGGCGCTGGTCACAAACGTGATGTCCATGCCCGAGATGCCTTTGATTTTGTCAATCGAGATTTCGGGGAAGATGATTTGCTCTTTCACGCCGAGCGTGTAGTTGCCACGGCCATCGAAACCTTTGTCGTTGATGCCTTTGAAGTCACGTACGCGGGGCAGGGCCACCGTCAGAAGACGGTCCATGAACTCGTACATTTTCTCGCCGCGCAGGGTCACTTTCGCGCCGATAGGCATGCCTTCGCGGAGCTTAAAGTTCGACACCGATTTCTTGGCGATGGTGGCAATGGCTTTCTGGCCGGTGATAACCGTCAGCTCTTCCACGCCGTTGTCAACCAGCTTCTTGTCAGCTACCGCGGCACCGATGCCACGGTTGATGCAGATTTTGGTGACACGGGGTACCTGCATGATGCTCTTGAACTGGAATTTCTCCTGGAGCGCGGGTACGATGTCTTTTTTATAAATGTCTTTGAGACGGGCCATGATGCGGGGGGCTGCTTAAGCCGTTTTGGCAGTGGCACGCTTGGCCTTCGCAGGCGCAGCCGGAGCTGCAGCCGCTGCGGCGCCTTTGCGCACCCGCTCACCGGTGGTGGGGTTGATAGCCTGCACGTTGCTCACGTGCATGGGCGCCTCCATCTTGGTGATGCCGCCCTGGGGCGATTTGGCGCTCGGCTTGTTGTGTTTCGTCACCAGGTTCAGCCCTTCCACGGTTACGCGCTGGGTTACCCGGTTCACCGACTTAATCACGCCGGTTTTGCCCTTTTCGTCGCCAGCAATCACCTTCACGGTATCGCCCGACTTTACGTGCAGCTGCACGGGGTCTGCTTTTCTGATAGCCATGGCTTAGAGTACTTCGGGGGCTAGGGATACAATTTTCATGAACTGACGCTCACGCAGCTCGCGGGCCACTGGGCCGAAGATGCGCGTGCCGCGGGGCTCGTCGTTGTTGTTGAGCAACACGGCAGCGTTGTCGTCGAAGCGGATGTACGAACCGTCTTTACGACGAATCTCCTTCTTCACACGCACCACTACGGCCTTGCTCACGGTGCCTTTCTTGGCATTGCCCGAAGGGATAGCCGACTTGATGGCTACCACAATCTTGTCGCCAACGCTGGCGTATTTCTTGCCCGTGCCACCCAAAACGCGGATGCAGAGGACTTCCTTGGCGCCGCTATTGTCGGCCACCGTCAGGCGGGATTCTTGCTGTATCATCGAGTTAGATTATTTAGCGCGTTCAATAATTTCCACCAGGCGCCACCGCTTGGTTTTGCTCAGCGGCCGGGTGCTCATGATGAGAACCGTGTCGCCTTCGCCGCACTCGTTTTTCTCGTCGTGGGCGTGGAATTTCGTGGTTTTGGTCACGAACTTGCCGTACTTGGGGTGCTTCTGTTTCTGCACCACAGCCACGGTGATGGACTTGTCCATCTTGCTGCTCGTCACCTTGCCGGTGATTTCTTTGCGCATGTTGCGCGAAGCTTCATCAGCAGCGGTTTGGTCTTGGGTTGTTACGTCGGTTGCCATCGGAATTAAGCGGGGTTAGAGGCCTGCTCGTTGTTCCGGCGGGTCTGCTCGGTGAGCAAACGGGCGACGTTCTTACGGTTGGCCTTGAGGCGGGCGGGGTTTTCCAGGGGCGAAATCGCATGAGCGAAACGCAGCTGCTGGCCCTGAGCCTGCTCGGTTTTGATTTGCTCTTTCAGCGCGTCGGCGGAAAGGCCTTTGTGGTCGGTCTTGTTCTTCATGACTTAGGCGGCGTCCGTGTAGTCGCGGCGAACCACGAATGAAGTACGAACCGGCAGCTTCTGAGCCGCGAGACGCAGCGACTCCTTGGCTACTTCCAGCGATACGCCGTCCGACTCGAACATGATTTGACCCGGCTTCACGCAGGCTACCCAATACTCGGGCGAGCCTTTGCCCTTACCCATCCGCACTTCAGCAGGCTTCTTGGTAATGGGTTTGTCGGGGAAAATGCGAATCCATACTTGCCCTTCGCGTTTCATGGCGCGGGTCATGGCAATACGGGCAGCCTCAATTTGGCGAGCCGTAATCCAAGACACTTCCAGCGACTTGATAGCGAACGAACCGAAGTCGATGGAGCTGCCGCGGTAGGCGAGGCCTGTTACGCGACCCTTTTGCATCTTGCGATACTTGGTCCTTTTCGGTTGTAACATGTTATTGAAATTTTAAAGAATTCAGAAGAAGAGTTAGACCGTCATGCAGAGCGCAGCGAAGCATCTCGCGTGCCACCACTAATCAATGCTGATTGCAACGAAACACGCAAGATGCTTCGCTACGCTCTGCATGACGTTCTTATTAGAAACGTCTAGCGACGCGGGCCGCGAGCGGCACCACCGGCAGCTCCACCACCTTGGGCGGGGCCGTTGCGGCGGGGACCAGCGTTGTCGCCGCGGGGAGCACCACCGCCGGCGTTGCCGCCACGGTCGTTGCCACCACGGCCACCAGCACCACCGTCACGACGCGGGCCGCGGTCGCCTTCACGACGCTCGCCACGGGGGCCACGGTCGTCACGACGTCCACCGGCATCGCCACCGGGGTTGGTAAGCTGCTGGTTGGGCGAGAGGTCGGGCTTGCCGAACACCTCACCGCGCATTACCCACACCTTGATGCCGATTTTGCCATACACGGTCTGAGCTTCCGACAAAGCGTAGTCGATATCGGCGCGCAGGGTGTGCAGCGGCGTACGACCTTCTTTGTACTGCTCCGAACGGGCAATCTCCGCACCGCCGAGACGGCCACCGCACTGAATCTTGATGCCTTCGGCACCAACACGCATGGCGGCCTGAATCGACATTTTCATGGCGCGACGGAAGGAGATACGAGCGGCCAGCTGCTGGGCGATGCTTTCGCCGACCAGCTTGGCATCCAACTCCGGACGCTTGATTTCGAAGATGTTGATTTGAACGTCTTTGCTGGTGATTTGCTTCAGCTCGTCCTTTATCTTGTCAACTTCCTGGCCGCCTTTACCAATTACCACACCCGGACGCGCCGTGTTGATGGTGATGGTGATGCGCTTCAGGGTGCGCTCAATCACAATGCGGCTGATGCCACCTTTCTGAATGCGCGCATTGATGTACTTGCGGATTTTCTCGTCCTCCACCAATTTCTCGGCGAAGTCCTTGCCGCCGTACCAGTTGGAGTCCCAGCCTTTGATTACTCCCAAGCGGAAGCCAACCGGATTTACTTTCTGTCCCATATTAACTTAGGATTTGGCGTCGGCCTTAGGATTATCGGTAGTACCAACTTGCTTAGCGTGCTCGGTGGTCTTTTTCAGCTTTTCAACCTTCGTGTCGATTTTCAACGTCACGTGGTTGCTGCGCTTGCGGATGCGGTGGCCACGGCCCTGGGGGGCGGGGCGCAGGCGCTTCAGCTGGCGTCCTTCGTCCACGAAGATTTCGCTGATGTAGAGGTTTGCGTCCTCAATCCGCTCTTCTTCGTTGTGCTGCTGCCAGTTGGCCAAGGCCGACAGGAGCAGTTTCTCAATCTTCTCGGCGCCGATGTTGGCTTCGAAGCGCAACAGGCCGAGGGCCTGGGTCACTTTCTTGCCGCGCACGAGGTCGGCCACCAGTCGCATCTTACGAGGCGAGGTCGGCACATTGCGGAGTTTTGCTACTGCTTCCATCTTAGCGCTTGCCTTTATCTTTTTTGGCGACGTGACCACGGAAGTTACGCGTCGGGGCAAATTCGCCCAACTTGTGCCCTACCATGTTCTCGGTCACATACACCGGGATGAACTTATTGCCGTTGTGAACAGCGAACGTGTGGCCAACGAAATCGGGGGAAATCATCGAGCGGCGCGACCAAGTCTTTACCACCGATTTCTTACCAGCCGTTTCGAGTGCCGTGACTTTCTTTTCCAGCCGGAAGTCAATGTACGGCCCTTTTTTGAGTGAACGTGCCATATATTACTTCTTGCCTTTGCGGCTCACAATCAGGTTCTCCGAATACTTGTTCTTGTTGCGGGTCTTCTGGCCCTTGGCCAAAATACCGTTGCGGCTCCGTGGGTGACCACCCGACGACTTGCCTTCGCCACCACCCATGGGGTGGTCGACAGGGTTCATAACCACACCACGAACGCGGGGACGACGACCAGCCCACCGGTTCCGGCCAGCCTTACCCATCACGGTGTTCATGTGGTCGCCATTCGACACGGTACCAACGGTAGCCATGCAGGTAACGAGCACCATGCGCATCTCGCCGGAAGGCAGTTTCAGCGTGGCGTACTTCTCTTCGCGGGCTACGATTTGGGCGTAGGTACCGGCCGAGCGGGCCATTGCTGCACCCTGGCCGGGCTGCAATTCGATGTTGTGGAGGATGGTACCGAGGGGAATCTCGCGCAGCGGCAAGGTATTGCCCACTTCGGGAGCCACGCCGGGGCCCGATACAATCTTCGCGCCTACCTGCATGCCGGCGGGAGCGATGATGTAACGCTTCTCGCCGTCAGCGTAGCTGAGCAGGGCGATGCGGGCGGTCCGGTTGGGGTCGTACTCGATGGTCTTCACCGTGGCGGGCACACCGGCCTTGTCACGCTTGAAGTCCACGATACGATACTGGGTTTTATGACCACCGCCGATGTAGCGGTTGGACATTTTACCGGAAGAGTTCCGGCCACCCGATTTGGGGAGGGAAGTCATCAAAGACTTCTCCGGGGTCGACGTCGTAATCTGGTCGAACACCGGTGCAACGCGGTGGCGTTGCCCTGGGGTTGTTGGTCTGAGTTTTTTAAGTGCCATTACTAGCTAGTTGTGCTTTTGCGGCGGAAGAATTAAGGCGAAGCCTAGAGGTTGCTATAGAAGTCGATTACATCGCCTTCTTTAACCGTCACAATGGCTTTCTTGCCATTGGAACGACGGCCGGAAACCTGGCCGCCTTTGGTACCTTTCGACTTGATTTTGCCAATGGTGCGCATCGTGTTGATGTCGGTCACGGTCACGCCGTACAGCGTTTCGATGTCCTTCTTGATTTGCACTTTGTTGGCGGTGCGCTCCACTTCGAAGGTGTAGCGACCTTTCTCGTTGAGGCCGGTGGCCTTTTCGGTGACGATGGGGCGTTTCAGCGTGCTCATTATTCGGCGGTGCTATAGAGTTGAACCAATGAAGCCATGCCGTCTTCCGAAATCAGCAGCGTGTCCGTGTTCAGCAAATCGTGGGTGTTGAGGCCAATCGGCGTCGACACTTTCACTTTCTGCAGGTTGCGGGCGCTGAGGAGCACGTTCTTGTTTACCTCACCGGTAACCAGCATGGTCTTCTTGCCATTGTTCAGCTTGAGGCCGTCCATGATGGCAACGAAGTCCTTGGTGCGGGGAGCAGTCATGGCAATGTTCTCCACGATGGAGATTTTGCCATCCTTCGCCAGGCTCGACAGAGCCGAGAGGCGTGCTACGCGCTTGGTCTTCTTGTTGAGCTTGAAGTTGTAGTCGCGGGGCTGCGGACCGAACATCCGGCCACCACCAACGAACACACCCGACTTCATGCTGCCGGCGCGGGCGCCGCCCGTGCCTTTCTGCTTCTTCAGTTTCTTCGTGGTGCCGTGCACCTCGTTGCGCTGCTTGGACTTGTGCGTGCCCTGGCGCTGGTTGGCCAGGTACTGCTTCACGTCCAGGTACATCACGTGCTCGTTTACTTCGAGACCGAAGATGGCGTCAGACAGGGTCACCTTGCGGCCGGTGTCTTCGCCTTTAAGGCTATATACTGCGAGTTCCATCGTATCGTCTATTTCTCGATTACCACGTAAGAATTCTTAGCACCGGGAATCGAGCCGCTCACCAGAATCAGGTTCTTGTCGCCTACTACGCGCATCACCTTCAGGTTCTGCACTTTCACGCGGTCGTTGCCCATCCGGCCACCCATGCGCATTCCTTTGAATACGCGCGAAGGCCAGGAGCAAGCACCAATCGAACCGGGGTGACGCAGGCGGTTGTGCTGGCCGTGGGTCTGGCCACCAACACCCTGGAAGTTGTAACGCTTTACAACGCCCTGGAAACCCTTGCCTTTGGAAGTGCCTACAACGTCAACAAACTCGCCTTCTGCGAACAGAGTAGCGTCGATGGTTGCGCCAGCGGCGTAGGTCGATTCGGCGTCGAGGCGGAATTCAACCAATTTTTTCTTGGGGGTAGTACCGGCTTTCGTGAAGTGACCAACCAAGGCTTTGGTGGTGTTCTTCACTTTTTTCTCGCCGTACCCAATTTGAATGGCGGTGTAACCGTCATTCGCGATAGTCTTAACCTGCGTCACTACGCACGGACCCGCTTCGATGAGCGTGCAGGGAATGTTTTTCCCATCCGGAGTGAAGAGGCTTGTCATACCGATTTTCTTACCGATGATGCCAGGCATTCTGTTGTTGATTAAATGACACAAAAAGAAAACGACCGAATGCCGTTTTCGCTAAGGGAGTGCAAAGATAGGAAAAAAGCCTCGGGAATCACAAGGCAGCTTGGAAATATTTTCTCAGTGAGGCTGTTAGCTCAGCTTAACGTCTCGATGTAGGGTGCGGGGCTTGCCCCCGCCCGTCGTTGAACAAATCCCGCGCATCATTCAATGACGGGCGGGGGCAAGCCCCGCACCCTACGCCGGCCGCCAGGCAGGGTCTTGCTCCTCACTGGGCAGGGAGCCTTGCAGCGCCAGCAGCAGGAAGAAGACCACGAAGGCGAGGCCAATCTGCGTTTCCAGCGTGTATTCGACCAGAAAGGACAGGGCAATGCTGACGTATTGGGCCAGTAGTAGGGGCGCGTGTTTGCGGCGAGCCCACCACGCGGGGTAAAACAGCCCGACGCAAAACACTAGCAGTCCCAACGCACCGTAAGCGGCCAAGTTGTAGAGGTACTGGTTGTGGGGTTGGATGTAGAATTCGGAGCCCATCTCGGGGTAAAGCTTGGCG
This sequence comes from Hymenobacter glaciei, assembly GCF_039539585.1. Taxonomy (NCBI): domain Bacteria; kingdom Pseudomonadati; phylum Bacteroidota; class Cytophagia; order Cytophagales; family Hymenobacteraceae; genus Hymenobacter; species Hymenobacter glaciei. Next base: position 179,273 of record NZ_BAABDK010000010.1, on the reverse strand, counting down.
TAGCGCTTGGCCATTTCGCTTTCCAGGTCGGCCTTGCTCACCCCCACCAGCTTATTATCGGACCAGATGGCTAGCGCGGCTTTGTAGGAGTACACCCGCGCCGCGATGGAGAAGTTCTTGCCCTCGGAGCTATTGGTCTGCTTGACCTTACCGACGTCCTCCTGTGTGTTGTAAACTTTGTTGCGAAACGTGGGGAACGCCACAAAGCTGAGCACCGGCAGTAGCACCATCACCGCAGCCAGCATACCGGCCTGTTTCCACTGCCGCTTGCGAAGCACCAGCCACAGAATGGCCAAGCCGCCCAAAGCATAGAAGGTCATTTCGCCGCTGCGTACCGCCAGCAGGTGCAGGAATAGCGCGAGTGCCACGATGGCCCCAATCACCCACGGTCGCCACGCCTGCCGCACCGCATCATGGGCCAGTAGCAATGCGCCGGCCACAATGGCCAGCGTGATGAGGAGGCTAAACCGAATGTGGTCCGGCTCAGTCGGCAGCACCTTGGAATGGAGGTAGCTTTCGTTGATTGCGCTGGCGTGCAGCAGATAGTTGATAGTTGCCCCAACTGCCGCTAGCAGCGTCATCGCCACAAGCAGCAGCCACAGCCCGCGCAGGTAGCGCCCCGGCAACGCTGGCAGTAGCCAGAACGCCAGCGGCAACAGCAGAAACGGCAGCTGCAACACCACGTCCTTGCCGTAGTCGCCTATGTTGGCTGCATCTGTGTTCAGCCCCTGAATCAGGTGCAGCAGAAACACCAGAGACAAGCTTCCGAATACCGGCCACAGTTGCCAGTTGGCGATGCGGCGATGGGTAACGGCGTAGACGATTCCCGTGAGGGCGATGCCAGCCATCCCGATGCTGGGCAACACCCGAAACCAGTTGGCTATGAAAATGCCGACGATGACGCAACCGCAGAAGAACAAGGCGGCCCGGTGAAGGCGGGCAAGAGTAAAAATGGATTGCATACCAGAACTGGCCACTATTTACAGTTCTAATTGATGTGTTGTACAGTAGTATTCCGCATGGCACTCATATAATTGGCAGCCCCCTAAATATATCTTTCCCGCTTTTGCTTTAGCCAACAATTTTGCATCTGGCAAGCCGTAAACGATTGGAACAATGTGGTCCATATGACCACCTACGCAGCGAAGTCGCTTACCTTTTATGTGAGTGTATTTGCAGGGTCCAGGAAAAGCTATCAGCATATCATGCGTAGCATTTGAAACCAAAATATTCGCTCGCTTCATGTCACGATAACCGACGTATTTAATAATGACATCATACTTGCCAAACGGTACATTGCTCATGCTAAACGCACCATTGCTGTCAGTTGAAGCACCAGTTACGACTGTGTCTGACTTCATCATCAATATCGTGACACCAGGAAATTTCTCATTCGTTTTACTATCAACCACAACGCCAGCCACAATCCCCTTTTGAGAGAGCGCCGTGAAGGAAATCATTGTTAATAATAATAGAACTATTATCGCTTTCATAGCCTATCAGGCGCTATTGTGAGTATTTGTGGCCCCGCAAGTTCCAACGAAAAAGCCCCACCGCAACTAGTGCAGTGGAGCTTTTCTCAATTAAGACAGAAATCGAATCCTCAGACTTTGATTTCTACGTCAACGCCGCTGGGCAATTCCAGCTTCATCAGGGCATCTACGGTCTTCGACGAAGTCGAGAAGATGTCCACGAGGCGCTTGTAGGTGCAAAGCTGGAACTGCTCCCGGCTCTTCTTGTTCACGTGGGGCGAGCGCAGCACGGTGAACTTCTCCTTTTGGGTTGGCAAAGGAATCGGGCCGCTAACGATGGCACCGGTGGCCTTCACAGCTTTCACGATTTTCTCGGCCGATTTGTCTACGAGGTTGTGGTCGTAGCTTTTCAGCTTAATGCGAATTTTCTGGTTCATTGTGATTGGTGGGGGCCGATTGCCCCCGTTAGAAAAGCTTATTTACCTCCTTTTACTTTGGCGATGATGCCTTCGGCCAGGTTCGTGGGCACTTGCTCGTAGTGCGAGAACGTGAGCGAAGCCGAAGCGCGGCCCGACGAAATCGTGCGGAGCGCAGTTACGTAGCCGAACAGCTCGGACAATGGAACGTCGGCCTTAATCAGCTGAGCACCGCCTTTTGTGTCCATGCCTTTCATCAAACCACGACGACGGTTCAAGTCACCGGTTACGGGACCCGTGTACTCGTCGGGGCAAACCACTTCCACGCTCATGATGGGCTCGAGCAATTTCGGGCCAGCCTGGCGGGCAGCTTCGCGGAAACCACCACGGGCGGCGAGTTCGAACGACAGAGCGTCCGAGTCAACGTCGTGGAAGGAACCGTGGTACAGACGCACCTTCATGCCTTCAATCGGGAAGCCAGCCAGCGGACCTTGCTTCATGGCTTCTTCGAAACCTTTCTGGATTGGCTGGATGAATTCGCGGGGGATTACACCGCCCACAATGGCGTTGTCGAACTCGAAGCCGGGCTTTTCGGGCTCGGTCTCTTTCGGGCCGAGTTCGAACACGATGTCGCCGAATTTACCGCGGCCACCGGTCTGCTTCTTGTAGGTTTCGCGGTGGTCGACTTTCTTGGTGAGAATCTCCTTGTAGGCCACCATTGGGGCGCCCTGGTTGATTTCCACTTTGAATTCGCGACGCATGCGGTCGATGATGATTTCAAGGTGCAGCTCGCCCATGCCACGGAGAACGGTCTGGCCCGTTTCGGGGTCGGTGTTCACTTTCAGCGTGGGGTCTTCCTCGATGAGCTTGGCGATGGCCATGCCCATTTTATCAACGTCGGCCTGCGTCTTCGGCTCAATGGCGTAGCCAATTACCGGCTCGGGGAAACTCATCGACTCAAGGACGATGGGGTTCTTCTCGTCGGTCAGCGTGTCGCCGGTTTTAATGTCTTTGAAACCAACACCTGCAGCAATGTCACCGGCCTGAATCTTGTCGATGGGGTTCTGCTTGTTGGAGTGCATCTGCATGAGGCGCGAGATACGCTCCTTCTTGCCGGTGCGGTTGTTGAGCACGTACGAGCCCGAGTCCAGCACGCCGCTGTAGCAGCGGAAGAAGCACAGACGGCCTACGAACGGGTCGGTAGCAATTTTGAACGCCAGAGCGGTGAAAGGCTCCGTGTTGTCGGGGTGGCGCTCGATTTCCTCGCCGGTCTCGGGGTGGGTACCGATGATGGCGGGCATGTCGAGGGGCGACGGCAGGTAAGCCATAACGGCATCCAGCATCGTTTGAACACCCTTGTTTTTGAAGGCCGAACCGCACAATACGGGCGAGAATTTCATGTCGATAACCGCCTGGCGGATAACAACCATCATTTCCTCTTTCGTAATGGAATCGGGGTTGTCGAAGAATTTCTCCAGCAACGCGTCATCGTACTCAGCCACGCTCTCAACGAGCTTCTGACGCCACTCGGCTACCGTCTCAACCAAGTCCTCGGGAACGGGGATTTCGTCGTACGACTTGCCTTCGGTTTTGTCGTCCCACACGATGGCTTTGCCAGTCAGCAGGTCAACTACGCCTTTGAAGGTGTCTTCCGCGCCAATTGGAATCTGCAACGGAATTGGGTTAGCGCCCAACTTGTCTTTGATTTCGTTAACGGCTTTAAAGAAGTCAGCGCCGGCACGGTCCATCTTGTTGACGAAGCAAATGCGGGGCACTTTGTATTTGTCAGCCTGACGCCATACGGTTTCCGACTGCGGCTCAACGCCCGAAACGGCGCAGAACAACGCAACAGCACCGTCGAGCACGCGCAGCGAACGTTCTACTTCTACCGTGAAGTCAACGTGGCCAGGAGTGTCAATCAGGTTGATTTTGTACTGCATGGTGTCCGGCGTCGGGTCACCCTTGATGTCGGTCGGGTAGTTCCAGAACGTGGTGGTAGCAGCCGAAGTAATCGTGATGCCGCGCTCCTGCTCCTGCTCCATCCAGTCCATCGTGGCGGCACCATCGTGCACTTCCCCGATTTTGTGGGTTTTACCCGTGTAGTACAGAATACGCTCCGAGGTCGTGGTCTTACCGGCGTCGATGTGCGCCATAATCCCAATGTTGCGGAGGTAATAGAGGTCTTTATTAACGGCCATTATTACAATGAGTGAGTTTGTGAATAAGCGAATGAGTGAATCAGTGATTAGGTTCCGTTAGGTTAAATCACTCATTCACTCATTCGCTCATTCGCACTTGTTTAGAAACGGAAGTGCGAGAAGGCTTTGTTAGCCTCGGCCATGCGGTGGGTGTCGTCCTTCTTCTTGACGGCAGCACCTTCGCCTTTGGCGGCAGCGATGATTTCGCCAGCCAGCTTGTCCTTCATGGTCTTCTCACCACGACGACGGGCGTACTGAATCATCCACTTGGCACCTACCGAAATGCGGCGGTCGGCGCGCACTTCAATCGGAACCTGGAAGGTGGCACCACCTACGCGGCGGCTCTTTACTTCCACGGTGGGCATCACGTTGTTCAACGCTTTGCGCCACATTTCGAGGCCGCTCTCCTTTGTACGCTGCTCCACGAGGTCGCAAGCGTCATAGAAGATGGTGTACGCCAGGTTTTTCTTGCCGTCGTACATCATGTAGTTCACAAAGCGGGTTACCAGCGTCTCCTTGTATTTAGGGTCCGGCAGCAAGATGCGCTTTTTTGGTTTTGACTTTCTCATGATTGAATATAGTTGTCAGTTGCTTGTTGTCAGTTGTCAGTTGTCAGTCGATTGAACGACCTAACAACTGACAACTAACAACCAACAACTAAATCATTTATTTCTTTTTGGCTGGTGCGCCTTTGCCACCCTTGCCAGCCGCTGCTGCGGGTTGACCGGGCTTCGGACGCTTAGCACCGTACTTCGAACGACGCTGGGTCCGGCCGCTTACACCGGCGGTGTCCAGGGCGCCACGGATAATGTGGTAGCGAACACCTGGCAAGTCTTTAACCCGGCCGCCACGAATCAGCACGATGCTGTGTTCCTGGAGGTTGTGGCCTTCACCGGGGATGTATGCGTTTACTTCCTTACCGTTGGTAAGGCGCACACGGGCCACTTTGCGCATAGCCGAGTTTGGCTTCTTAGGCGTGGTGGTATACACGCGAGTGCATACGCCCCGACGCTGCGGGCACGAATCAAGGGCGGGCGACTTCGACTTGGTAGTCAAAGCCTCACGGCCTTTCCGTACTAACTGATTGATGGTTGGCATTTAAGGAATGGTTTGTTGGGAGCCGTTTGCCCCTAAAATTTGGCTTGCAAAGGTAAGGTTATTCCGCCGCAATAGCAAACAGAGTGAGGATGTTAATTTTGTAGTCAAGCATTTGAGCACAGCCAGCGCACACGTTTTAAAGGCAACAGGGGTCAGTATCGCCGGAGTTTGATTTTGATAAAGGCAAACAGTATAAGCGCTAGCCCAATTACTACGACTATCCAAGAAGTGAACAAGCCCACCAAAAATAGAAGGATTCCGGCCAATCCTGCGTAAACAGCAAACAGGAAATCATTTGTCGGTTTATGTTCCGCTGATACCTTTTGATGCATGGACCGTCTTGCCAGTCGTAGCTTAGTTAATAGCATCATCGGCTTACTTGCTTTCGTTGCTTTAGGTAACGCTGCTTCAAAACGGGAACGAGGTGTTTGCTTAATTGCTATCTGCTGCTTTCTGAGCGCAGTGATCGGCATAGGTTGCAACGGTTGGAGTTGGCTTTGTGGAGGCGTAGCATACAATGAGGTGGTGTGCCTTGTCACATCCAAAGCATTTGGATATACCAAAACCGCCTTTTGGCTCTGGCACCCCAGTAGCAATAGCAGCATCAGGAAGCTGGCAGCCTTTAAGTAGATTTGATTCATTGGAGCAATTTAAATGACTATTCACGCAACAGGCCCGCCGGAATCCGGCGGGCCTGCGGGGCACTCGGGCAACTCCCCGGCGGGAGCCGGACCAAACATCCTAAAGTTTCGGGCAAAACGTCCTAATGTTTGCCTCGAAACATTAGGACGTTTTCTTCTGGGTGCGGGCGGCTGCCGTGGGTATGGCCGCCACGCGCTTCAGTTCGGCTCCTTGCATGGCCTGGGCAAACAGCTTACCGGGCCGGAACTTCACTTTCACGTTGCTCACCAGCGCCGCGTTGAATTCTTTCTCCGTGGCCGCGCCTTCGCTTTCCAGCGAGGTGAAGAACGAGCCAAAGTCGCCGAAGCGGACGATGTGGCCGTCGGCCAGTTCTTCGGGCTCGGTCTGGAAAAAGGCTTCCAGCACGGCCATTACATCGACGGTACTCACAGTGGAGATGCCGCTGATGTGCTTGGCTAAATCGCGCACGGTGGTTTCGTCGGTGCTTTTGGCCGTGGCGTAAAACTTCTTGGGCGCGTTGGCGTCGGAAGGATTGCCCCGCTCGGCTAGGCTATACTCAATGGGCATGATAAAATAGGTTTGTGGGTTAGAACAATCCTATATCGCCACTTCACCTTTTTTTATTGCCTAACGCCCTCTTTTCTTACGCCTCCCCTACCGCGCCGCCGAAGTTCATCGGGTAGCTCGGCGCTTCGCTCTGCATCTTGATGGTGCCGAAAGCGGCTTCAAACCGCTCGATATTCTCAGTGAGGGCTTGCAGCAGGCGCTTGGCGTGTTCGGGCGTGACGACGATGCGCGCCTTCACCTTGGCCTTGGGCAGGCCGGGCATCATGCGGATAAAGTCAATCACGAACTCGCTGTTGCTATGCGCAATCATGGCGAGGTTGGCGTATTCGCCCTCGGCCATGGCTTCGGAAAGCTCGATGTTGATGGCGTTCGGGTCCGGGTTTTGGTCGGTTGGTTGCATTTGATTGGCTTTATAAATTTTGATGGTTGGCTTTCTCAGGATGTGCAGAAGCTCTACTGCCTGTCCACATAATGAAAATTCTTGTGTCCGTCCTGCACCTCAATTTTCGTGATATCGCGCAACGGAATGACATTCATCAAACCTGGCATAAAGGTCGAGGGACTACCAACAACTGAGCTGTCTTTTATAAAGAGGCGGTCAAAATACATAATATTCCTTTTGCCGTTGTGAGTGAACCGAACTTCAATAGAAGGGCTGTTTTGCAGAACTACCTCCTCATTCTTTGAGCCAACACACTTGATTGTCGGAATTCTAGCGACGTTTGCGAGGTAGCTTATCGGCATTCCATAAGGTCCACTTACTCTCACCTGTTGAAGACTGTTCATATCTACTCCAGCAAACTGCTGCCGAAAGCTTTGGACTGGAATCAGGAATGTAGTGCATCCTGTGAAACTCAAAGCTCCCGTTAGAAACAGTAGAACTACACTTAATCGGTTTTTCATTTTAGTCTTGTTCAGATAACTGGCATGCAATAACAGAAAAAGCCGACCGGGTTACCCCGGTCGGCTTCTCCATTACAAACCTACGGCAGATTACTCCGCCGACACTTCGCGCTTGCCAGCACGGCTGGGGCGCTTGGTGGGAACGGCGGCTTCCATCTCCTCTTTCGAGCAGTCAGCCCGCTTAAGTTGAGTATGGGCACCCTATTGCAACAACTACTGCTTGCGTATCATTACCGCATGAAAGCGCCCCGCCGGACGGCTCCCTTGCCTGAAAAGATTGACAAGCTCACGCGCTCCATCGAGAACGCGCTGACGAGCGAATCATTCCCGACGCAGGTGCGGCCCCTCACGCTTAGACAGGCACGCCAACTGGTAAAAGCCGACTGGCAATTCGATTGGGCCAGAGAAGCCACTGCCTCCGACCGCGAAGTGCTGCAACTCAACACGGTTGCCAATCCGCATATCATTCACGGCTTACTGAGCCTGGAAGTACTGCCTGATTTGGTTTTTATGCACCTAGTAGAAAGTGCGCCTTTTAATAAAGGCCGCTACAAAGCGTACGTCGGGGTGCTGGGCAACCTCACCGCGTTTGCCTGCCGCCGGTCCTTCGAGTTGGGCCTTGATGGCTACGTGGCCTTCGACAGTAAAACCAAACTGGTCGCGCATTACAAAGCCGTATTAGAGGCCACGCAACTCACCAGCACCCGGCTCTACCTGGGAACCCCCGCCGCCCAGAAACTCGTTGACCGTTATTATCCCAACCCCTCCGCGCCCTACTGATATGGAAACCGCCCTCCTGCCCCGCCCCATCGGCATCGAGCCCCGTGAGGTGGACCTGACGCCCATTTGCTCGGCTCCCCTCACCGCTGCCGAGCGCGAAGAGCTAAGTGCTTTTTTCCGGCAGAAACGAGCGGAAAACGACAAGAATCCCGCCGTCGTCGCGCTCCGCAAGCAGTTTGGCGCGCCACGCAAGTAGTCCGCTCATTCCCCGTAGCAAAACAAAAAGGCGGCTGGTGTACACCAGCCGCCTTTTTGTTATCCGTTTTCTTCCTGCTTACCAAGCCTCTCCGAACTCGCTGTTGCTGTGCGCAATCATGGCGAGGTTGGCGTATTCGCCCTCGGCCATGGCTTCGGAAAGCTCGATGTTGATGGCATTCGGGTCCGGGTTTTAGTCGGTTGCATGATGACGCGTCAATGAATAAAGGCTAATACGAGTCAGCCTTAAATGTTACTAATAAAATAAGCCCAAGGAGTAAAAGCATGGCTATGGAGAAGACCAAACCAACCTTTTTAATGACTTTATAAAAAGGCGCTTTTTGTGACGGTGTATTCATTCTGACAAAGAAACAAAAAAGCCGACCGGGTTACCCCAGTCGGCTTTTCCATTACAAACCTACGGCAGATTACTCGGCCGATACTTCGCGCTTGCCAGCACGGCTGGGGCGCTTGGCGGGAACGGCGGCTTCGGCTACTTGCGCGGCTTGGGCAGCTTCCATCTCCTCTTTCGAGCCGACAATCTGACGAGTGTACTCGCGCAGACCGGTACCGGCTGGGATGAGGTGACCGACGATTACGTTCTCCTTCAGGCCCAGGAGCTGGTCGGCCTTGCCACGGATGGCGGCTTCGCTCAGCACCTTGGTCGTCTCCTGGAAGGAGGCGGCCGAGATGAACGACTGCGTGCCCAGCGAGGCCTGCGTGATGCCTTGCAGCGTGGGGCGCGAAACCGAAGGCTGAGCGTCGCGCACTTGCACGAGGGCAAGGTCGCGGCGTTTCAGGCTGCTGTTCTCGTCGCGGAGGCGACGGGCCGTCACAATCTGACCGGGCTTCATGTTGCTCGAATCACCGGCTTCGGTCACGACTTTCATGTCGATAATCATGTCGTTCTCGGCCATGAAGATGATTTTATCAATCACCTGATTTTCGAGGAACGACGTGTCACCGGCATCCAGAATCACCACTTTCTGCATCATCTGACGAACAACCACCTCGATGTGCTTATCGTTGATTTTCACCCCCTGCAAGCGATACACCTCCTGAATCTCGTTCACGAGGTACTCCTGCACGGCGCCGGGGCCCTGAATGCTCAGAATGTCCGAAGGCGTGATGGCGCCATCCGACAGCGGCATGCCGGCGCGGATAAAGTCGTTGTCCTGCACCAGAATGTGCTTCGACAGCGGCACCATGTACTTCTTCTTGACACCGTCTTTCGACTCGACGTAGATTTCACGGTTACCGCGTTTCACGGTGCCGTAGGTTACCACGCCGTCGATTTCCGATACCACGGCGGGGTTTGACGGGTTCCGGGCTTCGAAAAGCTCCGTCACACGCGGCAGACCACCGGTAATGTCGCGGGTTTTGCCCACCGAACGCGGAATCTTAGCCAGGATTTGACCAGCCTTGATTTTATCGTTGTTCTCCACGGCCAAGTGCGAGCCTACCGGAATGCTGTAGCCCTTCTGACCTTCGGCATCGCCCTTTTTGCCAGGGCGCACGATGATGGACGGGTTCTGGTCCTTGGCCTTCGACTCGATGATTACCTTCTCGCGGTGACCGGTCTGTTCGTCCGATTCCTCACGGAACGTAACGCCTTCGGTGATGGCGTCGAACTGCACGGTACCATCAAACTCGGCCAGAATAACGGCGTTGTAGGGGTCCCAGGTGTTTAGTTCCGTGCCTTTTTCAACTTCCTGACCTTCCGTTACGAGCATGTAAGAGCCGTAGGGAACGTGGTTGGAAGTGAAGACGCGGCCGGTGCCTTTCTCCACGATGCGGATTTCACCCGAGCGACCCATGACCACGGCACCCTTCACGCCTTCGGCGTTAGTGGTAGCCACGGTACGAATGTCTTCGAATTCCACCACGCCAGCGAATTTGGCTTTGATGTTCGACTCAACGGCAATGTTGGAAGCCGTACCACCTACGTGGAAGGTACGCAGGGTCAGCTGCGTGCCGGGCTCACCAATCGACTGTGCGGCGATAACACCCACGGCCTCGCCACGCTGCACCATGCGGCCCGAGGCTAGGTTACGGCCGTAGCACTTGGCGCAGATGCCGCGCTTGCTTTCACAAGTCAGCACCGAACGGATTTCCACCGACTCAATAGCCGTAGCATCGATGCGGCGGGTCGTGTCTTCCTTGATTTCGGAACCCGAAGTCAGGAGCACCTCGCCGGTAATTGGGTCGATTATATCGTGCACAGTCACACGGCCCAGGATACGCTCGGCCAGGGGCTCCACGATGTCTTCGTTGTCTTTCAACGCGAAGGTTTCGATACCGCGCAACGTGCCGCAGTCCGGCTCGTTCACGATTACGTCCTGCGAAACGTCTACCAGACGACGGGTCAGGTAGCCGGCGTCAGCCGTCTTCAGTGCCGTGTCAGCTAGACCTTTACGAGCACCGTGGGTCGAGATGAAGTACTCGATTACGTCGAGGCCTTCTTTGAAGTTCGACAGAATCGGGTTTTCGATAATCTCGCCAATCGAGCCTTGCAGCGACTTCTGCGGCTTGGCCATCAGACCACGCATACCGCCCAGCTGACGAATCTGCTCGCGCGAGCCACGGGCTCCCGAGTGCATCATCATGTAGATGGAGTTGAAGCCCTGGTCCTCCTTTTCAAGGCGGCCCATCAGCGTCTCCGTAATCTGGTTGTTGATGCGCGTCCAGATGTCAATAACCTGGTTGTAACGCTCGTTGTCCGTAATCAGACCCATCTGGTAGTTCTGCGTCACGGCCTTCACGTCGTTCTGCGCCTGCTTTACCAGCACGTCCTTCTCCATCGGGATTTTAATATCGCCGAGGCCCATACTCAAGCCGCCTTTGTAGGCCGACTGGAAACCGAGGGTCTTGATTTCGTCCAGGAACTGCGCGGTACGAGCCATGCCCGTGCGCTTGAACACCGTCGAGATGATTTGCTGCAGCTTCTTCTTGGTCAGCAGCTCGTCCACGAAACCTACTTCTTCCGGTACGAGCTGGTTGAACAGCACGCGGCCGGCCACGGTATCCACGATTTTGGTTACCAAGTCGTCGTTTTCGTCCCGAATCTGCGTCCGCACCTTGATGAAAGCGTGCTTCGAGAGCTGGCCTTCATTGATGGCAATCACCACCTCTTCGTCCGAGTAGAACACCCGGTCTTCCCCGATAATCTTCTCGTTCTCGGTGCTGCGCTTGCCTTTGGTGACGTAGTACAAGCCCAGAACCATGTCCTGCGACGGTACCGCGATGGGCGCGCCGTTGGCAGGGTTCAGGATGTTGTGCGACGCGAGCATTAGCATCGAAGCTTCCAGGATAGCGGCCGGGCCAAGGGGCACGTGTACAGCCATCTGGTCACCGTCAAAGTCAGCGTTGAAGGCCGTACAAACGAGGGGGTGCAGCTGAATAGCCTTGCCTTCGATGAGGCGCGGCTGGAACGCCTGGATGCCCAGACGGTGAAGCGTAGGAGCACGGTTGAGCAACACCGGGTGGCCTTTCAGCACGTTCTCCAGGATGTCCCAAACAACGGCGTCCTTGCGGTCCACGATTTTCTTGGCCGATTTCACCGTCTTCACAATGCCGCGCTCGATGAGCTTGCGGATGATGAATGGCTTGAACAGCTCGGCCGCCATGTTCTTAGGCAAACCGCACTCGTGCAGTTTCAGCTCCGGACCAACGACGATTACCGAACGACCCGAGTAGTCGACACGCTTACCGAGCAGGTTCTGACGGAAGCGGCCCTGCTTGCCTTTCAGCATATCGGACAGCGACTTCAGGGCGCGGTTGCCTTCGGCGCGCACGGCGTTCACCTTACGTGAGTTATCGAACAGGGAGTCAACAGCTTCCTGTAGCATGCGCTTCTCGTTCCGCAGAATCACCTCGGGCGCTTTGATTTCAATCAGGCGCTTGAGGCGGTTGTTACGGATGATTACGCGACGGTACAGGTCGTTCAGGTCGGAAGTGGCGAAACGGCCACCGTCGAGCGGAACGAGCGGACGCAGTTCCGGGGGAATCACCGGCACCATGCGGATAACCATCCACTCGGGTCGGTTCTCCACGCGGGTAGCGGCGTCACGGAAAGCTTCCACCACGCGCAGACGCTTCAACGCTTCCGCCTTGCGCTGCTGCGAAGTCTCGTGGGCAGCGGAGTCCCGCAGCGAGTAGCTCAACTCGTCCAGGTTGATGCGCTCCAGCAGCATGTGCAGGGCATCGGCACCCATGCGGGCGATGAACTTATTAGGGTCCTCGTTGGGCAGCATCTGGTTCTCCCGGGGGAGCTTGTCGATGATGTCCAGGTACTCATCCTCGGTGAGGAAGTCGAGCACTTGCACGCCTTCTTCTGCCAGCGAACCGGGCTGAACCACGACGTACCGCTCGTAATAAATAATCTGGTCAAGCTTCTTGGTGGGCAGGCCCAGCAGGTAGCCGATTTTGTTGGGCAGCGACTTGAAGTACCAGATGTGGGCAACGGGCACCACCAGTTCGATGTGGCCCATGCGCTCACGACGCACCTTCTTCTCAGTCACCTCCACGCCGCAACGGTCGCAGATAATGCCCTTGTAGCGGATGCGCTTGTACTTGCCGCAGTGGCACTCCCAGTCCTTCACCGGCCCGAAAATCCGCTCGCAGAACAGGCCACCCATTTCGGGCTTGTAGGTGCGGTAGTTGATGGTTTCAGGCTTCACTACTTCGCCGGTGCTGCGCTCCAGAATTGCTTCGGGCGAGGCCAGCGAAATAGTGACTTTGGAGAAGTCCTGAACTATTTTCTTGTTTTTTGCGAAAGCCATTTGATTGGTTTTAAGCTGATAGCTGTTGGCTTTGAGCTGTTTGACGCCTCATTCTTCGCCAGAAGAATGCAAGAGTTCCAAACAGTTTGACTCTTAAAAAAGTGCCTTTGCGGAACAGATAGGTATGTCGAGCAAAGGCACTTTCAAAAGGTCGAATTATTAAACTGATGACAGGCTGAATGGCGGGAAGGCCTTCGATTAAGTTGCTTAGGGAGCTTGATGCTGCACTGACCATATCTCGGAACAGCTTCCCCAGCTTCTTTCATCGAAGCGTTTTCTCACCTTTCGTTACCAGAGTCGCTCAATCAGCGCCTCCTGTTGCCTGCCGGCAGTGTTTTAGTTGTCAGTTGCTTGTTGTCAGTTGTTAGTTTCGGTAAAGAGCCTAACAACTGACAACAAGTAACTGACAACTAGAAACCTATTCCATCGTGATTTCGAGTGCCAGACCACGCAATTCGTGGAGCAGCACGTTGAACGACTCGGGGATATTCGGCTTGGGCAGAATGTCACCTTTTACAATGGCTTCGTACGCCTTGGCGCGGCCCACCACGTCATCCGATTTGATGGTCAGGATTTCCTGCAGCACGTTGGAAGCACCGAAGGCTTCCAATGCCCACACCTCCATCTCGCCGAAGCGCTGGCCACCGAATTGCGCCTTACCACCCAGCGGCTGCTGCGTGATGAGCGAGTACGGCCCGATGGAACGGGCGTGCATCTTGTCGTCAACCAAGTGGCCCAGCTTGAGCATGTAAATCACGCCCACGGTTACCGGCTGGTCGAAACGGTCGCCCGTCAGACCATCGTGCAGGTAAGCACGGCCCCAATCCGGCAGGCCGGCTTCGGTCAGCTCGTGTGCTACTTCGTCTTCGGTCGCGCCGTCGAAAATTGGGGTAGCATAGGTGCGACCCATTTTCAGACCAGCCCAACCAAGTACGGTCTCGTAAATCTGACCGATGTTCATGCGGCTTGGTACACCGAGCGGGTTCAGCACGATGTCCATTGGCGTGCCGTCGGGCAGGAAGGGCATGTCCTCATCGCGCACGATGCGGGCAACCACACCCTTGTTACCGTGGCGGCCGGCCATTTTATCACCCACCTTCAGCTTGCGCTTCTTGGCGATGTAAACTTTAGCCAACTGCACGATGCCGGCGGGCAGCTCATCCCCTACTTCCAGGGTGAAGCGCTGACGCTTGAAGCGCGCGGTGATGGTGTTACGGCGCTTGGCGTAGTTACGCACCAGCTCCAGCACCAAGCCATTCACCCGGGCATCAGCCGTCCAGCCTTCCAGAATCAGGTCCTTAAACAGGTTCACTTCTTCCGGAACGGCGTAGTTGCTTTCGTCCTTGTAAGGGTTCTTCTCGGGGAACATCCCCTCGTTGATGTTCTTACGGTTAAACTTGACACCTTTAGAAATCATCTCCTCGCCGAAGCGGTGCTTGATGCCCTGGCTCGTCTTGCCTTCCAGCAATTGCACCAGCTTGTCAATCATGATGGCTTTCACGCCGCGCAGTTCCTGCGCGTAAGTGCCCTTCAGGTCTTCCACTTCCTTCTTTGACTTGGCCCGGAGGTTTTTGTCTTTTTTAGGACGCGAGAAGAGCTTCGTACCGATAACCACACCCTGCAAGGAGGGCGGCGCTTTAAGCGAAGCATCCTTCACATCGCCGGCCTTGTCGCCGAAGATAGCACGGAGTAGCTTCTCTTCCGGAGTAGGGTCCGTCTCGCCTTTCGGCGTGATTTTACCAATCAGAATGTCGCCTTCCTTCACCTCCGCGCCGAGGCGGATGATGCCGTTGTCGTCGAGGTTGCGCACGGCTTCTTCGCTCACGTTCGGAATCTCCGAGGTTAGCTCTTCTTCGCCGCGCTTGGTCTCGCGCACTTCCAGCTCAAACTCCTCAATGTGAATTGAGGTAAAAATGTCGTCGCGAACTACCCGCTCCGAGATGACGATGGCATCCTCGAAGTTGTAGCCCTGCCACGGCATAAATGCCACCTGCATGTTGCGGCCCAGAGCGAGTTCGCCTTGGTTAGTGCCGTAGCCTTCGCAGAGCGCCTGGCCTTTGGTTACCCGCTCACCGCGCTTCACGAGCGGCGTCAGGTTGAGGCAAGTATCCTGGTTGGTACGACGGAACTTGATGAGGTCGTAAGTAATACGCTCAGCGTCGAAGCTCACCATGATGTCGTCCTCCGTGAGGTCGTACTTCACCACGATTTTGTTGGCGTCCACGTAATCAATCACGCCTTCACCTTCCGACATAATCAGGGTACGCGAGTCGCTGGCAATACGCGCTTCCAGACCCGTGCCCACAATCGGAGCCTCAGGACGGAGCAGTGGCACAGCCTGGCGCTGCATGTTCGAGCCCATCAGTGCACGGTTGGCGTCATCGTGTTCCAGGAACGGAATCAGCGAAGCAGCTACCGATACAATCTGGTTCGGGGCCACGTCCATGTAGGAGTACTCCGAAGGATTAACAACGGGGAAGTCACCTTCAAAACGGCCTTTCACCAACTCCTGAGTCAGGTTGCCACCCTCATCAAGCAGGGAGTTGGCCTGCGCGATGTGGTGGGTGTCCTCTTCCTCAGCAGTCAGGAATTTCACGTTGGGGCTCATGTCCACCTTACCGGCTTTCACGTCGCGGTAGGGAGTTTCGATGAAGCCCATGGCATTCACGCGAGCGTGCACGCACAGCGACGAAATCAGACCAATGTTTGGTCCTTCCGGCGTTTCAATCGTGCAGAGACGACCGTAGTGCGTGTAGTGAACGTCACGTACTTCGAAACCAGCGCGCTCACGCGACAGACCTCCCGGCCCAAGAGCCGATACGCGACGCTTGTGAGTCACCTCAGCCAGCGGGTTGGTCTGGTCCATGAACTGCGACAGCTGGTTCGTACCAAAGAACGAGTTGATAACGCTAGACAGCGTCCGGGCGTTAATCAAATCTACTGGCTTGAAATCCTCGTTGTCGCGCACGTTCATGCGCTCCTTGATGGTACGCGCCATACGGGCCAGACCTACGCCAAACTGGGCGTAAAGCTGCTCACCCACGGTGCGCACACGACGGTTGCTCAAGTGGTCAATGTCATCGACAATGGCCTTCGAGTTGCTCAAGCCAATCAGGTACTTCACAATCAGAACAATATCCTGGTTGGTCAGTACCCGCGACTCTTGGTCCATGCCAATCTGGAGCTTCTTGTTAATCCGGTAGCGGCCAACCTCGCCGAGGTCGTAGCGCTTATCCGAGAAAAACAGCTTCTGGATGATGTCACGAGCGGTTTCTTCGTCAGGAGCTTCCGTGTTCCGGAGCTGGCGGTAAATCTGCTCAACAGCTTCCTTCTCCGAGTTGGAGTTATCCTTCTGCAGCGTGTTGTAAATGATTGCGAAATCCGCAATGTTCACGTTTTCACGGTGCAGGATTACCGACTTAGCGCCGGCCTCCAAAATCACGTCGATGTCAGCTTCCTCAATCGTCGCATCACGCTCCAGCAACACCTCGTTGCGGTCAATCGATACTACTTCGCCGGTGTCTTCGTCCACAAAGTCTTCCGTCCAAGTGCGGAGCACCCGGGCAGCCAGCTTGCGACCAACGGCTTTCTTGAGGTTTTTCTTATCGGACTTCACTTCTTCCGACAGCCCGAACAGGTCGAGAATGTCTTTGTCGGTGCCGTAGCCGATGGCGCGAAGCAGCGTCGTCACCGGGAATTTCTTCTTCCGGTCGATGTACGCGTACATCACGTTGTTCACGTCCGTGGCGAATTCAATCCACGAACCTTTGAACGGAATAATCCGAGCCGAATACAGCTTGGTACCGTTCGTGTGCTTGCTTTGGGCGAAGAACACACCCGGCGAGCGGTGCAACTGCGATACGATAACGCGCTCAGCGCCGTTGATAACGAACGAGCCCTTCACGGTCATGTAAGGGATGTTTCCGAGGAACACCTCCTGCTCAATCGTCTCGAAGTCCTCGTTGTCCTTATCATTGCAAATCAAGCGCAGCTTGGCTTTCAGCGGAACTGAGTAAGTCAAACCACGGTCGATGCACTCGTCAACCGAATATTTCGGCGGGTCGACGTGGTAATCGATAAAGTTGAGCACGAAGTTTTCGCGCGAGTCCGAAATCGGAAAGTTCTCGGCGAACACTTTGAACAATCCTTCGTTAGAACGACGCTCAGCAGCGGTTTCCAACTGAAAGAATTCCTGGAACGAGCGCACTTGCACGTCCAAGAAGTCCGGGTACTCGATAACCTTTTTAATCTTGGCGAAATTGATTCGCTCAGCGGCCGTTTTCTTCAGGGCAGCCGTCTTTGCTTTCGGTGTAGCCAATGCGATGGGGATTAAAAGATGGACACAGAAGCGTAAAAAGGAGGCCAGGGTGGCGGCCCGTCAACAACACGGGCTAGGCCCGCACTCCTTAACAAACTGATAACAGTATAGTTAGCTGACGCAAAGAAGCGCGAACTGGTTGGCTCGCGCTTTTGACACGCTACAAACAGGAAAAGACCTGGCTAAGTTGCCAGGTCTAATCCTTATTCGAAGCGGGTCCAGAGATGATTCAGGAGCAGAAATTACTTAACTTCTACTTCAGCACCGGCTTCCTCGAGCTGCTTTTTCAGCGACTCAGCCTCATCTTTGGTTACACCTTCTTTCAAAGGCTTAGGAGCACCATCAACCAGCTCTTTGGCTTCCTTCAGGCCGAGGCCGGTCAGGTCCTTCACCAGCTTAACTACAGCCAGCTTGGCGCCGCCAGCAGCCTTCAGGATAACGTCGAACGACGTCTTCTCCTCGGGAGCCTCGTCAGCAGCAGCAGCGCCACCACCGGCCATCATTACGGGAGCAGCAGCAGCGGGCTCGATGCCGTACTCGTCCTTCAGGATGGTTGCCAATTCGTTTACTTCTTTCACCGTCAGGTTTACGAGCTGCTCAGCGAATGCTTTCAAATCTGCCATTTCTGTAGATTGTTAAAAAAAAGTGTTGTTAAAAATTTGATTGGAGGGCGAAAAAGCAGCGGACTACGCAGCCTCTTTTTCGCTGAGGGTTTTGAGGATGCCGGCCAGTTTGTTGCCACCGCTCTGAAGAGCCGAGATAACATTTTTGGCAGGCGACTGGAGCAGGCCGATGAGTTCACCGAGCAGTTCCTGCTTGCCTTTGAGGGTTGTGAGACCTTCGAGCTGGTCGGAACCGATGTAGATGCTGGCATCCACATAAGCGCCTTTCAGCACCGGCTTCGGCGTTACGTTGCGGCCGTAAGCCTGCGATTTGTAGAAGTCGCGCAGCATTTTGGCAGGAGCCGAGCCGCTCTCCGTAGAGAACAGAACGCCCGACTGGCCTTTCAGCGCGGCATCCATTTCCGACGTGTCGTGGCCGAGGGTGTCCAGTGCTTTCCGGATAAAGGTGTTTTTGTACACCTTGTATTCCAGGCCGCGGTTGAACGCCAGGCGACGGAAGTCGTTGATTTTCGCTACCGACATTACCGAAGCATCGACAATGTAGAACGAGTTGTGCGATTGCATCTTTCCGCTCAACTCATCCACGAGGGCTTGTTTTTCTTCCCGGGTCATGTTTGGTTGGTTTAATTAGCTAGCGGAATTTACTTGGCTGTCCACCGGAACGGCGGGCGACATCGTGCTCGAGAGCGTGATGCTCTTGATGTAGGTACCTTTCGAAGACGACGGCTTCAGGCGACCCAACGTCTGGATTACCTCCAGGGCGTTTTCGGCCAGCATGCTCGGCTCGAACGATACTTTACCTACCGAGCAGTGAATGATACCGGTTTTGTCGACTTTGAAGTCGATTTTACCAGCTTTCACTTCCTGCACAGCCTTGGCTACGTCGGTCGTTACGGTGCCCGACTTCGGGTTCGGCATCAGACCACGGGGACCGAGCACACGGCCCAGGCGACCTACCTTAGCCATTACGGCGGGCATGGTGATGATGACATCGATGTCAGTCCAGCCTTTCTCGATTTTCGAGATATAGTCGTCCAGACCCACGAAGTCGGCGCCGGCGGCCAGAGCTTCGGCCTCCTTGTCGGGAGTCACGAGCGCCAGAACGCGAACGGTTTTGCCGGTGCCGTGGGGCAGGGTGGCCACGCCACGAACCATCTGGTCCGCTTTGCGAGGGTCCACGCCGAGGCGAACGTCAATATCTACCGAGGCATCGAATTTGGTGTAGGTAATGTCCTTCACCACGATTGCGGCTTCCACGAGGCTGCGCATTTGCGTCAGGTCGTGTTTGGCAAGGGCTTCCTTGCGCTTTTTGCTTACTTGTGCCATCTGTTCGTTCTCCGTTTAATTATTCAGCAAAAGGAGAATCGCCCTTGATGGTAATGCCCATGCTGCGAGCCGTACCGGCTACCTGCTTCATGGCGGCTTCCACTTGGAAAGCGTTCAAGTCGGGCATTTTCGTTTCGGCAATGGTGCGTACCTGGTCCCATGTCACGGAGCCTACTTTGTTACGGTTCGGCTCTTTCGAACCGCTCGTCAACTTAGCAGCTTCCATGAGCAACACCGGAGCCGGTGCCGTCTTCACCACGAAGTCGAACGACTTGTCGGTGTACATGGTGATGAGTACAGGACAAACTTGGCCGGCTTTATCTTGGGTGCGAGCATTGAACTGCTTGCAAAACTCCATGATGTTCAAGCCTTTGCTACCAAGTGCAGGTCCTACCGGCGGCGATGGGTTCGCTGAGCCTCCCTTTATCTGCAGACGCAGATAACCTCTGATTTCTTTGGCCATTTGATTGTTTTGGCTGTGGCTCCTGCGTCGTAACTCGCGCTCGCCTCAGTTTAGTAAACTCCTGTTTGGAAGCCCCGCCGACCCGGAGCAATTAGCCGGCGTGGTGTTTATTTAGTTGTTAGTTGATTGTTGTCAGTTGTTAGTATTCAGAAGCATTTCCTGACAACTAGCAACTAACAACGGACAACTAACTATACTTCTTTTTCTACTTGGGTGTAGCTGAGTTCTACCGGCTGTGAACGGCCGAAGATTTTCACCACTACATTGAGTTTCTTACGCTCTTCAAATACCTCGTCCACATTACCGGAGAAGCCATTGAACGGGCCGTCCACCACTTTCACGAGTTCGCCTACTACGTAAGGCTTGTCGAGGGTAGCGTCGGCTTGCTGCTCGGCTTCATCCACGATGCCGAGGATGCGGTTGACTTCCGAAATGTGCAGCGGAACAGGTTTGTTGTTCGATGCGTCCTTCTTGTCTTTGTCGCCGAGAAAACCAATCACGCCAGGCGTGCTGGTGATGATGTGGTCAACTTCACCGTGGCCGAGGTCGGCGTGGATGATGATGTAGCCGGGGTAGAGATTTCGCTCGCGGACACGCTTCTTGCCGTTGCGCATCTCGAACACCTTCTCTACCGGAATCAGTACCTGCGGCACAAGCTCGGTCAGGTTATGCCGGCCGAGTTCGGTTTCGAGGTAGTTCTTGGCTTTTTTCTCCTGGCCGCTCACGGAGCGCACCACGTACCATTTCAATTCGCCCATCTTACTTGCTGATTAGCGAAACGAGTTGTAAAACGCTTTAAGCACCGACTCAAAGCTGACATCCATGACGCCCACCACCACGGCGAACACGAGCGAACCAATCAGCACCAGGCCGGCGCTTTTTTGCAGCTCGGTCGTAGAAGGCCACGTGACGTTGTAGCGCATCTCCTCGATGGTGGTGCGGAAATAATTGCTCAGTTTGTCCATTGTGATGAGAAAAACAGCGTTGCCGCTGAAATAACATGGAGCGGACCAACTGGCCCAGATTGCACGAGTGGAGAGATTCGAACTCCCGTCAAAGGTTTTGGAGACCCGTATGCTACCGCTGCACCACACTCGTTTATTAACATTCCCGCAAAGCGCATTTCGCTAAAGGGAGTGCAAAGGTAAGAGAAACAGCAGAGAAAACAAATATTCGCTTCTGTTTCAGCGTAAAAAAGCCGCCCCCGAAGTTTCGAGAGCGGCTTTTATTACTGATTAAGCCGGAGCTTAGTCGAGAACTTCGGTTACCTGACCAGCACCTACCGTACGGCCACCCTCACGGATAGCGAAACGCAGGCCTTTCTCCATTGCCACTTTGCTGATGAGCTCCACGGTGATGGTGATGTTGTCGCCGGGCATTACCATTTCAACACCTTCTGGGAGGGTGATGATACCGGTAACGTCGGTGGTACGCAGGTAGAACTGCGGACGGTAGTTGTTGAAGAACGGCGTGTGACGGCCACCTTCCTCTTTCGAGAGAACGTACACCTCAGCCTTAAACTTCTGGTGAGGAGTTACCGAACCGGGCTTGCAGATAACCATGCCGCGACGGATGGCTTCTTTTTCAATACCGCGGAGCAGCAGACCTACGTTGTCACCAGCTTCGCCACGGTCGAGGATTTTGCGGAACATTTCCACACCCGTAACCGTCGACTTCAGACCAGCAGCAGCGCCCATGCCTAGGATGTCAACTTGCTCACCCGAGTTGATGATGCCGCGCTCGATACGACCAGTAGCAACAGTGCCACGGCCCGTAATCGAGAACACGTCCTCAACAGGCATCAGGAAGGGCAGGTCGGTCAGACGAGCAGGAATCGGAATGAACGAGTCAACCGCGTCCATCAATTCTTCGATTTTAGGAACCCAGTTGGCGTCGCCGTTCAGGCCGCCGAGGGCCGAACCCTGGATAACCGGAATGTTGTCGCCGTCGAAGTCGTAGAACGAGAGGAGTTCGCGGATTTCCATTTCCACCAGCTCGAGGAGCTCGGGGTCATCCACCATATCCACCTTGTTCATGAACACCACCAGCTGAGGAACACCTACCTGACGAGCGAGCAGGATGTGCTCACGGGTCTGGGGCATTGGGCCGTCGGTAGCAGCTACCACGAGGATAGCACCGTCCATCTGGGCAGCACCCGTTACCATGTTCTTCACATAGTCGGCGTGACCGGGGCAGTCAACGTGAGCGTAGTGACGGAGAACCGTCGAGTACTCTACGTGCGAGGTGTTGATGGTGATACCACGCTCTTTCTCTTCGGGGGCGTTGTCAATCGAACCGAAATCGCGCTTTTCGGCCAGGCCTTTGTTGGCCAGCACCTGCGTGATAGCAGCAGTCAGGGTGGTCTTGCCGTGGTCGACGTGACCGATGGTGCCGATGTTTACGTGCGGCTTGGACCGGTCGAAATTTTCTTTAGCCATTGTAAAGAGTAAAAAAGAGGTGGTGAAGTGAATTTGAGGTAAAAATCGGAAGCTACACGAAGAAAGCGAGACTCAGCCCCTACTGTAATAGAAAACTGTGCGTCGCTTGCCTGAGAGAACCGAGCCAACAGCCAGAATAATTCTGACCAATGGGCTTGTGTAATAATCTGAGCCATTTATGGGATTTGAACCCATGACCTCTTCCTTACCAAGGAAGTGCTCTACCACTGAGCTAAAACGGCTTATGCTGAAAAATGAGCGGGAGACGAGGTTCGAACCCGCGACCTGCAGCTTGGAAGGCTGCCGCTCTACCAACTGAGCTACTCCCGCAGATGGCATCTTACCTAAAAATGTGGGGGTAACAGGACTCGAACCTATGAACCCGAAGGAGGTGAGTTACAGTCACCCGCAATTGCCACTATGCGATACCCCCATTTTTGGTGCTTCCCGGCCGTTTGCTGAGAGGCGTTTGCCCTTCCGTTTGGCTGCTACCGAAGTAGTAGTGTTTCGTAAGGAGTCGCAAAATTAGAGGTTTTTCGACACAAGGCAAGGGATGGAGCAAAAAAAGGTTGTTCTTTTTTTGCTCCATTATCGGAACTAGCTTCTACATAAGGTTATAAAGTGCCTTAAGTTTATCGTCCGTTTCTTTCTCGCGAATGCTCTGGAGCGTGGCTTTGATGCTGGGGGTACTAGGCAAGAGCAACGCGAGACCGTGGTAGGCACCAAGTCGCACCTCATAACGGGGGTAAGTACGGGCGTAATCCTCGAGGATTTTCAGGCCTTTGTCGCGCTCAACGGGCGGAATGTTGGCCATGAGGGCCCCGAAGGCCTGGAAGTAACCGTAGAGGTCGGCTTCGGCCACATCGGGCAGGCGACGCAGAAACCAGGGATACTGGTCGAGGCGGCCATTGAGGGCATAGAACTTGGCGATAGCCAGAACGAGGGTGCTGCTACGGGTGTTTTCGATAGAGGCAACCTGCTGCTTGGAATTGATTTCCGGTCGCTTGGCCAGAATTTCAATAGCAGCAGCTGAAACGAGGATGGAGCTGTCGGCTACGGCAGCGCCGTATATGTCGCCGTAGCTGCCGTCGGGAAAGGCCGACAGCGTTTTAAGGGCCTGCACGCGGACACGCGGGGTGGGGTCGGTGCTGGCGAGGCGCGCAATGTCTTTGCGCATGCCGGTGGGTTCGGGACCACGGTACCCCCGTAAATGCTCAAGAGCAAGGCGTCGCACATTCCAGAACTTGTCGTTGAGGGCGTTGCGCATGAGGCTGCTCACGCTCAGCTGGTCGGTCTTGTTCTGCAGCAGGTTCATTACCTCGGCTTTCTGCTGGTAGCTGCGGGCGTGGTAGAACTGGAATATCAACTCGTCCTGGGTGCGCTCCTCGTCGATTTGGGCCAGCAACTGAGTTTCGTTGTCAAACTTCACGAACACGGGCTTCTGGCTGGCGGGCAGCTGGAAAGTCTGGTCGGCTTTGGTGACGGTGATGCGGTGCTCGGTGGGCTGATTACTGCCGGTCCAGACGGCAACCGTCACGGGGAGGCGGTATACGGGCTGGAAAACCGTGTCCTGTACTTGGTGCACGCGCAGACTTACCTGGCCATTGGCATAGGTGTGGGAAATGCGCAACTCGGGATGCCCGCGGCGCATGAACCATTGGTCGAAAAACCAGTTTAGGTCCTCGCCGGTAGTTTCTTCAAAGGCCTCGCGTAGCTTGGAGATTTCGACGGCCGAGAGCTTATTTTGGGTGAGGTAGCGGTTCAGGGCAGCATAAAAGGCGTCGTCGCCCACGTATTTGCGCAACATGTGCAGTACCCGCCCGCCCTTGTCGTAGGAATGTCGGTCGAGCATGTCTTCGCGGTTGACGTAGCGGTAGCGGATGAGCGGCTCGCGTTTGTTTACCGCCTCTTCGAGGTAATTGTTGATTTTTAACTCCTGAATCAGGCTGGCTTCGTCGTCGCCGTACTTGCGCTCGGCCCACAGATACTCGGAGTAGTCGGCGAAGGACTCGTTCAGGGGCAGGTTGGACCAGCTCTCGCAGGTAACGTAATCGCCAAACCACTGGTGAAAAAGCTCGTGCACCACCACAAACTCGCTGGTCTGGTAGTTGGCATCGAGCAGTTCGCGCTTACTGGCCTGCACAAAGCTGCCGAAGGTGGAAGCGGAGGTATTCTCCATGGCCCCGCTGATGTAGTCGCGAACGGCTACCTGAGCATATTTGGGCCACGGGAATTCCACGCCCAACTTCTTGGAAAAGAAGTCGAGCATTTCCGGTGTGCGGCCGAACACGGCGCGGGCGGTACCGGCGTACTGAGGCTCGACGTAGTAATCGATGGGCTTGCCGTGCCAGGAGTCACTCACAACGGCGAAATCGCCGACGACCATGGTGGCCAGGTAAGGCGCGTGCGGCTCGCTTAGCTTCCAGGTATCGGTGCGGGTGCCGTCGGAGTTGGCGTGGGAGGATGTGAGCAGGCCGTTGGAGAGGGTTTTGAACTGACTTTCCACCGTCATGCTGATTTCCTGCGTCATCCGCTGGTTGGGCTTGTCGATGGTCGGGAACCAGCAGGAACTGGACTCGGTCTCGCCCTGCGTCCAGATTTGGCGGGGCTTGCTTTTTTCCAAACCCAGCGGGTTGATGAAGTACAGCCCCTTGTCGTTGGTAATGGCCGCTGAACCGCCCTGAGGCAGCTCATTGGGCTTGGCTACGTACACGATGCGCACCTGGTAGGGCGTGTTGCGCGGATAAGGGTGGTCGAGCGCAATAACCAGCTTGCGACGGTTGTAATTGTAGTTCAGGTTCTTATTCTTCTTCTCCCCTACCAGCTCTACTTTCTGAATATCAAAGCCCTTGGCATCTAGCACCAGCTCAGATTGAGGGTAGAAGTGTGAGTTCAGGGTGAGAATGGCCGTGCCCAGAAGGTGCTGCTTTTTGTAGTCGAAGCGCACATCGAGCTTGGTATCGACCACATCGGTGAGGATGGTGGCAGCGGGATGCAGCGGCGCGTCGGCCGGCAGCCACGAGGGCACTGTAAAGCTGGTAGCGGCTGGAACCGGGGCTGCGGCCTCCGCTGGCTTTTTATGCACGGGTGGCCGGGCCCCGCCTTTGCCAGCCGATTGCGCATCGACAAGCAAGGTATTACATAATATAAACAGGCCCGCAAGGCCTGGAATCAGATACTTCATGCCAATAAGTACAGGCTAAAAACGCCTCAATTTCCGAATTAATTTGAGATATGGCCTACCTTTAACCCCGCTTTACTCCTACCCCAACTCTTCTCAATGTTCCAAATCAGTACCGGCGCCGCCCAGCAGTGGGAAGTCGATTATCGTAGTTCAGATGCGGTGACGCTTAACAGCGAACCATTTGCCTGGGACATTGCGGACCTGGGAGGTGGGCGGTTTCACATTCTTTACGAAGGTCGCTCCTTTAACGCAGAGGTGGTAGAAGTCGATTACACTACCAAAAACATTATCCTCAAACTAAACGGTCAGCGGGTGGAGTTGCAAGCCAAGGACCGGTTCGACCTGCTACTCGAACGCCTGGGCATGGCGAACGCTGCCACTACCAAGGTGAACGAACTGAAAGCACCCATGCCGGGCCTCATCGTCGACATCCGCGTGCAACCCGGCCAGATGGTGCAGAAAGGTGACCCGCTCCTGGTGCTGGAAGCCATGAAAATGGAAAATATCCTGAAAGCCCCCGCCGATGGTACTGTGAGCGGCCTGAAAGTGGTGTTGCGCGACAACGTGCAGAAAGGCCAGGTGCTGGTGCAGTTTGCTTAGCACCGCCCGCCTTGTTCATTAATTCGATTTAATAATTCCCCTACGCCTTGAAATACAATCGCATCCTTCTCAAACTCAGCGGCGAAGCGCTGATGGGTCAGCAACAGTACGGCATCGACGCCGAGCGGCTGATGCAGTACGCCTCCGAGATTAAGTCCGTAGCCGCTACGGGCGTGCAGGTAGCCGTCGTGATTGGTGGTGGCAACATCTACCGTGGCGTAGAGGCCGAAGCATTTGGGCTCGACCGCGTGCAGGGCGACTACATGGGCATGCTGGCCACCGTTATCAACTCGATGGCCCTGCAAAGCGCCCTGGAAAAGCTAGAGGTAAGCACACGCTTGTTGTCGGGCCTCACCATTCAGCGGGTGTGTGAGCCTTACATCCGGCGGCGCGCGGTGCGGCACCTGGAAAAGGGTCGGGTGGTGATTTTCGGGGCCGGTATTGGTTCGCCTTATTTCACGACGGACTCGGCGGCTTCGCTACGGGCCATTGAAATTGAGGCGGATGTGGTGCTGAAAGGCACCCGCGTGGATGGCATCTACACGGCCGACCCCGAGAAGGACCCGACGGCCACGCGCTATGCTGAAATCACGTTTGACGAGGTGCTGAGCAAGAACCTGAACGTGATGGACATGACGGCCTTCACCCTCTGCAAGGAAAATAACCTGCCGATTATCGTGTTTGATATGAACACGCCCGGCAACCTGGAGCGCCTGTTGAACGGTGAATCAATGGGTACGCTGGTAAGCGCTGGCGGTACCGGCCCCGGCCGCGATGGCCGCAAGGCACTCCTCGCCCCCGCACAAACCCTGCTGCGCCCCTTGGTGGGTAATCAGCCCGAACAAGCGTAAAGCTGATGAGTAATTATCACGGAACAATGAGCAATTTTGCGGCGGCAAAGACGCCCCGGCTCCGTTCAGGTAATTGCTCGTTGCTAATTGTTAATTATTAATTGCTTTCAAAAGATGGACGAAGAAATTCAGTTTTACCTTGACGAACTGGCCGAGTCGATGAGCAAAGCCCTGGCGCACGTAAATGTGGAAATGAGCCGTATCCGAGCCGGCAAAGCTTCGCCTGCCATGCTCGATGGCATACGCGTGGATTACTACGGTACGCCCACTCCCATTGCCCAGATTGCCAATATTACGGCGCCTGATGCCCGCTCGCTGCTCATCAAGCCCTGGGAGAAGAATATGATTAGCGAGGTGGCCAAGGCCATCAAAAACAGCGACCTGGGCCTGAACCCGGTATCGGATGCAGAAGGCGTACGCCTGAATATTCCGGCCATGACCGAGGAGCGTCGCCGCGACCTAGTAAAGCAGGCCAAGAATGAATCGGAAGCTGGCAAAGTGCGCGTGCGTGGCATCCGCAAGGATGTGAACGAGAGCCTGCGCAAGCTGCTGAAAGAAGGTGCTTCGGAAGATGCAGTGAAAAGCGCCGAAGAGAAAGTGCAGAAAACCACCGATACCTACATTGCGGAAGTTGACAAAACCCTCAGCAAGAAGGAATCGGAGATTATGACCATCTGAGGCGGTCTTCCTGAAAATGAAGAAGCCCGGCGAATTTCGTCGGGCTTTTCTATTGCATGAGCTACGCAAACGAAGCTGCAACCACCTATTTCAGCAATTCAGCTTCAACGGCAGCAGGCACGAGGTAGCGGATGCTGTGGCCCTGGCGCAGGCTTTCGCGAATGTAGGTAGCCGAAATATCCAGTTGCGGAGCAGCCATAACTCTGACGCGGGGGAAAGAGACCAAGTCGGGCAGCAGAGTGCCCGGACGTGGATACACGTACAAGTCAATTTCGGCTAGCAGGCGGTCAGCGTCCTGCCAGCGTGGTAGACCGGGCAGGTTGTCGGCGCCCATCAACAGCACGAAATCGGCGGTGGGGTGGCGCTGCCGCAGGGCATCAAGTGTGGCGATGGTGTAGCTGGGGCGCGGCAGGCCAAACTCAATGTCTTCGGCGCGCAGGCGGGGGTTGCCGGCGATGGCCAACTGCACGAGGTGCAGGCGCTCGGCATCGGGCCGCAAGTCGGCGGCTTGCTTGAAAGGGCTGTGGGGCGACACTACCAGCCAGACTTCCGCTAAATCGGTGCGGGTGGCGAAGTGCTCGGCCAGAATGAGGTGGCCGTTGTGCACGGGGTTGAATGACCCGAACAGCAGACCAATGCGGGCGCGGCTCATACCAAACGCTTTTTAGACAATGGAGGGCTCGCCGCTGATGAAATTGCGCACGAGGCGCTCGGCGTGGTCGCAGGCCTCGTCGAGGTCGTCATTGACCACGGTAACATCAAACCGGTCTTCGAAGGCGAGTTCGAAGTTGGCTTTGTATATCCGCGATGAGATGCTGGACTTTGAATCGGTGGCCCGGGCGTTGAGACGCTGCTCGAGCACTTCGATGGAAGGCGGGCGCACAAAGATGGCCAGTGCGCGGTCCTTGTAAAACTCCTTGATGCTGAGGCCACCTTTCACGTCGACATCGAGGATGGCGTGCTTGCCGCCAGCCCAGATGCGCTCGATTTCGGATTTAAGGGTACCATAAAAGGCCCCCTCGTACACCTCTTCCCACTCAACAAATTCGTTGTGGCGAATCTTATCCTGGAAGTCCTGTACGGAGATGAAATGATAGTCTTTGCCATTGACTTCGGCGCGCCCGCGGCGGTCGCGGGTGCAGGCCGAAATGGAAAAGCTCAGCTCGGGCAACCGGTCCATGAGGCGGTGCACGATGGTGGTTTTACCGGCTCCTGAGGGAGCCGAAAACACAATGATTTTGCCTTGCATCAGGCAAAGCTAGCCAGAAGCTGCCGGAATTAGGCCATTTCGGCGCCAACACGAGCCATAATCGACTGATGCAAGCTGGCTGGAATGGGCCGACGCGACACGCGCTGGTTCAGGAAGCCGATGAATACCCGCTGCTTCTTAATATCGTCGAAGCAAGGCGAGCAGTCGGTGGCATGGTCGTAGAGGTAATCCTCGTCGGCCTCAGTCACGGCGTGGCCCTCGATGAGTTGGTCTAGTACAGTATTCACTCGTTCGCAGTCGGGGCCATTGTCCGATGGAACCGGAGCAACAGGGGCCGACATGTTGGTTTGTGTAGTAGCGGGTTGTGCCATAATTGAAAATTGCGAGGGAAAGGAGTGAATAACAACGACCTGCAGGGCAGCCTGTGCATCCTTGCTGCTGACGTTAATTATTCTCAGCCTCGGTTAGTTCCGTGTCGTCGTCTATTGCTTCATTGCCATATCCCATTGATTGGGCATACTTCTCAAGCTTATCCTTGAGAAAGTTGCGGGCCCGGTGCAGGCGCGAACGCACCGTACCAATCGGAATATCAAGCACTTTGGCCATTTCCTCATAGGTAAATCCTTCGAGGTCACAGAGGATGATGACCGTACGAAAATCGACAGGCAAAGAATTTAAGGCGCTGGCTACTTCGTCGCCGATGAGGTCGCGGGTCGACTGCTGGCGCATATCGGACGACGATGCACCAATCTCGCCTTCAGCCTCGACATCGTCGGGGTTATAATAACCTTCAATCTCGCTATAGTCGACTTTTGCGGGCTGTTTGCTTTTCTTGCGGAAGTCGTTGATGAACGAATTCTTAAGAATGCGGAATAGCCAAGCCTTGGCGTTGGTGCCAGGCTCGAAATATTCGAAAAAACGGTACGCCTTGAGGTAAGTTTCCTGCACCAAGTCGTTGGCATCATCCTCGTCGAGGGTGAGGCGATAGGCAAAGTTGTAGAGCGGGTCGAGCACAGGCATCAGCTCGGCCTGAAAGCGCCGGTCTTTTTCCTCTTTGCTCAATTTAACCCGTTCGGGAGAGTCGCTCATGCTGGGGCGGGGGTAATTGCAGGCCGAAACCTACGAAGGAATAAAGAATTAGGGCAACTTACTTAGTGAGCAACTGCAACTCGCTAGTGAAGCGTAGGTGCGTAACCTGATGTGCCGGGACTGCTGCTTGCGGCCCAATCGAGCCGAAAACAACTAGCCCAGCACATAGCCTAGTGTCCGATGTACGGATTGCAGCGCTGCCTAGGTTGCATAAAAGCCGGCAAGCAGCAAACTAACTAGATGAATACGGCTTTGTTTCACGTCGAGAAGTGGTACTTACCCGACCGAGAAGGGGTGCCAAGCCAACACCTGGGCCGCCACCGTCGGCGGCCCAATGGCCCGGATGCAGGTGCAGGCGGAGGGCTGGGTGCGGCAGTCCTGGCAATCGGGCTTGTCGAAAACCAGGTATTCGGCATGGGAGCCGAGCGGAGCCCAGCGGCCAGGGTGCATGGGCCGAATGGGCGGGTACAGGCCCAACGCGTGGCGGCCCAACGCGGCGGCCAAGTGCAGTGGGCCCGTACTGCCGGCCACAAGCCCGTCGGCAGCAGCGATGAAGGCAATGAACTGCGGCAGGCTCAGCTGGCCAGTGAGGTCGGCGGCCAGGCAAGCGGCGTGTTCGCGGAGCCAGTCGGCCAGCTCCTCCCCTTCGGCTGCCGTGCCAGTGATGAGAACGCGGTGGCCAGCTACATGCAGCAGCTGGGCCAAGTGAGCGAAATTAGCCAAGCCCCACTCGCGGGCACTGCCCCGGCTGCGTGGGTGCAGGATGACGTTGAGCTGACCGGGAAGGCGCTGGGCCAGCAGGTGCTGCCACTTTTCGGCCAGTGGCTCGGCGGCTTTGAGACGCACCAGTGGTGCTACAGTGGACAGCGGCGTTTCGAGTGCGCCACTTAGAGGCTGTAGCAGTTGCAGGTTCAGTTGGGCTTCGTGCAGGGGCGAATGGCGGCGGCTGAGGGCTACCAACCGGTTGCAGGTGAGCCAGTGTTGCCAGCGGTTGCGCGTGCCAATGCGCACGGGGATGCGGGCCTTGCGAGCGAGGCGGGCCAGCAGCTTATTCGGGAAAACGTGCACGATGGCAGCGGCCCCGAACTGGCGCAGGGCCGCCACTTGCTGCGGCTCGGGCAGTTGTTGCACCTCATCGAGGTTTAGAAAGTCATCGACCCAGGGGCAAGCGGCAACGACGGCAGCGGTGTAGCTGCGGCCGATGAGCACGACGCGACAGCCACTGTGAAGCTCTTTCAGGCGGGCGCACACTGGCAGGGTGAGGACGACGTCGCCAATGGCATCGGTGCGTGAGACCAAAAAGGTAGGGCGGGGTTCCGGGCTCATGCTTCGGCGCGTTGGGTGCGGGTTTTCAGCTTGGCGAACTTCAGGAATACGCCCCAGGCCGAAATGCCGGCGATGCAAAGGCCGGCGAAACCATCGAGGAAGCCCAGGCGGAAAATGTAGCCGTGCACGAATTTCCAGAGCGGCTTGAGCAGCAGGTGGAACAGGCCAACGCTAGTTTTGCCGCGCAGGGCCAGCTCCTGCGCCGTGATGCTGGTGAACTTGTTGAGTTGCGTGACGTGCTGCGCCACCGAGCGGTAGCTGAAGTGCAGGGCGTGGCCGGCCAGTGGGGCAGTGGTCTGGCCGGGGGTCACTTCAAACTTTTCATGCAGCAGCAGGCCCGTCCAGCGGCCTAGGCGGCGGTCGTAGAGACGCAGCTTGCGGTCAGGGTACCAGCCGCCGTGGCGTACCCAGTGCCCGCAGTAATTAGTGAGACGGGCCATGGAGTAGGCGGCATGCTGCCAGTTATGCTTGGCTTCGCGGATGGCCTGGCGCAGCTCGTCGGTAAGGACTTCGTCGGCATCGAGCTGCAGCACGTGGTCGAATTGCGCCTGGCTGGTGGCGTAGTTTTTTTGCTCGACGTATCCGGCGAAAGCGTGCTGAATGACGCGCGCACCGTGCTGGCGGCAGATTGCCACGGTGTTATCGGAGGAAAAGGAGTCGACCACGAGCACGTCGTCAGCTACATCGCCCAACGCTTCGAGGCAGCGGGCAATGTTGGCCTCTTCGTTGAAGGTGATGATGACGACGGAAAGTGGAACGGGCATGGACGGGCAAAGGTAAGCGGGCAGCAAATGCAGGCGGCTTCCATCTTTGTCCTTCTCGCACGCTGCCGTTTCATGCCTACGCCACTGCTCGAATTCCGCAAATACCGCCTGGCCAGCGGATGGCTCATTTTCATGTACGTAGTAGCACCGCTACTGATAGCGCTTTTCGCGGGCATGCCGTTGCTTTGGTGGCTGGAAAAGCCGATGCCCCTGCTCACCGCGCTCTATTGTCTGCTGCCACTGGGCTTTGCGCTCCTATTGGCATACGGATTGGCCGAAGCCATCTGGGGCAATATTACCATTAGCCAAACAGGAATTGTGGAAGTGAGCATGCTGGGCCGTCGCCAACTAGCGTGGAATGAGATTAAAGGCTACCGAATCAGCAAGAACTACCTACGTCTGCTGCCCACTGATACACGTAAGCAGCCCGTGAAAATCGGCCTGATGACAGAAGACATCGAACGCATTACCGCTTGGGTTGTCAGCTACTACCCCAATCTGACTCCGCCCGAAGCTCCCGAAAGTGAAGCGCCGACCAAGCCCTTTGCTTCACCGGCCGAGCAAACTTCCCAGGTGCGGCAGCGTACCGAAGCTCAGCAAACCGCCCGCCTGCTGAACCAGGCCAGTTGCCTGGTTACTGCTTGGCTGATTTTTTATCCCATGCCCTACACGCTGGCGGTGATGGCGGGCATCCTCCTGCCGCTCGGCGCGGCGGTGGCACAATGGCTGTACCCGGGCCAGCTGCGGCCCGACGAGCCCGACGATGCGCCATCGCCATCGTTGGGCGTGAGTTTACTGCTGCCCAGCGTCGGACTTTTTGTTCGCATCCTGCTAATTGATGAGGCAGAACTGGTAAGTGTAGCGGCTATTCAGCCATGGGCTTATCCGGTGGGCGGGGGATTTGCGCTACTGCTGGTAGCCGGCAGCTGGCGGCATCTGGTTGGCAAGAACCGCGATTCCGGGCAGCTCATTATTATCCTCACGGCGGCGCTCCTATTTGGGTTCAGCGCTCCAGTGGCTTATAATGTGGCATTCGACACTAGTTCACCCATCTACTACAAGACCCGGCTAATTCGCAAGTACATCAACAACGATGAGTTTGCTGGTTTTACGGCAGTAGTAGAGCCGTGGGGGTCATTGCGCGACTCGATGTTAGTACACGTCAGCCGCGTGCACTACCAACAGTTGCATCCCGGTGACTCCGTGCGGGTGCGCCTAATGCCGGGCGCGCTCGGCGTTGCGTGGTTCCAGGACGTGGAATAAAATCGAACCAACAGCTGGCCCCTAGCGGCTCTAACCCGTAACATTCCGCATCGCAAGCCGCCGGGCGTGCGTAACTTGCGGCACTATTTGCAACTTCACCCATGAAAAAAACGCTCCTCCCCGGCCTGCTGGCCGCTGCCCTGCTGTCGCTCACGCTGCCTTCGTGCGGCCCCTCGGTTGATTCTGAGGAGGACATCGTCACCACCAAGCTACCCGAGCTGCCCGCCGCCCCCGATACCACCAAAGGGGCCGCGCAGCCCGAGCAATACCGCGAGCTGAACGCGGTGAATGCCACCGAGGACATCAAAAAGATGCAGCCGCAGATGTAATTTCGCTCGATGAGCACATCCCAATGAGCAATGAGCAATGCCCCGACGGCGTTTTTCATTGCTCATTTTTGTTGCCATCAGGTTCAACTCCCACCTCTAACTATTCGCCAGACATTGACAACTGCTGATTATACCCTGCGCCGCGGCGTGGAGGCCGACCTGCCCCAGGTGCTGGGCCTGATTAAAGAGCTGGCTGAATACGAAAAGGCGCCGGAAGCCGTGACCAATACCCTGACCGCCATGCAGCGCGACGGCTTCGGACCGCAGCCCATTTTCGGCTTTTTTGTGCTGGAAAAGCCGGGTACCGAAATCATTGGGCTGGCGCTCTACTACACCGCATATTCAACCTGGAAGGGCCGCATGCTTTACCTCGAAGACCTGGTAGTTACCGAAGCCGCCCGACGCGGTGGCCTGGGCCGGCTGCTGTTTGATGCGGTGGTGGCTGAGGCCCGCGTGACGGGAGCTGTGCGCATGAAATGGCAGGTACTGGATTGGAACGAACCCGCCATCGGCTTCTACAAAAGGCTGGGGGCTAACATTGAGAGTGAGTGGCTCAATGGCAACCTCGACGAAGCGCAGCTGGGCCGCTACGAGATAGCGCCGGCCGCACTGGCTGCCGCCACGCCCACCGAACGCAGCCTGTAGAACCAGACCAGCGAAACTAGCACGAACAGCGTACCCGTTACTGCTGCACCGGCGAGCCAGGTCGTACCCCACAGGAAGGCCACTAATAGCCCCAGCGAGGCGAGCAGGCGGGGTACTTCGAGCGCCCAGGCCCAGGCGCGGTTTTCGAGCAGACCGCCGCCGGCAACTACTCCCGCCGCGACCCACACGGCCAACAGGTAGCGTGCGGCGGTAGGCAGGGTGGCTTGCTGAAACAGGAATAGGGCAGCCCCGCCAATCAGGACCACGTACTGGGCCAGCACGTAGCCGGGCACGCCGCGCACCGGGCTGGGCTGGTATTTCTGGTACGTGGCTTCGTCCACGGCCGGGATTTCCATCTGGCCTCCTTGCTCTGTGGGGCGCCAGCCGGGCCGACCGAAGATGACCCGGAGGCGGTTGCCCAGGCCGGGCGTGGCCATCACCTGTGCCCAGAGCGCCGGGTAGTGGCTGATATTGGCCCAGAGGGGGTTCCAGGACCGCAGCGGCGTGGTGATGCCGTAGACGGGCCGCTCGGTTTCGGGCTCGAAAGTGCCGAAGAGGCGGTCCCACACGATGAAAGCCCCGGCGTAGTTCTTGTCGATGTAGCGGGGGTTGCGGCCGTGGTGCACGCGGTGGTGCGAAGGCGTGTTAAGCACCCACTCCAGCGGCCCTAGCTGCCCGATGAACTCGGTGTGAATCCAGAACTGGTAGAGGGTGACGAAGGCTGAGATGTAGACAAAGAATACCGGCTCGAAGCCAATAACCGCCAGCGGCAGGTACACGAAAAACGTGAACACACTCTGCAACGAGCTTTGGCGCAAGGCCACGCTCAGGTTGTAGTCTTCGCTTTGGTGGTGTACCACGTGGCCGCCCCAGAACAAGTTGATTTCGTGGCTGAGGCGGTGGGCCCAGTAATAGCCGAAATCGACCAGCACAAAGAGCAGCAGCCCCACCGCCCAGCTCTGGCGGATGTGGAGCAGGGCCCAATGCTCGTATATGAAAGCGTAAGCCCCCACGCCCACAATGCGCATGAAAGCGGCCGTAACCTGCGAGGTTACCCCACAGCTAATGTTGGTGAGGGCATCGGCCAGGTGGTAGCGCTGGGTCTGGTGCCAGCGCTCGGCCAGCAACTCTACTCCTATCAGGATGAAGTAGATGGGAATGCTGAGGACAATGGGATTGAGCGACACAGGGGTGGGATTTGGGAAAGGAAAATAGAACAGCAAGATGATGCATCCTACAAACAGAATGCATAGCAATATCTGGATTTCCCAAAAATAATCAATAAGCACCCCAACCCGTGCTACGCCCTACTCCCGCATAAATTTCTGGCTGCCGGTGCCGCCTTGGCTATCCTGCCACCGCAGCAGGTAGAGCCCTGGGCGCACGCCAATTACGTCGAAGCTACGCAGGCTCAGGCCCGCCGACACGTTGAGGTTGACGGCTCGCACGAGGCGGCCCAGCTCGTCGTAGACCCGAAACGTGACTATGCCCGCTGCTACGGCCGGGTACTGAAACTGCAGAAAATCGCCCGTTACGGGGTTAGGAAAAATGCTTGCTATGGCGCCCTCAGAGCTCAACAGCACGGGGGCAGCATTATCGAGCGAGCCATCGGGCCGCACCAGGCGCAGGCGGTAGTAGTGCAGGCCAGCCGGGGGCTGCGCATCGGTGAAGCTGTATTGAGCGGCGGGCGGGCGGGCCACTACGGTGCCCACGCGCTGCCAGCCGGTGGTATCGAGGCCGGCGCTGCGCTCTACAACAAAGCTGCTCAGGAAGCATTCGTCGCGGGTAGTCCAGGTAAGGGTGGCGGCACCAGCTACGACGGATGCTGCCAGCGCCGTGAGCGGAGCCGGCAATAGGGCCGGGCCGCCGCAGCCCAGGTTGCGGAAGCTGCGCACGCGCAGTACCTGCCGGCCGCCGGCAATGTCGCTGGCGGCGCTCAAGGTGCGGGCATTCTGGCCCCGGGCTACGGCGTAGTGCATCACCGCGCCGGGCAGAATGAGGTGGCCCAGCTGATGGGCATGGCCCAGCTCGTGCACGGCCACGGTTTCAAAATCAATCTGCGGGTTGATGGCATTGCCCGGGCCGAACTGGAAATTGGCGGCATCGTCGAATTGCATGTCGAGTTCCTTCACCCAAAACACCACCGTGCCATCGGGAGCATAACAGCCGCGGTAGTAGCTGGTGGTGCGGCCCAGCACCAGGGTGGGCAGTTGAGCGCCCTGGTCGAAGGCCACCACGTTCACCCCGTCGTCGGCGATGGCGTTGCTGGGGCCGGCGGCGCCGTCCCAGTTCATGCCCGTGTTGCAGCGCCAGGAAACCAGCGCACGCTGCCAGGCCGCCGTAGGGGCCGCTCCGAAGTTGGGGCCAAGCTGGAAGCTGATGCCGCCGCTGGCGTTCTGGGCCACGTGGTTGGGGCGCTGCAGAATGGTGCCGTCGGTGCTCTCCACATTGGTGAGGGCGTAAATGACCGTGAGCGGGACGAGGCTTTCGGCCTGCAGCTGCCCATCGGTGGTGACGCGCACTTGGCCCGAACCGGCCGGGTGGCCGCCGCTGGCCGCCGAGGGCACCCGCACCTGAATGCGGGTATCGGTCCAGACCAGGTAGTCGGTATCGCGGGCTTTCACGCGGGTGCTGCCGCCATCGTCGGCATTGCGAAACTCGACGAAGCCCGTGCCCCGGCTGCTGCCAAAGCCACTGCCATTGATGGTGAGCACCGCTCCTACCCCGGCGGGCAGGCTAAGGGGGCTGAGGCCCGTGACCAACGGCGCCAGCGTGCCGGCTGGTTTGGCCGCGCTGCGCAACACGGGCAACGGTTGTAGCAGCTGCCGCGGTTGCCCCGTGAGACCGGCAAGGCGCTGGTAAAAAGCCGCGTCAAGGGCCGGGTAGGTGCGGAAAGGTTCGGCGGCCGTGCCGTCGGTGGGGTTTACTTCGATGAAGCCCTGCTGGCTGCCCACCGCCGTGAGCAGGTGGCCGGCACCAGGCAGGCCAGGCCAGGCAGCCGGTGCGAGAAACAACACGCCGCGCTGGCCGGGCACCAGCTGCAAGGTGTTGGTCAAAATTTGCTGGTCGAGCCCCAGGCGGCCACCTTCGGTAAGCAGTACGAGGCCAGTGGTATCGGCAGCCTGGCCTTTGAGTACCGAGAATACTTGCAGCCGGTGCCGGGTAAAAAGGCGGTGGTGGCCGGCGTCCCAGAAGCTTTGGGCATCGCGCACCTCGGCTTCTATCACCAGGCTGGAAAGCTGCACGCGCAGCTCAGGAGCCAAGGGCAGCATCAGGCAGCGGGCTTCGGCCACTGCCGGGGCCTGGGCATAGGCCGGAGCTGATATGCAGGCACCAGATAAGACGGTTGCTAATAGCCACGCGCGGCATTTAGGCAAAATACCAGAAAGCAATAACACTAATGCCATAAGCCAGCAGAAATAACGGGTTACCCAAGATACGGACGGCGTAGCGGTATTGGGTTTACTACTGCCAAAGGTGCCGATACCTGCATACGACTCCGGCAGCTGTAAGTGGCAGCCGCGCCGAAATACTCCGCACCTACGGCCAGCCCTATCCAGCTAAAGCCCCTCTCCCACTGGCGCAGGGCGCGGCTGCCACGACGGCGAACCTCCCGCTACCTCTGGCCATCCTGCAGCCGAGTAGGTGAGTCGGTCCACCAGCAGCACCCGGCGCGAGTAGCCCTCCGAGTCGTCGATGGCGTCGAAGGTGGGCTGGCGTGGGTCGATGGCATGGTAGGCCAGCCAGTCGTGGCCAGTAGCATCGGTCACCAGGCAATTGTGCCCCGGCGCACGCCACTGGTCGTTGGCTGCCAGCACGGGAGCAATCTGCACTTCGAAAGGGCCGGTAGCGTGGCGGGCTCGGGCCACCAGCACCGCGTAGTGGGCGTGCGCGCCGCAGCAGTTATCGCCCGAAAAAAACAGGTAGTACCAGCCCGAGTCGGCCCGGTAATGCACCCAGGCGGCCTCAATCAGGCGGTGGTAATCGGCTACGTCATCCGAGCCACTGGGCTGCACTACGGCGTGGGCTACGCTGCCGGGTGCAAAACCGAGGCGGTCTTCGGCCAGCTCTTGTACCCAGATGGGGCCAAAGCCCGAGCCCCAGTATAGCAGGCGGCGGCCGGTGGCAGGGTCGTCGAAAGCCATGGGGTCGATGCAGGTGAAGCCGGGGCCTTCGAGCAGCGGCCGGCCGCAGTCCACGAACGGGCCAGCGGGCGCCTCGGCCACCGCCACGGCCAGGCTGAGGGAATCGGCTTCATCTCGCCGGGCCGAGTAGTAGAGGTAGTAGCGTCCGGCGTGCTGGCTTACGTGCGGAGCCCATATTTTCTGGCTCTGCTGCGCCCAGCCCGGCTTTTCGGGCAAGCCCTCGCCTAAGTCTTCCCACTGCACCAAATTGCGCGAGCGGGCTACCTGCAGGTTGATGATGCGGCCGGCGCGCTTGGTCTGGGTGCCGTAGGCGTAGTACCAGCCATCGGGCGCGTGCAGGATGGTGGGGTCGGGAAAGTTGTCGTCGAAGACGGGGTTGGTGTAGGTTGAAGGCATGAGCGGAGCGGATGAAAGCACAGCGACGAGCCGAAGAACGTCATCCTCTGCTATTCGTTATTCCTTGCCCAACGTCTGCCAACTCTAGAGCCGTTTCGGAGTCAGTGGATGTAGGGGCGGGGCTTGCCCCCGCCCGGACGTTGATGCCCGTTGACCGGTTCCGTTCAACGACGGGCGGGGGCAAGCCCCGCCCCTACATCGTTTAGCCTGTACACTGGCCTCGAAAACCGCGCTAATTGCTCGACATCGCCACGGTGGGTAGCACCTGCTGGCTCAGCCACGAATAGGCCGAGGCCACATCCTGAAACGCCACTACGCGGGGCGCATCGATGGCCTGCACCAACTCTTCGGTTACCTGGCGGGCCATGGGGTCGTTGGGCATTACCCAGGCTATGCAGCGCAGGCCGGCGTCCTGCATATCGGCCAGCCACTGCTCGCCCCACTGCGTGAGCTGCACGGTGCTGCGCGTCATGCTCGAATAGTCGTTCAGCAGCTTGGCGCAGGGGCGCTGGCGCTGCACGGCCAGCAGCATGCGGCAGGTGGAGCGCGACATTTCCTGGTTGTAGTCGCCGCGCCAGTCGGCGTACAGGCAATGGTTTACGGCATCGTGGCCAATGAAAACGGCCGGGGAATCAACGAGCGGGTGCAGCTCCATGCAGAGGTGAATAGCGCCTCCGTAAAAAATCGGTGGGCAAAGGTGAAGAGGTAAAGCTACCGCTTCTGTTTGAATATTCATAATTTATGATTCTACGGCAATACCGGTTTTAGTGTAGCTTTGTGGTTTGGTGGGCATTACGCCAATTTCATCCGGGTAAAATCTGGTTTCTTCTCCCTTCTTTTATTTCAACTTTCGCATGCTTCGTTTTCTAGGTGCTCGGTCGCTGGTTTTATTCACGCTGTTGCTGCTTGCCGCACCGCACGCCGGCCGGGCCTGGGGCGTACTGGGCCACCGGGCCGTGGCCCGCATTGCCGAAAACCACCTCACGCCCGCAGCCCGGCAGCAGGTTGGCCAGCTGCTGGGTTGGGAAACCATGCCGTTGGTGAGCACCTGGGCCGACGAGCTGCGCAGCGACCCCCAGTTCCGCGAAACCGCTCCCTGGCACTACCTCAACGTGGCCAGCGGCCTTGACTTGGCGGCCTTCGTGGCGCAGCTGAACGACCCCGCCCTGGCTGCCCCGGCCGCCCCTACCAACGCCTATACTGCCTTGCTGCAAGCCCGCCGCGACCTGAAAGACCCCAAGAAAACGGCCGACGAGAAGCGCGTGGCACTCAAATTTCTCATTCACTTGGTGGGCGATGTGCACCAGCCCCTGCACGTGGGCCACGCCGAAGACAAAGGCGGCAACGGCATTGTCGTAAACTGGCGGGCCAAGGAGGATTCCAACCTGCACAGCGTGTGGGATACGGCCATTATGGACTTCCCTGGCTATACCTACACCGAGATGACGGCGGCCTACGACCACGCTTCGGCGGCCGAAATTAAGCAGTGGCAGAAAGACGACATGACAACCTGGCTGTTCGAGTCGTACCAGCTGTGCACTCCGATTTACGCTGCCGCCGCGGCCAACCCCAAGTTCGACTGGCACTTCTACCCCACCTTCGGCCCCGTGGCCCAGCAGCAGGTTTTGAAGGCCGGCATCCGCTTGGCCGGCGTGCTAAACGACATTTTCGCCAAGTAAGTCGCAGGCCCAAAATATATGCCCGTCAACGCCCCCACTGCCTTAACAGTGGGGGCGTTTTGTTGCTAAATTTGGCCGGTCACTGACTCCCCTTTCCACTTCTTACCAATGAACTATACCTTTTACGCCCGGCTTCTGTGCAGCGGCGTGGCACTGCTCGTGGCCCTGGGCGTCAGGGCCCAGGTTCCCGCTTTTGCGTGGGCCGTTGGCGCTGAAGCGCCCACAACCTACGACCAGCAGGCGCAGAACCGTGCCATAGCTACTGATGCCGCGGGCAACACCTATGTTACCGGCATCTTCCGCAAGACCATGACCCTGGGCAACATCACGCTCACGGCCGAGAACGACTACGACCTGTTCGTGGCCAGCCTGGACCCGGCGGGCCACTACCGCTGGGCGGTGCGCGCGGGTGGCAACGACTGGGACATCAGCAACGGGCTGGCGCTCGATGCAGCCGGCAACGTCTACATCACCGGGTATTTTGAAAGCAGCACCGCCCGCTTCGGAACCATTACCCTGAACCAACCCGGTGTAGGGGCCAATCTGTTTGTGGCCAAGCTCAGCCCGACCGGCGTGTGGCTGCAGGCCACGGCCCCTACCCTATCGGCTGGCCAGTCCAGCAATTCATTCCTGTACCTAATAGGCACGGCCCTAACTGTAGATGTCGGCGGCAACGTGTACGTGACCGGCGGCTTCAACGGGGGCCCGCAGTTTGGCAGCACTACGCTGAGTTGCTACGGGGGCTATAAAGGGTTTGTGGCCAAACTAACCCCGGCCGGCACCTGGGAGTGGGCCGTGGCGGGTGGGGGCTGCGGTTACGATTTTGGCCAGAGCATTGCCGTCGATGCGGCCGGCAGCGCCTATGTCACGGGCTCATTCGAGGGGTATACGGCTACATTTGGAACCACGGTACTCACACGGGCAGGCTTTTCGAAAGATTTATTCGTAGCCCGGCTCGACCCGGCCGGCCGCTGGCAGTGGGCCACGCACGCCACGGCGGCCACGGCAGCCTACGGGCGCGGCATCGTGCTCGACCCAGCCGGCAATGCCTACGTCACGGGGGCGGTAGCCGGCCAGCAGGTGCGGCTCGGCAGCCTCGCGCTGAACAGCACCGACAATAGCTACGACTTGTTTGTGGCCAAGCTGACCCCGGCCGGCGCCTGGCAATGGGCCGTGCGGGGCGGCAGCCCCCAAGCCGATGCCGGCGCCGGCCTCGTGCGCGACGCCAGCGGTGAGCTGACGGTGGCGGGCAGCTTCTCCCAAACGGCCTCCTTCGGCCAGTTGCCAGCCCTTACCGCTGTGGGTAAAGCCGATTTGGTGGTGACCCGGCTGGGTTCCGACGGCAGCTGGCATTGGGCCCTAGGGGGCGGTAGCACCGGCGATGACCATGTGGCCGGCGTGGCCCTGGGCTCGGACGGCACAGCCTGCATTGCCGGCTCGTTCGAAAGCCC
The DNA here is from genome assembly GCF_039539585.1 of Hymenobacter glaciei. Classification (NCBI taxonomy): domain Bacteria; kingdom Pseudomonadati; phylum Bacteroidota; class Cytophagia; order Cytophagales; family Hymenobacteraceae; genus Hymenobacter; species Hymenobacter glaciei. The sequence goes on along the minus strand of NZ_BAABDK010000010.1, from coordinate 137,443 downwards.
CAGCCTAGTACTGGGCCCCAGCACCGTGCCCGGCGGCACCAAGTACTACGACTACTACGCCGACCGCGGCTTTGTGTCGAGCGTCGCCGATATAGCCCGCCGCTCGCCCGTGGGCGTGTTCAACCTCTGGCCCAACCCGAGTACTGGAACCGTGTGGGCTACCGGCATGGCCGAGGGCCAACCGGTAGAAGTATTCGACTGCCTGGGCCGCCGGGTAGCAGTCGATGCTCGACCAGTTTTTGAAGCCAGCGGCCTGATACTGCCCCCGCTGGCTCCGGGCGTGTACGTGGTGCGCAGCGGCAGTCAGACGCAGCGGCTGGTGCGCCAGTAGCACAACGTACCAGCCATCGCCGGGCAGGCACCAGTTTCGGAAACTCTTGCTTCGAGCCGGAGGCCAGCTCGCCGGCCACGGCGGAGCCGACGATGAGAGAGTTAGCGGTGCGAATGTTGTCGTCGAGGGCGGCACGTCTGGGTTCTGCTCGCGCAAGTGAGCCTGCAAATCGAGGCGGGCCCGCTTGTACTCGCCATGAAACTTCTGGCTGGTGCGGCGCTCCTGCTTCTGGCACCCCCGGCCTGCTTTTTTTCAGGGACCCAGCCAAGACGGCGGCCGGGGTGGCGGGGTTGTTGGCATTAGCCGTAAACAAAAAAAGGGCTAGGTAGAAGCGCCACGACATTGCCGGGCCTATGGTCGAGCATCTGCTTAGCGCAGAAGTGCTCACCGGCTGGCAAAATGCGGATAATTCCGCATTGTAGCGCAGGCCGTTGGGGCCGGCCAAGCAGCACACTAGCAACATCTGCTTCCCATTGGTCGTCCTAAACGATAAGCGCAGGCACATTCCGCGCTTCGTGCTTCCCAACATGGCCCCCTCCCTGCACCAGCTCCCGGCCCACGTTCCGCAGTCGCGCCAGCGCGTGCACGTGGTGGTCGAAACGCCCAAAGGCGGGCGCAACAAGTTCGCCTTCGACCCCGAAATTCAGGCCTTCAAGCTTATGGGCGTGCTGCCCGAAGGCCACAGCTTCCCCTTCGACTTTGGCTTTGTGCCCTCCACCCTGGCCGAAGACGGCGACCCGCTCGACGTGCTGCTCCTGCTGGCAGCGCCCGCGTTTCCGGGCTGCGTGGTGGAGGCCCGGGTACTGGGCGCGCTGGAAGTGGAGCAGGAAGAAAAAGACGGCCGCGTGGTGCGCAACGACCGGCTGCTGGCCGTGGCGGCCAACTCGCGCGAGCACAAAGGCCTCCGGGAAATCACCGACTTACCGGCCGAGATGCTGCACGAGATTGAGCATTTTTTTACATCCTACAACGCCGTAAAAGGGCAGCAAATCAAGATTCTGCGTCGCGTGGGCGCAGCCCGGGCGGTGGCGTCGCTTAAGCAAGCCGCAGCGGCTTTCCGGGCCTGAAAGACCTGCTCAACCTGCTAATTGGCTTCAACGCCGACTCGCGCACCATCACGACGCTGCAGATGATGGTGCGCGCCGCGCTGGTTCTCTTCGCCGGACTGGTATTGCTGCGCATATCCGGCAAACGCAGCTTCGGCACCAGTGCGGCGTTCGATGTGGTTGTTAAAATTATGCTCGGGGCCGTACTGAGCCGGGCAGCAACAGCGGCCTCACCGTTTTGGGGTACGCTGCTGGCTGGCTTTATACTGATGGGCCTGCACCGGCTGCTGGCCTGGGCCTCGTTCCGCAGCCACTTTGTGAGCCAACTGGTGAAGGGCGAAGGTGCTGTATTGGCCGAGCACGGCCAGGTGAATGCAGAAATGCTGCGCCGCCACAACATCACCCACCAAGACCAGCTTGAAGGCCTGCGCGAAGGAGGCAACATTGCCGCCGCCGAAGAAGCCCAGGCCGTGCGCCTGGAACGCAACAGCAGCATCAGTGTAGTAAAGAAACAGTCCGAGTAATAGGTCAGAAATTGGCAGCGAAGCTCTGTTTAGCTTTGCCAGCCACCGCGCTGCGCATAGGCGCGCGCGCCTATTTCACCGACGCTATATCATGCTGTTTTTTTCTGGGAGCCGTGCTTCAACCATTGCTTTAGTTCCGCTACCCGGCGTGGGTTGTGCGAACTGCCATGTGTCGAATACACTCACCTGCACCGTATTTTCCCGATACATGCATTTGCTCTGGATTCCGGCCTTCCCTATCGGCAAAACCAGCATCACTACCTGTCAGCACTGCAAACAGGTTCTCTACTTCCGCGAAATGCCGGCCACCTATCAGTGGCTCGTACAAGAGGCTCAACACCATGCGCGCACACCGCGCACGCAATTTTCGTTGTTGCTACTCTTCGGAGCCTATGCAACCATTAGCCTGACCATTAATTGGGTCGAGAAACGCAAGGAGGCCGACCAGCCCTCGGTGGTACAAGAGCCCTCAATAACAGAAGCCGCAGGGCAGCGCTACAAAGTGAACGTAACCGACGATGGCCGGCAATATGGCTTGATTGAAGTAACTGCCGTAACGGCTGACAGCGTCGAATACCGCATGACTAATATTCTTATCAATACCCCGACCCCAGCCAGCGTGACGCAAGCCCTGCACGACTCGGTGTCGCCAACCAATGCACACCAACGTGCCACGCTTGAGCAGTGGGAGTATTCCGCCAAACAGGGGTTCCTCAAGCCGCTACGCTACTGAAGCCGTTTATTCATTAGCGTGGCGGCCAACATTAACCCAACCTGCGGGCCGGCATTAGCCTGAGGTAGCTCATAACAACAAGTGCCAATAGCCCCTCCTGTAGCCTACAGTGCCGGCCGCTTATCGAACCACGGCCGAGCCTGCTCCAACTGCCCAGCCAGCCGGAAGAGCACGTCTTCAGCCCCTAGCCTCCCGATAAACTGTACGCCGCAGGGCAGGCCCTCGGCCGTCCAATGCAGGGGCACCGACATGGCGGGCTGGCCCGTGAGGTTGGCTACCTGGGTGTAGGGCGTTTTTTCGAGGCTCTGCTCGGCCAGCTTCTCCACAATGCCCGAGCGGCGAATGAGGCCGCCGAGGCCGAAGGTGTTCACCAGCTTCAGGAGCCGTTGCTCCAGGGGCTTAGGCTGCAGCTCGCCGATGCGCACCGGCGGCGTGGCCAGCGTGGGCGTCAGCAGCAGGTCGTAGGTGTGGTGGAAGCGGCCGAAGGCCCGGGCGTGGTCGTTCCAGGACTGGCGAGCCACGGCGAAGTAGGCCGCGGTGTAGGTGCGGCCGAGCAGGCCCAGCAGCCAGGTAGTGGGCTCTACATCGGCGGGCCGAGCGGGGCGGCCCAGGTGCTTGCTAAGGGCGGCAATGCTGGCCCCGGTTTCACCGAAATACAGCATCAGAAATGCCGAGGCCACGGCGCGGCCATCGAAGGGTAGTGGCACTTCCTCCACGTCGTGCCCCAGGCTTTCGAGCAGTTTCGCCGCGTCGCGCACGGCCGTGGCGCACTCCGGGTGCAGGGCGCTGCCCAGCGGGTGGCCCAGGCTAAAGGCAATGCGCAACCGGCCGGGCGACCGGGTTACTTCTTCCAGATAAGGCCGGGCGGGGTTCGGCAGGAAGTACGGCGCCCCCACATCGGGCCCCTGCGTGGCATCGAGCAGAGCCGCGCTGTCGCGCACCGAGCGACTGAGCACGTGCTCCACCGCGGCGCCCTGCCACTTTTCGCCCTGCTCGGGGCCGGTGGGCACACGGCCCCGGCTGGGTTTCAGCCCGAACAGGCCGCAGCAGGCCGCCGGAATCCGAATGGAGCCGCCCCCGTCGCCGGCGCCGGCCACCGGCACGATGCCCGCCGCCACGGCCGCCGCCGCCCCGCCGCTGCTGCCGCCGGGGGTATGGTCGAGGTTCCAGGGGTTGCGGGCGGGGCCGTGCAGCAGGGGTTCGGTCACGCCCATCAGGGCAAACTCGGGGGTATTGGTTTTGCCCAGGATGTTGAGGCCGGCGGCTTGCCAGCGCCGCACCAGCTCGGCGTCCTCGGTGGGCACAAAGCCCCGCAGAGCGCGGCTGCCCGAGGTGTGCGGCGCACCGGCATACTGCGCCCCAAAGTCCTTCAGCAGAAACGGTACGCCGCCGAACGGGCCCGCCGGGAGCCCGGCAGCGGCGCGCTGGCGCGCCGGCTCATACAGCGGATGTACGACGGCATTGAGCTGCGGATTCACCGCCTCGGCCCGCGCTACGGCGGCGGCGCAGAGCTCGGCGGCGGAGAGCTGGCCGGTGCGCACGAGCTGGGCCTGGGCCAGGGCATCGAGGCGGTCGTATTCGGGGAAAGAGAGCATGGGCTAAAAGTAGCGGACCGGAGCCAGCAACCCACTAGAGCCGTTTCGGAGTCAGTGGATGTAGGGGCGGGGCTTGCCCCCGCCCGGACGTTGAGGCCCCTTGACCGGTTCCGTTCAACGACGGGCGGGGGCAAGCCCCGCCCCTACCTCGTTCAGCCTCTACACTGACCACGAAACCGCTCTAACGTCGGGCCCTTGTAAGTCGCCAGCACCGGAATCGGACAGCATACAAGGGCAACCATAAAGCGTTATATTTTCATTAGCGCGGTTTCGTGGTCAGTGGATTTGTTCCCCAATAAGAAAAAACAACAAAAGAACGTCATGCTGAGCGCAGTCGAAGCATCTCTACCGCGTAAGCAATCCAATCGGTGCAACGAAGCGGTAGAGATGCTTCGACTGCGCTCAGCATGACCGCCAATTTGGTGCTTTTCAGTATTTGGGAACAAGTCTAGTGGATGTAGGGGCACCGCCCCTACATCCACTGACTCCGAAACGGCTCTAAGAAACGGGTGAATGCAACTGGTCTGGATAAGGCCAACGGCACCGGCATCCGTGGCAGCACGGACAACCGGGCCCGTAAAAATACCCGCTGGCCCGGATGGTGCGCCGGGTGCGCGAGCCCGACCTTCGTCCATCGGTTTTGCCGATGCCCGCCTTTGCCCTCCCACGCCCATGAAACCACTCTTACAACGCCTAATGCTTGCGGTTGCCCTGGCCGCACTAGCCAGCCCGGCTGCCCTGGCCCAAGCGCCTGCCGACGGCGGCCCCGTCCCCGCGGCCCCAACCGATACCCCCCTCGACGGAGGAGCTTCGCTGCTGCTGGCAGGTGGGGTGGCCTACGCACTCCGCCGCCTGCGCCGCCCGACAGCTCGCTAACCGGCGCCGCTACAGGCTCAGCAGCTCGCGAAAGCGCACCGACTGCTGCCGCGACACCTCTACCTCGGGGCCGTCGCGCAGCCGCAGCTTCAGGGTATTGCTGAACCAGGGCTCGATGCCGGCAATCCACTTCAGGTTGATGATTTGCTGGCGGTTGGCGCGGAAAAACACTTTGGGGTCGAGACGCGCCTCGAGCTGCTGCAAAGTGCGGGGAATGAGCGGCCGGTGGTTTTCGAAGTGAATGCGGGTGTAGCTGCCATTGATTTCGAAGAGCTTGATATCGGCCAGCTTCACAAACCAGCACCGCTCGCCGTCCTTCACAAACACCTGGTCCTGGGCCGTAAGGGGAGCCAACGCGGCCTCTTCTGCTGGGATGTTCGGGCCGGTTTCGACTAGCACCGGGGCACTGACGCGGGCCCGGGCTTTGGCCAACGCAGCGGCTAACCGGGTTTCCTCCACCGGTTTCAGCAGGTAGTCGAGCGCATTTACGGCGAAGGCCTGCAGGGCATATTCGTCGTAGGCGGTGGTGAAGATGACGTGCGGGGCCGCCTCCAGTGAAGCCAGCAGCTCGAAGCCGGTCTGGCCGGGCATCTGCACATCGAGCAGCAGTAAATCGGGCCGCAGGGCCTGAATCTGGGCGCGGGCCTCGTCGGCATGGCGCGCCTCCCCCACCACGGTCACGTCGGAAAAGGCCTGAAGCAGGTGGCGCAATTCAGTGCGCGCCAGGCGCGAGTCGTCGACGAGAAGCACGTTCATAATAGGTGAAGATGGGTTAGAGGGTTAGAGGGTTAGAGGGTTAGAGGGTTAGAGGGTTAGTAGATAGTAAAAAAGAACGTCATGCTGAGCCTGTCGAAGCATCTCTACCGCGCAACGCAATCCAATCGAATGGTTTGCTATTGCGGCAGAGATGCTTCGGCAAGCTCAGCATGCCCATTTTGCCCAGCCTGACGTCCTTCTCTACCCATCGCACCCAGCGGCAGGCGCAGCTCGGCCGTAACGGTGTCGGGCAGGTGCGCGTCGTTGCCCACGCGCAGGCTGGCGCTGGGCCCGAACAGCAGCTGCAGCCGCTCATGGGCATTGGGCAGGCCGATGCCGGTGTGGTCGGGCGCGGTAGGGTCGGGCTGATAGCGGCCCGGGTTGCGCACGGTAATGAGCACCTGCCCGTGCCCTTCGAGCTGGGCCGAAACGTGCACGGCTCCCCCGCCCGGCCGCGGCGTGATGCCGTGCTTGATGGCGTTTTCGACGAGCAGCTGCAGCGTCATGGGCGGCAGCTGCGTGGCCAAGGTGGCGGGGTCCACGTCGAAGGTGTAGTGCAGGCGCTCTTCCAGCTGCAGGCTTTCGAGGGTGAGGTAATGCGTCACGGTTTCGAGCTCGCGGGCCAGCGGCACCTGCTCGCGGGTGTTCAGCTGCAGCGAGTAGCGCAGCAGGTCCGAGAGGTGCGTCATCATCTCGCGGGCGCGGGCCGGGTTTTCCAGTACCAGCGCGCGGATGTTGTTGAGGCCATTGAACAGAAAATGCGGGTTAATCTGGGCCTTGAGCGTGCGCATCTCGGCATCGCGCACGGCAGCGGTCAGCTTCCACTTGTCAACTTCGGCCTGCCGCAGGTTGTCGAAGTAGTGCAGGCTGAAATACGCCGCCGACCACAGCCACATGATAAAAAACGAATTCGCGGCATAGCCCACGTATTGCAGCCACGGAAAGCCTTTGCCGTATTCTGGCGAATGCAGGGCGGCTAATAGCCCCGACACCAGCAGCCCAATCACTGCCTGACTGCCCACGGCCACCAGCAGGTTGGCCATAAACAGGCGCGGCAACAGCGACAGCAGCGGCAGGCGCGTCCAGCCGTGGCGGCGCACGTACAGCCGCAGGAGGTGGCTGCCCAGCAGCAGCACCCCGCCCACGATGGCTTCGATGGGCACAACAATGGGCGCAAACTTTCCGAAGATGGCCGCCTGGGCCCCGCCAAATACGGCGAACGTAGTCCAGCCGCCAATTTGGAGCGTCCAGTACAGGCGGGGGCGGGCCGAGAAGCGGGGCATGGCGCAGGAACAGATAAGCCGTGAAAAATCAGCTGAGTGCCCATGCTACCGGGGGGCCTCGGCCAGTCGGTAGCTCGGCACGCGCTGGCGATACAGGGCAAACAGCAGCCCCGCCAGTACCAGCAGGCATGCCAGCACAAACACCGGCACCCAGTAAGGAGCCGTCGTGGCGGTGCGCAGGCCAATGAGCAGGCTGCCCAGCGAAATTACCCCGGCCATGGCAGCATACGGCGGCGCTTTGTAGAACCAGGCATAGGGAAAGAAGTGTGCTCCCGTAATGATGCCGTAGGTCATGATGAAATACGCGGGGTGGTAGCTGAAAATAAAAATCAGAAACGGAAAGTAGAACAGCTGGGCCATGTTCAGCCACAGCCCCAAGGGCTGCAGCGGGTTGTTGGGCAGCTTCCAGACCGTGCCAAATACTTTAGACAGCCCCCAGGCCAGGGGCAGTGTGAGCGCGCCTACGAAGAAGGTAATAAACCCGCGGTGCGTGGCCGAGCCCGGCAGCGTCCAGATGAAAGCAATGGCCGCCCACACCACGCTGGCCGCCACAATAAAATCAAGCCCGTTTTTGGCTTTTACCGACAGCTCCAGGTGGAGCATTTCAAAATCCTGTTCCCGTTGCATTCGAGCCAAGCAGAAAAAAGTGGAATGAGCATGAAAAAGAAGCGCAAGAAAGCTCCCGGGCCTGAATTGTGGCCCGGAAGCTACCGGCCAGCAACTACTTTTTCGCCACCGCCGGCTGCTTCAGGAAGGCATCGGCCTGCGCCAGAAACCAGGCGGTGTCGTCGTACATGAGGAAGTGGCGCCCGGCTTCCGACATTTCGATGCGGGCCTGCGGCAGCTTGGCGTACTGCTGCGTGAAGATGGCGCGGGTGCTCTCCTTGGTCGAGCCGTACTGCGCGTAGGCCGCCCAAGCCCCCAGCACCAGCACCGGCTGCTGAATGCGGCTGATGTCGTTGCGCAGGTCAATGGTGTACATGTCGTACATGGCCTGGGCCGTGGTGGCGGGGTCGGAAACCATGCCCCAGCGGGCTATCAGGGTTTGGCGGGCGGTGTCGGTGGCCATGCCGGCCACCATCTGGCGCTGGGCCGCGGCGGGCATGTGGCCCTGCTTCATCTGCTGGCGCATTTTTTCGGCCATGGGCTTCACGGTTTCCACGGTGGCGGCCGGGTTCTGGACAGCGGCCATGAAAGGCAGCGAGTCGACAATCACGAGCGGGCCAATGGCTTCGGGTTGGGCCGCGCTCAGGGCCAGCGCCATGAAACCGCCCAGGCTGTGGCCCACCACCACGGGCTTGCTCAGCTTCTGGGTTTTGATGTAGGCCAGCAGCTGGTCGCGCACGGCGGGCAGCAGCGGGTCGGTTACGGCGACCGGGGCGGTGCCCCCGAAGCCGGCCAGCGAAATAATGTGGCACTGGTAGCGCTGCTGGTAGTGGGCCACGGCCTCGTCCCATACTGCCCCCGTGCAGTTCAGTCCCGGAATCAGCAGCATGGGCTGGCCCTTGCCCACCACCCGCACCGTGAAGGTGGGGTGCAACGCCGGTTTATCGGCGGCAATTTTGACGGTTGCGGCGGCTGGGCCAGTGGCGAAAGCCGGCGCCGCGGCGCTCAGCAGCAACAGCGAAAAAGACAGGCGGCGGGCGAATGCAGAAGTTTTCATGGGCAGTGAAGTGGGTGATTGGTGATTGAATGACCCAAACTTACCGGGCTGCTTCGGCGAGCGAAACCACTTTCTCGCGAACGGTAATTTGCCCGGCTGAATGGCGTAGCGAGCGGCTGAATGGCACCGGCCCGCCGGGCTCGCCGGGCCCGGGTGGAAACTTTTCGTCGGCCGGCGCATGTAACAGAATCTGGCAGCAGCCGTTGAGTAGCAGGGAGTCGCTCCGGTGGCATGACCACGCTGCTGGTTTCTTCCTGCCCTTCTCCATTCGTTGCTATGCGTATTCTACTCGCTTCCCTTGTTGTACTGGCCTGCGCTGCCCGGCCCGCTGCGGCCCAAAGCACCCGTGCCACCGCTTCGGCTAACTCCCAGAACCGGCTGGCCCTGTCGGAAGGCCGGCCCGTGGCCAGCCCACGCCGCATGCGCTTAGCTTGTGCGCCGCTCACCGGCCAGGTGTTCGAAGCCAATGGCCGCCCGCTGCTGGGAGCTACGCTGCTCATAAAAGGCACCCACCAGGTGTACGTTACCGATTCAGAAGGCAAGTTTCAGATTTCCGACGTGGTGTACCAGGGCCAGCAGTTCACCATTGGTGCCGCCGGCTACATCACCCAGGATGTTGCGCTCGAAGACTGCGCACTACCCCGCCTGGTGTTGGCCAAAGACCCCACCGCGCACATTCGCCGCAACGGCAAGCGCGCCGGTCAGCTCATCCGGCTCGACGGCAAAAGCGTCGACATGAAGTAATAGCTGGAAACAAATTCCTTAGGGCTACCGTTGAGCCGACAACCCAACATATGAAGTTTTATTCATACATTTGCTACCCAGTATGAGCGCCGCTACTTCCGCGCCGCTGGTTGATATGGGCCTCTCCATCGAGAAGATGGAAAAGGTGGCTTTTATTCTCAAAACCACGGCCCACCCCACCCGCATTGCCATTGTGCAGCTGCTGGCTGCCCACGACAGTCTATCGGTTACCGACATCAGCGAGCGGCTGAGCGTCGAGCAAAGCCTGCTCTCGCACCACCTCGCCGGCATGAAGCTCAAGGGCATTCTCAGCAGCACCCGCGACGGCAAGAACATATATTACGCCCTGAAGATGCGCGAAGTCATCGACGTAATCCAGTGCCTGGCCGCGTGCACCTTCCTATAATTGGCCGGGCTTTTTTTGCTTAAATACATGAACAATCGTTCATAAATCAATTCACTCCTCCTTCCCTCATGTTGCACTATCTGGGTTATTTCGCCGCCATATTCATTGGGCTTTCGCTGGGCATTATGGGCGGGGGCGGGTCCATCCTCACCGTGCCCGTGCTGGTGTATTTGATGGGCGTGAGTCCGGTGCTGAGTACGGCCTACTCGCTGTTTGTGGTGGGCAGCACGTCGCTGGTGGGCGCGTCGGGCTACTTCCGCAAGGGGCTGGTGTCGCTGCGCACGGCCATTGTGTTTTTAATTCCCTCGCTGCTGGCCGTATTTCTGGTGCGCAAGGTGCTGATGCCGGCCATTCCGCACGAACTGTTTACGGTGGGTGCTATCGTTTTCACCAAAGATTTGCTGGTGCTGGTGGCCTTCGCGGTGCTGATGGTAGCGGCCGCCACGTCGATGATTCGCAGCCGGCAGGCCGAAGTAGTCTTGGATGACGAGCTGCACCACCAGCACCCGTTCAATTACCCGCTCATTCTGGCCATTGGGCTGGTGGTGGGCACGCTCACGGGCTTTGTGGGGGCGGGGGGCGGCTTCCTCATTATTCCGGCGCTGGTGCTGGGCGCGCGCCTGCCCATGAAACTGGCCGTGGGCACCTCGCTGGCCATCATCGCGCTGAACTCGCTCATCGGCTTTTCGGGAGACCTCAGCGCGGGCACGCCCATTGCGTGGTCGTTTCTACTGGGTTTTCTGGCTTTTGCGCTGGGCGGCATTGTGCTGGGCACTTACCTGACGCGCTTCATCCCCGGAGCTAAGCTGAAGCCCGCGTTTGGCTGGTTTACGCTGGCTATGGGCACGTTTATCCTCGTCAAAGAGCTGCTGTTTCACCACGCCTAGCCGGTTGGCTTTGCTCGCTCAATTCCGTTTCACCCATCCGTTTTCTTGTTGATTTCCCATGAAAATCGAGCAGTTTGAAGACAAGGGCCTGGCCCATTTCTCCTACGCCATCCTCAGCGAGTGTGCCCGCGAAATCGTGCTCATCGACCCCGCCCGCAACCCACAGCCCTACTACGACTACGCGCAGGCCCACGACGCCCGAATCGTGGCCATCATCGAAACCCATCCGCACGCCGACTTCGTCTCATCGCACCTCGAAATTGCGCAGGCCACCGGCGCTGTTATCCGCGTGAGCCGGCTGCTCGGGGCCGACTACCCCCACCAGGCGTTTGACGAGGGCGACACCTTCAGCGTAGGCAAACTCAGGTTTCTGGCCCTGAACACGCCGGGCCACTCCCCCGATTCCATCAGCATTGTGCTGGAGCGTGAAGAACACGACGTGGCCGTATTTACCGGCGACACGCTTTTCATTGGCGATGTGGGCCGGCCCGACCTGCGCGAAAAGGCCGGCAACATGACCGCCAAACGCGAGGAACTGGCCCGCCAGCTGTACCACTCGCTGCGCGATAAGCTCCTGCCGCTGGCCGATGCTGTGCTGGTGTACCCGGCCCACGGCGCGGGCAGCCTCTGCGGCAAAGCCCTGAGCGGGGCCAACAGCAGCACCATTGGGGCCGAGCGCATCGGCAACCCCATGCTGCGGCCCATGAGCGAGGCCGCCTTCATCGCCGAGCTGCTCGCCGACCAGCCCTTCATCCCCAAGTATTTCGCCCACGACGTGGCCCTGAACAAGGCCGGAGCCCCGCCCTACGCGCCGGCGGTGCAGCAGGTGCCGCGCCTGGCCGCCGGCGTGGCGCTACAACCGGGCGTGCTGCTGGTAGATGCCCGCCCCGAAGCCGCATTCAAGCAAGGCCACGCGCCGGGGGCGCTCAACATCCAGCAGGGTGGCAAGTTCGAAACCTGGCTGGGCTCGGTGGTGGGGCCGGGGGAGCCGTTCTACCTGCTGGCGGCCGACGCGGCGACATTGGAAGACCTGATTCAGAAAACCGCCAAAATCGGCTACGAGCCGTTGATTAAAGGAGCCTTGGTGGGTGCAACGGTTACCGAAGCCACCCTGTCAGCCCTGAACGTGGAGCAGTTCCGCCAGCACCCGCAGGCTTACACCATCCTCGATATCCGCAACCCGGTGGAGCACCGCGACGAGCCCCTTTTCGCGGGTTCTCTCAATATTCCGCTGCCCGAGCTGCGCGAGCGGGCACACGAGATTCCGGCGGGCCGGCCGGTGGTGGTGCACTGCGCCGGCGGCTACCGCTCGGCGGCGGGCAGCAGCATTGTGGCGGCAGTATTGCCCGGTACCGAAGTCTTCGATTTGGGGGAAGCAGTGAAGTCGTTTCAACTAGCCGCCCATTAAACTCATCTGTTCGCCAAACCTTATGATGTCAGCCCCCGACCCCAAACGGCATTGGGAAACCATTTATGCCGCCAAACAGCCCCACGAAGTCAGTTGGACGCAGGCGGTGCCCGCTACTTCGCTGGAATTTATTCACGCTTTCGCGCTGCCGAAATCGGCTCCCATTATCGACGTGGGCGGGGGCGACAGCCGTCTGGTCGACTACCTGCTGGACGAGGGCTACGAGAACGTAACGGTGCTGGATATTTCGGGGGCGGCGCTGGCGCGGGCGCAACAGCGGCTGGGTGCCCGCCAGCATCGGGTGCAGTGGCTGGAGGCCGATGTTCGGGAGTTTCGGCCAGCCAGCCAATACGCGCTGTGGCACGACCGGGCCGCGTTTCACTTCCTCACCACTGCGCCCGAAGTGGTGCACTACCTGCGCCTGGCGCGCACGGCCATTGTGCCGGGCGGCTTTCTCACCATGGGTACGTTTTCGGTGGCGGGCCCCACCCAGTGCAGCGGCCTGCCCATCCGGCAGTACAGCGAGGCCACGCTTGGCAGGCAATTGCGCACGGGCTTCCAGAAGCTGCGCTGCCGCACCGAGGACCACGAAACACCCTTTCAGACCAAGCAGAATTTTCTATTCTGCTCCTTTCAGCGCAAAGTGAATGAGATTGTCTGACCCATCCGAAAGCAAAACTTCTGACGAGTTTACCCCATACGTTCTCCTCGTATTCTTTCAAATATCCTTTAGCAATGCTTGAATTTCTGCGCCAGCCCTGGCCTTGGTACGTAGCGGGGCCGCTTATCGGCCTCACGGTGCCGGCCCTGCTGCTTATCGGCAACAAGGCCCTGGGCATCAGCAGCTCGCTGCGCCATGTGTGCGCCGCCTGCCTACCGGCCAACATTCCGTTTCTGACTTACAACTGGCGGGCCGAAAGCTGGAACCTGTTTTTCGTGCTCGGCATCACCATCGGCGGCTTCATTGGCTACCGGCTGCTGGGCCACCCTGATGCGGTGGCCATTTCGGCCGCCACCGTGCGCGACCTGAAAACGCAGCTGCACCTCACCGACTTTTCGGGCCTGCTGCCGCGCGAGCTGTTTGCGCTCGACAACCTTGCCAGCTGGAAAGGCTGGGTTTTCCTGGTGCTGGGTGGGTTTCTGGTGGGCTTTGGCACACGCTACGCGGGCGGCTGCACGTCGGGGCACGCCATTTCGGGCTTGTCCAATCTGCAATGGGTGTCGTTGGTAGCCGTGGTGGGCTTTTTTGTGGGTGGGCTGGCCATGACCTGGCTGGTGTATCCACTCCTGTTTTAACCCGGTTTTGGCCTCATGAAAAACCTCAAATACCTGGCGTTGGGCGTGCTGTTCGGCATTATTCTGACCAAAAGCGAAGTCATCAGCTGGTTCCGGATTCAAGAGATGTTTCGCTTCCAGAGCTTCCACATGTACGGCATCATCGGCTCGGCCATTGTGGTGGGGCTGGTTTCGGTTCAGCTCATCAAGCGCAACCAGCTCACAACCATCAACGGCGAGCCCATTGTCATTCCCGACAAAAAATTCAACCACGGAGTCTGGCTTGGCGGACTTATTTTCGGCTTCGGCTGGGCCATCACCGGGGCCTGCCCGGGCCCCATGTTTGCGCAGCTGGGCAGCGGCAGCGGCGCGGCGGCCGTGCTGATTGTGGCTGCCCTGGCTGGCACCTGGACCTACAGTGCCCTGCGCGAAAAGCTGCCGCATTAAATTCGACCGGCCGCACCAATAGCTTGCCTGGATTTTAACGCTCACCACCGAAACGCGCCATGAACACCACGGAAGACCGGGCGCAGGAGTTGCCGCAGCTCGTGCGTCTCCTCACGCTGCTGGCGGCGGCCGTGGCGCTGCTGGCCGTGGTGGTGCTGGCGCAGCTACTTGGGCCGGCTGGCCCAGCCCAGGTAGTGGCGGTGACGGACGAGGCTACCGAAGGCCCGCCGCCACCCGGCAGCTACCACCGCCCGGCCACCCCAGCCCCCGACACGGCTTTGATTCCGCTCACAGCTGCCGGCCGCGAAATCCGCTATGGGCGGGCGCTGGTGGCCCGCACTGCCGCCTACCTGGGCCCGCGGGGTACTGTGGGCTCCTATACCAACGGCATGAACTGCCAGAACTGCCACCTGCAGGCCGGCACCCAGGGCTTTGCCAATAACTACCTGGCCGTAGCTGCCACCTACCCCAAGCTGCGCGCCCGCTCGGGCACAGCGGAGGGCATCGAGAAGCGCGTGGCCGACTGCATGAAGCGCAGCCTCAACGGGCGCGCTGTACCCGTGGGCAGCCGCGAGATGCGCGCCATTGTGGCCTACATTCAGTGGCTGGGCACGGGTATTCCCAAAGGGAAGGAGGTGTATGGCACCGGCTTCGTGCCGCTGCCCTACCTCAACCGGGCGGCCGACCCACAGATTGGCAAAGCCGTGTTTGCAGCCAAGTGCCAGAGCTGCCACGGAGCTGCCGGACAAGGCCAGCTCCTGGCCCACGGGCGCGGCTACCAGTACCCGCCGCTGTGGGGCCCGGGCAGCTACAACGACGGTGCCGGCCTGTTTCGGGTCTCGCGTTTTGCGCGCTTCGTGAAGGCGGCCATGCCCTTCGGCGCGAGCTTCGACCACCCGCAGCTGACCGATGCTCAGGCCTGGGACGTGGCCGCGTTTGTAAACTCGCAGCCCCGCCCGCACCTGCCCACCCCGCACGACTGGCCCAACATTGCCCAGAAGCCCATCGATTACCCGTTCGGACCTTATGCGGACAGCTTCTCGGCGACGCAGCACAAGTTTGGGCCTTTTCAACCCATTGAGGCAGCGCAGCTATCAATAAAACAACCCTGATTCCTGCACGCCCTGGCAGGTTTTCACAGACTGGTTGCCGGGCCGCATCTCTTACGCTCACCTTCACTCTTTTTCCTTCTCCAATGCCCCTGTTCCGTCCCCTCCTAGCCGCGCTGTTCATTGGCGCAGCTTTCGCCGCCAACGCCCAAACTACCCCCACCCCTGCCCCTGCCGCGTCTACGTCGCCCTCAGCCCCTGCCCCGCCAGCCATCCCGCTCACCCCACCCAATGCAGCCTACGCAGCCAAAGCGGCAGCTTTCCAGGGCGCACCAGCAACCAAAAGCCACTACCGCGCCGTGTATCAGCTCGATAGCGACGACCCGAGGCTCATCAGCCAGACGCTGCACAACATGAAAAATGCGTTGGAGGACCCGCGCCTGAAAGGCAAGCTCGAATTGGAGTTGGTGGTGTTCAGTCGGGGCACAACCGTGTTTAAGAAAGACCAGCCGTACGAAGCCGATGTGCTGGTCCTGCAACAGGCTGGCGTCATCCTGACGCAGTGCGCAAACTCGATGAAGGCCTATAAGCTAACCAAGGACGATATGCTGCCCTATATTTCCATTGTGCCCACCGGCAACGGCGAACTGATTCTGCGCCAAACCGAGGGCTGGGCCATTGTTCATCCCTAGTCCGCCTCTGCTTTGAAATGCTCCTGCACCAAGGCCAGTATTTTCTCTTTCGTCAGGGGCTTGTTCAACACGCCGGCCACGGGGAGCTGCTTTACCCGCTCAAGGTCGGCCCGCAGCATGGTGGTGGTGAGCATGATGATGACGGTGTGCTGCTGTTTTTGAATCGGTAACAGCGCGTACGCTTCCAGAAACTCGATGCCGTTCATGATGGGCATTTTCATGTCCAGCAAAATAAGGTCGGGGCAGCTGGCACTTAGCGGCAGGCAGGTTTGGTGCAGGTTCTGCAGCGCCTGGGCGCCGTTTTCGGCCACGTGCAGGTGCTTTACCAAGCCGAGGCGCTTGATGAGGGACTCGTTGAGAAAATTGGTGGTCGAGTCGTCGTCCACCAGCAGGATGCTGGACAGTTGCGGCATGCAGGGTAGGCTCCCGACACAGCAGGCGCACGCGTGTTACGAGCAAGAGCATCGGGGGTTGCCAGCCCTCAGGCCGGAAACGCAGCCGTGAACGTCGTGCCTTCGCCCTCACGGCTGTCCACCGAGATGGTGCCGCCCGCATTTTCCACCATTTTCTTCACCATGTACAGCCCCACACCCGTGCCCTCCACGTGGGTGTGCAGGCGCTCGAACAGCTGAAACAGCTTGGTTTGCTGCCACTCGGCCAACCCCAGGCCATTGTCCTGCACGCGGAGGACGTGCCGGTCGCCTTCTGCCCGGCAGCTCACGCGCACCACCGGCGGCCGGTCCGGGTGATGGTACTTCAGGGCGTTGCTGACCAGGTTATACAGAATGCTGCGCAGGTTCTTTTCCGACATCATCATCGTGGGGCACCCCTCAGCATCAACACGTATTTGCCCGCCTGTTTCGGTGAGCAGGGGCCGCAAGTCCTGGCGCACGTCCTCGAGCAACGGCAGCAGCGGCGTGGCCGTGGGCGGGTGCGCAAACTCCATCTGCAGCTTGCTTACCTCCGTGAGGTGGGCAATGGTGCGGGTGAAGCGCTCCACCGAATCCTGCATGCGCGTGAGCACGGGCAGCAGGGTCTCGTTGGTGCGCAGCTCGGCGGGCAGCAGGTCGCCCAATAGCAGCAGCAAGCCTTCGATGTTGCTGATGGGCGCTTTGAGGTCGTGCGAGGCCGTGTAAATGAAGTTATCCAAGTCGCGGTTGGTGCGCACCAGCTGCTCGTTGGTTTCCTTCAGGTCGGTGATGTCGATGGCCGAGCCCACGTAGCCGTACAGCTCGCCACTGGCATAATAGCTGGGTGCGCCCTGGGCCAATAGCCAGCGAAACTGCCCATCATGGCGCAGCATGCGGTGTTCCAGCTTGTAGCGAGAACCGGCGCGAATGGTTTCGGCGAGGGTGTCCTGGGCCTGTTGCAGCTCGTCGGGGTGCATGTACGGGCCCCAGCCAGTGGCCTCATACTCCTGCTGGGTCACGCCCACAAAGTCGGTAAAAGCCCGGTTGATGTAGCGAATGGTGCCATCTGGGTTTACGGCCCACACCATGTTGGGAGCCGCGTCAGCCAGAATGCGGAAGCGCTGCTCGCTTTCGTGCAGGGCCTCGGTGTAGGTTTTCTGCTCGGTGGTGTCCTGGGCCACGCCCACCACGGTAGCCGGCGCACCCGCCGCATCGCGCGACACCCGGCCCCGGATTCTCACCCACCGCACTTGTTGGGTAATCGCATGGATAAACCGGACTTCGTACTCAAATGCCCCGGTTTTCACGCCCAGCTCCAGGGCCTGGGCCCGTTGCGCCAGGTCATCGGGGTGGAACACCGAGAGGTACCGCTGACGGCTCTGGGGCCCGTCGAAGCCAAAAATCTCGTTGAAGCGCTGGTCGGCCACGATTTCAAACGTGGTAAACTCCGTTTCAAACACGCCCAGGCCGCCTACCTCAATCGCCAGCTGGGCCCGTGCTTTTTCGGCTTCTATTTTTCGCCGGGCCCGCACCTGTTCCGTTACATCAATGGCCACGTGAATAAGGCCCGTTACCTGCCCGCCTTCGATGAGCGGGGTGTAGGAGACATTGTAGTAGCGCTGCTCCAGGTCGCCGGTATCGCCGGGCATTATCACGGGCATTTCGCTGCCCCGGAAAGCTTCCCCGGAGGCCGTCACCTCCTTGGCTATTTGCAAAACAGCCTCCGACTGCAGCTGGGGCAGCACGTCCACCATGGCTCTGCCCACCACTTCCTCGGCTGTTTGGAAACCCATGAGGTGCAGCATGGGCGCATTAATGCTTTCGATGACCAAGTCGAGGCCGCGGGTAAGCGCCGTGGGCACGGGCGACTGCTCCACCAGCGCCCGAAAGCGGGCTTCGCTTTCTTCGATTTGCTGCAACGCCTGCATTTCCGTGTTCACGTCCATCGCCGTGTTGTGAATGCCGTAGACCTGGCCTTGCTCGTCGCGCAGGGGTTTGAAGGTGAACGTGAAATACGACGTCCGGGGTTGGCCATCGATGAGCACGGTGGCTTCCTGCCGGACACCGGTATAGGGCTGGCCCGTGGCGTACACCTGTTCCAACCGAGAAGAAAAAGGCTGGTCGTCCAATTCCGGCAAGGCTTCCCGAAACGACTTCCCTACTACGGAAGCGTCTTTGCCCCAATACATCAGCATAAGCGCGTTGGCGTGCTGAATTCGCAGGTCGGGGCCCACATACAAGGCCATTGCAATCGGCGATTCCTCAATGAGCGTGCGGTAGCGCTGCTCGCTGGCTACCAGTTGCTGCTTGGCCGCCACCTGCTGGGTGATGTCGCGGGCAACGGCGAACAAATGGGGCTGCCCGCTGAGGGTGATAGGCCCTAAACTCACTTCTACCGGGAAGCGGCTGCCATCCCGGCGTTGGTGTATCGTTTCGAAGGGCGGCAGGGAACCTTGCTGCTGCACACGGGCAAACAGGGCCTGGAATTCGGCGGCCTGGTACAGAGGGTCCACGTCGGGCACCCGCAAGGTCTGCGCCTCCTCGGCCGTGTAGCCCCAGCGCTGGCAGGCCAGTTCGTTGAGGTAGGCAAAAGAGCCGTCTTCGCGCATGAGGATAAAGGCATCGAATGCATTATCGCTCAATACCTTAAACTTCTTCAGCTCTTCGTTGGCCACCCGCAGCCGGGCGAGCCCTTCCACGTTTATTTCCTCGCCAGCGCGGTTCAGCTCGGTCAGGGCATCGGCCCGCTTTCGTTCGTCTTCCAGGGTGCGCGCCCTGGTCATGGCTGTGCTCACGGCCGCCACCAAAATGTCGTAGAAATGCGTGTATTCGGCATCCAATGCCCGGCGGGCACTCACGCCCAGCACCACGAAATAAGCGGGCTGCGCGGCGTCGGCCCGATAAAGGGGGTACACCAGTGCCGTGTGCGGGGCCTCGGGGTACGGGCCGCTGGCAAAAGCGCCGAACGCGGCCGCCAGCGCTTCCACCCGCTGGGCCTGGCCGGTAAGCGCCGCTGCGGCCAGCGGCCAGGCAGCAGCGGCATCCTGGGCCAGGCCAACCGTAGCCGGCGCCAGCGCCCCCGCGCCTTCCAGCCCAACCTGGCCCTCCAACCGGGCCACCAGTTGGCCGTCGGGGGATGTGGAATACAGGGCCACGAAAGGCAGGTCCAACGCGAATTCCCGCAAGGTGTCCAGCAGCAAGCCGGCCGCTTCCTGCTCGGTTTGCGCGCCGCTGGTGCGCTCGGGCACGGCACGGAGAATGTTCAGGCGGCGCTCGGCCAGAGTTTGCTGCGTGAGTTCGGTAACGGGGTGAAACAAGCCGCCCACGCCACCCGACTCGTCGAGGATGGGGCTGAAGGAAAACGTAAAAAAAGTTTCTTCCAGGTACCCATACCGGTCCAGAAACATGCGCTGGTTTTCCAGAAAGCGTGTTTGTCCGGCCGCGGCCTGCTCAAACGCCTCGCCAATTACCTCCCAGGCCGAGGCCCAGCACTCCTTGAAATCCTGGCCCAGCGAAGTGGGGTGTTTGTCGGCGCACAGCGGCAAATAGCCGTCGTTGTAAATCTGAATTCGTTGCGGCCCCCAGGCAATGTTAATGGGGAAATTGGAGGCCAGGCACAGGCTCACCGTTGTGCGCAGGCTTTGCGGCCACCCTTCAATGGCCCCGAGCGGCGTGGTCGACCAGTCTTTGGCATAAACCAGGTCGGCCATGGGGCCGCGACCGGTCAGAGAACCCGACGAGGGCATGGGAGTGGCCGACGAGGAAGCGTGTGGCATAAGAACAGCAGGCGGGATTAGTAGCGAAGGGGGGCACTTGATATAACGATACGAATATTTGGCCCATTACTCAGCCGCTGCTAAACTTACTCATAATATCCCAGGCGCGTTTGCCTGCAATGTGCCTCTACACCCATCGCCTGCCGTTTGCAACCGCCATTCTGCCGGCTCCTGCGCTTATCATTGCTTCTCTCCAGTTCTGCCCTTTTATGCAGTTGTTGCCGCATACCAGCATCGGCCAGCACAATACCGTGCCTGCATAAGGACCCACAGCGGTAGGCCATCCCGGAGTCGTTTCAAGAGGGCCGTCCTTGCGGCTTTGCAAGAAGCAGTTTGGGTTAATCGACGAACGATGTAGAGACGCATAGTTGCGTCTCGTCGTTGAACTAGCGTGGTTTCGTGGTCAGTGTACAAACTGAACGACCCCGCCCCTACATCCATTGACCCCAAAACCGCTCTAATATTGTCTTTATCGTTCAACGACGAGACGCAACCATGCGTCTCTACATCGTTTTATTGGCCTTTCGCCATCATTCAAACAGCTTATTAGGCGGCCAGCGGCGTGGGGGGCACCCCGAGCAGCTGCAGCACGCCGACCAATTGCTCGCCGACTTGGTCGATGCGGGTGAGGCCCTGGCGGGCTTCTTCAATTTGCCCGCGGCGGTACTGGGTGGCCAACTCGCGGCCGGTGTTGAGCAGCTGCTGGAGCAGGCGCTCGGCTTCGCGCAATTCGGGTCGGCCGGCGTAGCGGGGCTTCACCTCCGTGCTCAGCCACTGGCCCAAGGCGCTGCTTTGCGGCGAGAACAGGGCCTCGTCGGCCTCGCGCACGCCGTAGAGCACCGAGCGCAGCTGCGACTTAAACAGAATCTGCTTAATACGGGCTTGTTGTAAATCGAGGGTAAGGAAGTCCATGCGTAAGCGAGTGGGCAAGGTCAGAAAAAGCACACTTTCTTACTCAGGAAGTAGCCGGGGGGCGCGCCGTGAGGGCTTCCAGCTTCTTCCGGGCCTGCACCATTTCCGTCACTTCGAAGGCGAATACGAAAATGCCCGCGATTGTTCCATCTTCCCGGAAGGCCTGATAGGTAAAATCGAAGTACCGGTCCTCGGGGGGGGCCGTGGGGTAGCGCTGCAGCCGCGCCAGCACTTCTTTGCCGAAAAACGTCTCGCCGGATTGGTACACGTGGTCGAGCAAGGGCAGGAAGCCTTGCTCCGCCACTTCGGGGATTACCTCCACGATGGGGTGGCCCAGGAACTCGCGGCCGGGTAGCAGCTGCTCGTACAGCGGGTTGGCCAGCTCGAACACGTACTGCGGGCCCCGCAGGATGGCGATGAGGGCCGGGGCCTCCATGAACAGGGTGTGGAAAGTTTCGCGCTGGGACTGGGCCAGCTGGTAGGCCCGGTAGGCTTGGTCGGAGAGAGTAGCCTGCTCTTCGCTGGCCTGCAGCAGCTCCTGCACCATGAGTTTCTGGTCGTGGATGTCGGTGCAGCAGCCCACCCACATAGTGAGTTCGCCGGCGGCGCTGTGGCGCGGAATGCCCAAGGCCAGCACCCACCGGTAGCCGCCATCGGCGCAGCGGAGGCGGTATTCGGTCTGGTAGGACCGGCCCGACTCGTAGGCGCCGCGCCAGGCGGCGGCGGCCCCGGCGCGGTCGTCGGGGTGCACGCCGTCGAGCCAGCCAAACTCGATTTCCGCTGCCAGGGGCTTGCCCGTAAAGGTGAGCCAGCGCTGGTTGAAGTAGTCAGCCGAGCCGTCGGCGCGGGTAGTCCAGACCATCACCGGCAGGGATTCGAGGATGAATTGGGACCGTTCCTGGCTTTCGAGCAGGTCGTGCTGCGTGGCGGCGGCGTGGTGCGGCGCGGTCACGTCTTCGGTTTTGACCAGGATGGCCTGCACCTGGCCCTGCGCGTCGAGCTGGGGGTAGTTGGTGGTTAGCCAGTGCCGCTCTTCCAGCCCGCCGCCCTGCTCGTCGGACCGCGCAATGTCGTAGCGGATGCGGAGCATGGTGTGGGGCGTGGCGTGCTGGCGCACGTGCTCGAAGGAGTCGGCAAACACCCGCCAGTCGTTCTGCTCGGCGCGGGGAAACACGTCGAACACGTTGCGCCCCACAATGGCCCCGCGCTGCCGGCCGGTGGTGGCCAGGTACCGGTCGCTGGCGTCGAGAATGGTGTAGTCGGGCGCCAGCAGCAAATAATCTTCGGGCAGCTGCCACAAGTAATAAAACGTGCCGGGGGCGGAGAGCGAAGGAATCATGGTGCAAATAAAAGAATGCGGGCTGCGGAAACCAATGGACTTGTTACATGCTGCGGAGCCACTCGGCGGCCGGATTCAGGTCTCGGAACGTCATGATAATGATGCCGGCGGCAGTTTGCTCCACGGCCAGCTCGGCCGAGAGCTGGCTGTAGCGTTCGGGCGAGTACACCCACGAGAAATAGCGACAGCCGGCGTCATAGAGCATCGGAAAAAACACGTCGCTGCCCCACTTAGCCGCGTCGGCCCACAGGCCGGTGATGCGCGTATTGTCGTTGAGTACCTTGGTGCAGCGCTCCTGCTGCAACAGCTCCAGCACCTTGAGGGCCCCGGCCATCACGGTGTCGTCGTCGAGGCTGCCGTGCCAGTCGAGGTACAGCCACTCGTCGGTGTAGTCGTAGGAGATGGTGAGGGTGGGAACGTCGTAGAGGATGCGTTGGGCCATAACAGGGTTGAGCTTGACGGAAGTGTACGGCCCCGGCGAAAGCGGGGTTGGGGTAGGCCCGCTATCCCCGGTTGAGCGCGCAAAGCTGCTGGCAGAAGTCGTCCGTGGTTGGCCGCCGGGCGCGTAAGAAGCTGTTCAAGTTAATTGACGAACGATGTAGAGACGCATAATTGCGTCTCGTCGTCGAACGAATACCGCTTTTTTCGTTCAACAACGAGACGCAATTATGCGTCTCTACATTGTTTTATGGCCTTTTACCAGCATTCAAACACCCTCTTAGGGTTTTTGCCGCAGCCATTCCTGGGCCGCTGCTTCCGAGTCGAATAGGCGGTAGACGAGGGCGGCGGCCTTGATTTCGGCCAGGGCCTCGCTCTCGGAAAGGTGGGCAAAGACCTCCTCGGGCACCAGCACGGCCCCGTAGATGACCGCGGAGCCGCGCTGCTCGGCCGTGAGCCAGTAGTCGACTATCCACTGTCGCTCCTCGGGGGTGTAGGGCGCCAACTGGCGCTGGTCGCCGAGGAGCTTGTGCCAGCCCCGCAAGGCCAGGAGCTGGCCCGTGTGGGTGAGGAAGGCCTGCAGGTGATGCAGCTTGCGGGGGCCGGGCTCGTAGATGACGTACGCGTAGCCATCGGGGTGTTCCAGAACGCGGCCGACGGGGTTGTTGAAGTAAATGCGTAAGGCGGGCTCAGGCATAGCAAACAGGTAACGGGAGAACAGAAATGGAGAGGGCCGTAGAAGCATCCAGCGCGCCCATGCTTAAGTAGTCGTTCAAAATCAAACGGGTTGCCAGTTGCTCGTTGTCAGCCAACAAATTATCAAGCAACTAACAACCGATTATTACTACCTGACAACTCACAATGCAGCAGTGGCGGTTCATCGATTGTGCCGAAACGTCGTGCTGCAGGGCGTGTACGCCAGACAAGCCCAAAAGGCTGGCTGTTTTCGAATTGCTAAACAGCGGCAACGAAAGCTACCTTCGCACGGCTGCCCACCCGCTGGTTTTTCGAGGCAGCCAGCCCACTCCGCAACCACAACTTCTACTACGTGCACTACCCCGACTTTGAAACCCGCTGGCTGAAATCGGGCGGCGCGGAGCGGGCCAACTATGGCCTGTTTCTGACCGACCTCTGCGACTTGCTGGGCGTGGCCCGGCCCGATGCCACCACCGACGACCCCGCGCACGATGCCTACGTGCTGGAGCAGGCCGTGACGTTTGGCAACAGCGGCGGCAAGGCCAGCACCGGCCGCATCGACTTGTACAAGCGCGGCTGCTTCGTGGTCCCTAAAAAACGAAACCCCGGCTGCGCAGGCAGCCAGGGTTTCAGAGAAGCAGAGGCGCCAGCACCTCCGGCCGTGGCCTAGCGGCGGCCGATGCGGTCGGGAATGCCGTCGCGGTCGCCGGTCACGTTGCCGTCGGCGGTGACCGAGCCGCCGCGCATCAGCAGGATGCCGGCCAGGTGCGGGGCGGCCATCGACGTGCCGCTCAGGGTTTGATAGGCGCCGTTCATGAAGGTTGACTTGACGTCCACGCCCGGCTCGCACCAGTCAACGGGCGGGTTGCCGAAATTGGAGAACGAGGCAAAGGCGTTGTTGCGGTCCATGGCCGTCACCGTGTACAGGTTTAACCCGTTGGCGCGCGCCGGCGACGAGCCGGTCGCGGAAGCACTGGCATTGCCGGCAGCCACCGCCACGAACACGCCGCGGGCGGCCAGGTTCACCACGGCATCGTCGAGGGCCTGGTAAATGCTGCCCGACAAGCTCAGGTTGGCCGCATCGCCGGGGCGGGCGGTGGCTGCCACGTAGTCCACGCCCTGAATCACTTGGCTGATGGAGCCGCTGCCCTGCGCGTTGAGCACTTTCACCGCCACGAGCGTGCAGCCGGCGGCCACGCCCACCACCCCGATGGTGTTGTTGCGGGCGCCGATGGTGCCGGCCACGTGCGAGCCGTGCCCGTTGTCGTCGTCGGCCGAGCCAAACCCGGGCACGAACGAGCGCGAGCGCGGCTGGTCCACCAGCAGGTCGGGGTGGTCGAGGTCGATGCCAGTGTCAATTACCCAAGCCGTTTTGCCGGTGCCGTCGCCCGCGCCCCCCACCCGCGTGATGCCGTAGGGAATTTCCTGCGCCGGCTGCGAAGGCGGCGGCGGCGAAGACAACAAGGGGCTGAACAAGAACAGGCCGTCTTGGTGCACGTACTTCACGCGGGGGTCGTTTTGCAACAGCAGCAGCTGCGCCGCCGACACGTTCTTCACTACGAAGCCCGTCAGGGCATCGGAGAAAGTCGCCACTACCGGCAGCGTGCCGAGCCCGAGCCCCCCCAGCAGCCCGGTAGCCACTGTATTCACGGCCGCCAAGCGCAGCTCGAAAGTGGCCCCGGCTACGGGCGTGTTCAGCACCACGATGTACTGCCCGGCAATGGGCACGTCGGGGTTGGAGCCCACCATGCCCGAAGCCAGGCCCCCGCCCGAAGCAGCGGGGTCCGGGTCGGTGTTTTTACTACAGGAAACCAGGCACATGCCCCCCACGAGGGCCACGGCCATTGTCCGTAAGGAACTGGAATAAAACGACTGCATAAAAGATACTTGGGATTGAAATGAAACGTCAGCATTTGCTGTCAGGCCTCTACGCATTTAACCTCGGCAGTGGTTTTTACCCTGCAAAAAGAAATCACTGTTTTGGCTCGTAGGGGCGGGGGCTTTTCACCTTAACACAAAAGCTGTTCAGGAAGTCGTGAGACGGTCGTGCTCATCTGGCGTCCGCTTGCCGAAGCGTCTCTACCGCTTCGTTGAACGGCCGCCACCGAAGCCCAACAAGCGGAAATCCAGAAGCTGGCCGAACAACTCGACGGCCACCGCAAGCGCCAGCAGGCGCAACACCCCACGCTCACCCTCACCGACCTCTACAACGTGGTGGAGAAGCTGCGCGCCGGGCTGCCGCTGACGGCCAAGGAGCAAGCAACCCACGAAAACGGGCTGGCGGCCGTGGTGCTGGAGCTGCACAAGCAGCTCGATGCGGCCGTGGCGGCGGCCTACGGCTGGGCCCCCGACCTAACCGACGCAGAGCTGCTGACGCGGCTGGTGCAGCTCAACCAGCAGCGGGCAGCGGAAGAAGCCGCCGGCACGGTGCGCTACCTGCGGCCGGCCTACCAGGCGCCGGCGGGTGCGGGCAACGAGCAGCTGTCGATGCGCGAGGGGCTGGCGACGGAAGCCGTGAGCAGCGAGGCGGCCGTAGCCCGGCGCGAGTGGCCGGCGGGGCTGGCGCAGCAGATGCGGGCCGTGCGCGACGTGGTGGAAGGCAGCACCGGAGGGACGCTGACGGCCGCGGGCGTGGCGGGCGCATTTGCCGGCAAGGTGCGGGCCGGGCAGGTGCAGCCGCTGCTCGAGTCGCTGGCCGAGCTGGCGCTGCTGCGGGTGGACGCGGAAGCGCAGACCTACGCCGCGTAACTATTCGGGCCTGGGGCGAGCCAGGCAAATGCAGCGGCGCATGTCGGCAAACGCCGGCATGCCGGTGGGGTGGCATTGGCTGATGACGGCGCTGCTGGCGCTATCTGGCATGGTGGCTAAGGGGCCGGTGAGCGGCTTTGGCGAACCTGGGGTGGCGTAAGGCGACGTTTTTACGGTCCAGCCGGTTGCGTGGGCCTGGTCGATGGCCCAAGCGGCCGGCCGCTTTGCGCATTTGGCCCGTACTTGGGCAATATCAACTGGAACCACCCGACATGACAGCAGCTACCCGCAGCCAGACCCACAAACACCACCGCGACATCGTGGTTATTGGCGCCTCGGCCGGAGGCGTTTCGGCCCTACTGGAACTGGTGAAGGCCCTGCCGGCTGACTTTCCGGCCCCCATTTTCATCGTGCAGCACGTAGCGGCCGACTCGCCGAGCATTCTGCCGCAGCTGCTCAATTCCGTATCGGCCCTGCAGGTGCGGCACCCGCAAAACGGGGAAACCATAGAGCCCGGGGTGATTTACGTGGCCCGGCCCGACCACCACCTGCTGCTGGAGGGCGACCAGGTACTGGTGGCGCGGGGCCCGAAAGAAAACCGGTTTCGGCCGTCCATCGACGCGCTGTTCCGTTCGGTGGCGTACACCTTCGGCCCCCGCGTGATTGGCGTGGTGCTCACGGGGTACCTGGACGACGGCACCTCCGGGCTGTGGAGCATGCAGCGCATGGGCGGGGTGGCCGTGGTGCAGGACCCGCGCGACGCCGAGCAGCCGTCGATGCCCACCAACGCGCTCGAATTCGTGGACGCCGACCACCTCGTGCCCCTGGCCGAACTCGGCGCCCTGCTGGTGCGCCTGACCGCCGAGCCGGCCCCCGCCCGGCCGAAGCTGCCCGCCGACCAGCTCGACCTGCTCAAAATTGAGCTCACCATCGCCAAGCAGGGCGGCGGCTTCGAACTGGGCATCATCGACAAGGGCAAGCTCACGCCCTTCACCTGCCCGGACTGCCACGGCGCGCTCACGCAGCTCATTGAGGGCAAGCTGATTCGTTACCGCTGCCACACGGGCCACGCCTACACCGTCAGCGCCCTGCTGAGCGAAGTCACGGCCTCGGTCGAAAGCCTGCTGTACCAGGGCATGCGCGGGCTGGAAGAAACGAAAATGCTGCTGCACAACATCGGGACGCACTTCGCCGAAACGCAGCAGACGGAGGTGGCGGCGCTGTTCTTCCGCAAAGCCGATGATGCCGGCGAGCAGGCCCGGGTTATGCTCCAATCCATCCACAAACAGGAAGCCTTGAGCGGGGACTTGCAATTCGAGGAAAACAAGCTCCCGTTTTCGGCCGGCTGAACGGCGGGGAATCTTCTGCTACCCGGGTAGCTTCCGTTTGTCCGGCTGGAATCGAAAGAGGAGTTTCTATGGTCTAATCCGTATATTCCCTTGCTTTCTCCTTTCCCACTCTACAAAAGCCCGATAACGTGCCGATTTCAGACCCTGTCCCCGCTCTGTTCCGGCCGCCGACGGCCAACTCCGACGACGCGACCGCGCACCGCCGACGGCTCGACGCGTTGGTGCAGGACGCGCCGGCTTGTCTGGCGAGCTTGTCGGGGCCTGACCTTGTGGTGACGGTGGCAAATCAGCTGTTTCGGCAGCTCTTTGGCAAGCGGACCCTGGCCGGATTGCCCCTGCGCGAGGCGCTGCCCGAACTGCCGGACGAGTCCTTTTTCGCGTTGCTCGGCCAGACGTACGCCACGGGCGCCATTTGCCACAGCCCGGGGGCCGTGCTTTTTCAGGACGCCACTGGCTTGGACCCGCGCGGGCCGGTGCACTTCACGTTCATTGCCCAGGCCGTGCGTGAAATGCCGGATGGGGCCGTTGCGGGCCTGCTGCTGTTTGTGTACGATGTGACCACCCACGTGAATCGCCGGGCGCGAGCCGAAGCACCCGACTCGCCGCCGCTCGTTACGCCCGAGCAGTGGGCTGTGGCCAACGCGCAGCTGGCTACGGCCAATGCGGAATTATCGGCTCTCAACGAAGAATTCTCGGTTACCAATGCGGAGTTGGACGCTACCAACGACGAGCTCCAAGAAAGCAACCGGCA
Source organism: Hymenobacter glaciei (assembly GCF_039539585.1). Classification (NCBI taxonomy): domain Bacteria; kingdom Pseudomonadati; phylum Bacteroidota; class Cytophagia; order Cytophagales; family Hymenobacteraceae; genus Hymenobacter; species Hymenobacter glaciei. The sequence continues at coordinate 109,309 of NZ_BAABDK010000010.1, read as the reverse complement.
GCTGGCCCGAACCAACGCGACCCTGACGGCCACCAACGCCGACATCCGGGCCCATGCCGACGAGCTGCACCTGAGCCACAAGACCCTGCGCAAGCTCAACCTGCAGCTGGAGGCCCGCGTGGCGGAGCGCACCACCCAGCTGCAAGCAGCCCTGCGCAGCTCGGAGCAGCAGCGCGCCACCATTGCCGCCGTGTTCGACCAGACGCCGGCCGCCGTGGGCTTGCTGCGCGGCCCCGAGCACCGCTTCGACTACGTGAACAACAGCCTTCAGCACCTGTACGCCGACCGGAAACTGCAGGGCTTGCCGGTGGCAGAGGTGCTGCCCGAAGCCGGGCCGCAGGGCTTCCTCGCCCTGCTCGACCGGGTGTACGCCACGGGCGAATCGTATCATGGCCAGGAAGTACCCCTGCTCGAGATGGGACCGCTCGGCCCGCGGAAGCGGTTCTTTGATTTTACCTACCAGGCCTTCCGCGAAGACGGGGCGGTGGTGGGCGTAGCGGTGTGCGCCTTCGACGTGACGGAGCAGGTACGGGTGCGCGAGCAGGTGGCCGTGGCCGTCCTCCGGGGCCCGCGCTACGTCATCGAGCTGGCTAACCCGGCCGTGTGCACCATCTGGGGCCGCACGGCCGAGCAGGTGTTGGGCAAGCCGCTGTTTGAGGCGCTGCCCGAAGCGGCGGGCCAGGGCTTCGAAGAATTGCTGGACGGCGTGCTGGCCACCGGCGAGGCCCACGTGGCCCGCGAGCTGCCGTCCACCCTCCTGCGCAACGGGCAGCTGGACACGGTGTACTGGAACTTCGTGTACCACCCCCTGCGCGATGCGCAGGGGCAGACCACCGGCATCACGGTGGTGGCCACCGACGTAAGCGAGCAGGTGCGGGCCCGGCGCCAGCTCGAACAACTCGGCAAGGAGCTGTCGGTGGCCTACTCCACGCTGCAGGTGGCCCACGTAGACACGGAGCTGGCCAACGCGGAGTTGTGCGAAAGCAACCGCCACCTGGCGGCCGCCAACGCCGACCTCGACAGCTTCGTGTACGCGGCCAGCTCCGCCCTGAAGCTGCCTCTGCTCAACCTGAGCAGCCTGATTGAAGAGCTGCGCCGGGGCGTGACCTTCGCGGACCCTGCCGAAGAAGGCGTGCTGGTGCCCCTGATTGCCAAAACCCTGCGCGAGCTGACCACGACCCTTGACGACGTGGCCGCCTTGGGGCAGGTGCAGCAAGCGGCCCTGGCCCCGGTGGAGCCTCTGGCGCTGGAGGAGATGCTGGAGGACGTGCTGCAGGTGCTGGAGCCGCAGTTACGCGCCGCCCGCGCCCGCGTCACGGTGGACTTTGCGGCCCGCCCCGTGCTGTCCTATCCGCGCGCCACCTTGCGCACCGTCGTGCTCAACCTGCTCAGCAACGCGCTGAAGTATGCCGACCCCGCCCGGCCGTGCCGGGTGCACGTGTCGCTGTGGCTCGATGATGGCGAGCCGGTGCTGTGGGTGAAAGACAACGGCCTCGGCTTCGATGCCGCCGCGCACGGCCCGGAGTTGGGCCAGCTGTTCCGCCGCTTTCACGACCACACGGAAGGCACGGGGGTTGGCCTGTACCTGGTCAACCGCCTGGTGCAGGCCCGGGGCGGCCACCTGGAGGCGGACAGCCGGGTGGGCGAAGGCGCTACGTTTCGCGTGTACTTGGGCGAGAGCCTTTAGGGAGAACGGACTGCTTTGTGGGCAGGGCGCGGGCCGGTTTGGTACAGCTCCCGACCACGCCCTGCCCAGCGGCGACCTTGCTTTTCGACTGCACAAAAACGCTACCGCACCTGCGCGAGCCAGGCCGTGGCTTCGGGCTCGGTTTCGAAGCGGCGGAAATGCATGGTAGCCCCGTTGGTGTCCTGCACAATCTGGCCCATAACGAGGCGGGTGAAAACGTTGTGAGACATGACGACGGCGCCGTACAGCCCCTCGGGGTGCTCGGCGGCGGTGGCACGCCAGTAGTCTACTATCCAGGCAACTTCCTCGGGCGTGTAGGGGTCCAGCAGGCGTTGGTCGGTGAGGAGGCGGTGCCAGCGGTTGAGCTCGAGCAGCCGGCGCGCCTGGTTGAACAGGCTCTGCAGCTCCGGCAGTTTGCGCGGGCCGGCATTGAACTGGAAAATGGCGTAGCCGTCGGGGTGCCCGTAGAGGCGGCCGATGGGGTTTTCGAAGTACAGCCGGGGCGAAGCAGAAGACATGAACGAGAAGAAGGAAAGCCCGGAGCAGGGGCTGCCGGGCCGAAGATAGTGCGGCGCCCGGCCTTGGGAGGGCCGGGGCGTTGCCCGACGGGCTTAGCGCTTGCCGTCGGGGTGCAGCTGCCAGTACAGGAGCTGCGCGGCCGCGGCCAGCAGGGGCTGGTCGGAGGTGCGTTCCTGGCAGCGCTGCACGTCGTAGTGGCACAGCGTGCCAAAGGCCCTGCCCTCCCCGTCGCGGATGAGCACGCCGCAGTAGGAGATAACCGGTGTGTCGATGCCCAGCGCCTGGGGGTCCAGGGCAGCATCCAGAATCTCGACGGGGGCTTCGTGCCGGCCCACCAGCGAGCAGTAGGTTGCGGCCATTGGCGCGTCGGCCCCCTGGCGCACGGCGGGCATGTTTCGGTCAAAGAGCACCTCGCTGCGCAGCATGTCGCCGTCGAAGCGGTAGATGCCCGTGTAGCGGTGCGGGGTGCGCTGGTTGAGGTAGCCCAAGGCCTCGTGCACGCCTTGCTGCTGCAGCAGCGCGGCAAACTCGGCTATCTCCTTGCGCATGGGCTGCTCAGCAGTACGGTTGTCTATGGTCATGGTTAGCGCGGTTTCGTGGCCAGTGCACAGGCGGAACTATGTAGGGGCGGGGCTCGCCCCCGCCCGTCGTTGAAAGGAATCGGTCAACGACGGGCGGGGGCAAGCCCCGCCCCTACATCCACTAGCCCCTAATCCCCCACTAAGGCAATATTAATTGACGGGCGGGAGGTCAGTTCGCAAAGATAAAACCTCCCGCTCTGTCGTACAAGGACACCACGTTTGAGGTCGTCCGGCCGCCACAACGGGCATGCTGCGGCGCTGGCCTACTGGGCCAGCAGCCAGGTAAGGGCCGGGTGTAGCGCGGCGAAACACTGTACTACCAGAGCCGTCTTACCGGCCTCTTCCACCAGCTGCTGGGTGGTTTGGCGGTTGGCCGCCTCGTGCGCCTGCACCACGGCGCAGTGGGAGTAGCCGGCTTCGGCAATGGCGCGGGGCACCCACTCGCGCAACAGCCAGTCGCGGTCTTCGGGCGTGTACGGGGGCATCAGGCGGTGGTCGCTGAGCACCCTGCGCAGCCCACTGCGCTTGAGCAGGTGCAGCGTGTGCTCGTACACGGCCCGCAGGTCCTGGTGGGTAACGGGCGCGGTTTGCCAGTCGATGCGCACGTAGTCGGGGGAGTAGTCGTACACCCGGCCCAACGCGTTGTTGAAATACAGGGTAGGAGAAGTCGGAGCCAAACGAATGAAAGCGGCTAGGGTAAAAGGCAAAATAACTGCCTTAATACGGGGAACAGCCCTTGTCGGCCAGCCGGTAAACGCACTTTCTTTTCTCTTATCGCCCAAAGCGTGGGTTGAGCCAAGCGCCCTGTGCCGGCAGCGCGTACCAGTCCAAGCTGCCGTGCTCACTCGTTCGGGCTCGTGCCATAACCCTGGGGCAGAGGTTGCGGTTGTAGCACCAGATGACGACCTCCCCTTACCACGCGGGCGAACGGCAGGTGCAGCGCCACCTCGGCGAGGAGCAGGTGGCCGACCGCCACGCCCCGGCCATTCGCCCCACCATTCCGGCCAGCGTGGCCGAGCTGCTCCGCCAGCAGCCGCTGGCCATCGCCAGCTCCCTGGATGCCGGCGGGCGGGTGTGGACGTCGGCGGTGCAGGGCACGCCCGGCTTTGCCCGTTGCTCCGTGCCCACGCAGCTGGCCTTGGACCTGGCCCTGCTCGTGCAGGCCCCGGAGGACGTACTGTGGGCTAACCTGGCCCGGCAGCCGGCGGTGAGCCTGCTCTTCATCGACTTTCCCACCAAGTGGCGGTTTCGGGTGAATGGCCGCGCCCGCGCCGCCGCGCCGGGGTGGGTGGTCGACATCGACCAGGCCTTCCTTAATTGTCCCAAGTACCTGCCGGAATACCCCGCCGCCATGCCCGGCGCGGGCGGGCGGTCGGGGGCGCCGCGCACCGCGGGCCCAGGCGCCCCGCCAGACCTGGCCGCGTGGCTGCGCCGCGCCGATTCGTTTTTCGTGGGCAGCAGCGACGGCGCCTTGGCCCTGGATACGGCTTATCGCGGTGGCCCGGCGGGCTTTGTGCAGCTCGAAGCCGCCGGCACCCTGCTGGTGCCCGACTACGCGGGCAACAGCATGTACAACTCGTTGGGCAACTTTGCTTTGTGCGACGCCGCCGGGCTGCTGTTTCTCGACCCGGCCACGGGCCGCGCCCTGCAGCTCACCGGCCGCGCCGAGGTGCTCTGGTCCGAAGGGCTGGGGCCGGCGACGCCCACCGGCGGCCCGGGCCGGCAGTGGCGGTTCACGCCCGGGGCGTGGGTAGAGGCCCCGCTGCCGGTGCTGCTGCCGTTCGGCTAGCCCCGCGCCAAAGGAAACAAACGTGCGAACCAGCCACTTTACCAGGGCCTGCTGCTATAGCCCGCGCAGCTCGAACTCCAGCACTTCACCCGGCAACGAGCAGCCCCAGGCCTCGGCCCGCCGCGCCCGCTACGAGCTCAACGAGCAGTGGGCCACGTCCGCACCGAATACTACTACGCCAACCACAGCGTCATCCGTACCTCCGGTAATTAGCCTATGTCCGTGGCTTTCTCGTTTTAGAGCGGTTTTCAGGCTGCCATACGGGTGTAGAAACGCAACATTCTGCGTCTCGTCGTTGAACGAAATCACCGGACGGTGCTCCTGCGAGCCGTGCAACGACAAGACGCAAAACAGTGCGTCTCTACTCGTTCCAACAACCAGCCATCAACCTGGAACCTGCGCTAAGCTACCCTGCGGCGCCTTGCGTGACGCTGTCGCTTTGACTGCGCCCTGCTAGTGGCCACGCTTTTCTGTAATGGTCACCCAAGGCCGACGATACATTAGCTGGCGCCGTCCTAATGCAACCTAACCCCAGCGGTTCCCGAGCACCCGACCACATGCAGCAACGAATTATTGGGTTCGACCTGGCCCGGGCATATGCTATTTTCGGCATGTTCGTCGTGAATTTCAATTTCAGTTTTGGCTCCCTGGCGGCTCCCACCGGCCCCATGGGCCACTTCCTGAACGTATTCACCGGCAACTCCACGGCCATTTTCATCCTCTGCGCCGGCATGGGCGTGTCGCTGATGACCAACCGCCCGGCCTACCGCCCCGACGAGCAGGCCGCGCTAAAAGCCAAGGTGCTCAAACGCTCCTGGTTTCTCTTTGCCGTGGGCTTGCTGCTGTACCCGTGGTGGTCCGGCGACATTCTGCACTTCTACGGCGGCTACCTGCACGTTGCGGCCTTCCTCTTATTTGTGCCCAAGCGGTATTACCTGTGGGGCGCGTTGCTCGCCGTCGCAGTGTTCCACCTGCTGCTGTTGCTCATCCCCATCGGCACGGGGTGGGACCTGACGACCTACCGGTATGTGGACTTCTGGACACCCCTCGGGTTTTTGCGCAATACGTTGTACAACGGCTGGAACTCCCTATTTCCCTGGCTTTCCTACTTGCTGGTCGGCATGTGGCTCGGGCGCCTGAACTGGCAGCAGGCGGGCACACGGCGCAAGGTGTTTGGGGTCGGCCTGCTCGGGTTTTTCCTCATTCAAGGCCTGCGCCTGCTGGTGCGGCAGGGCCTGTTTTCCGCATTCTGGAGCAACTACCTCATGGCGGAGTACACGCCCGCCTACCTCCCCTTTGTGCTGGTTACCATTGCCTTTGCCCTGATGGTCATCCCCGCTTGCATGACCATCGCAGACCGGTTTCCGACCCATTGGCTGGTGGTTGCCCTGCAGAAAACCGGGCAGCTGACGTTATCCAACTACGTCATTCACCTCACGCTCGGCAACCTGCTGCTGGCCGCTCTCACGGGCAAGCACTACACCGGGCTGCTCGAGGACGAAACGCCAACGGCTCCCGCCTACATTCTGGCGTACGCGGCCGCTTTCTACGCGGCCAGTGTCCTCTTCAGCTATTGGTGGCGCCGCCGGTTTAGCCACGGCCCCCTGGAAGCGTTGATGCGCAAAATCTCCGGTTAAGGGCCGGCGATACCGCTACTCTCCGGCTTGCCGGTACTGCGGCGCCCGGGCTATCCTGAGCAATGAGGGGCCCGGTCCGTGTCGTTGCACTTATCTTTCCATGCCGGCCACCCGTACCCGTTGCCTGGCAAGCTCCTAACCAATCAATTCCCTATTCTAATGAAATACGCTAACTCCTTGTTCCCCGTTCTATTCATCAGCCTGTTCGCTCTGGCCACCACCAGCTGCAAGAAGTGTAAAGACGAAGACCCCCGCGCCCGCATTGCCAACAACGGCACCCAACCGGCCAGCGTGCAGGTCAAGACCTCCGGTGGCAACACCGTCAACATCAACAACGTGGCCGCCGGCGCCACCTCCGACTTTGCCAACTACGCGGCCGGTCAAACCACCTTCACGCTCAAGGTCAACAACGTCGACTACGTCAAGACCACCGATGTCAGCAAGTGCCACGAGTACACCGTGGCCATCGACCGCAACAACGTCATCACCGTCACCGACACTGACCGCAACGACTAGAGCGGTTTCGTGGTCAGTGCACCGGCGGAACGATGTAGGGGCGGGGGCAAGCCCTACCGGGTACGACCCCGTCCCTACATCCACTAACTCCGAAACTGCTCTAAGAAGCTATTTGAGTTAATCGACTAACGATGTAGAGATGCAACTATGCGTCTCTACATCGTTTTTATGGCCTTTCACCATCATTCAAACAGCTTCTAAAGCCGCGTCTCTACTTGTGCCAACGGTACTCGGCGGGTCGAATCCCCCGGCGCCGTGCTCACCGGCGTACCAAAGGGCCCCACGCACCGCCTAACACGAGCAGCTACGCCAGCGGCCACCTGCGGCGCCCAGGGCCAGGCGGCCTTCGTGGCCGCCAGCCGGTGCCGGGCTAGCGGATGCGCGTGAGCGTGACATTCTGCGGCGCGGAAATGATTAGAGGCACTTTTTCCACTTTCACCGAGCTGGTGTCCAGCCCGAAATACTGCACCTCTGAGGCAATAAACTGCCGGATGTAGAAGTAGGCCTGCATCACCACCTTCTCCATAAAGGGCAGCTCGTTTTCCACGCTCAGAAACTTCTCCAGCACCACAAACCGGAAGTCCCCCGTTACGTTCTGCTTGCTTAGCGACTCGTAACGCGAGGTAATGTCCACCTCCTTGTTGCGTACCAGTTCCTCAATCACTCGGCGGAAGTATAAATTCAGGCGCTGCTCCACCCGGAAGCCCAGCCGGAAGGTGATTCGCAGCACGTCGTTGGGCGCAATCTCCGTCACCTTGTACTCCATGGTGTACGGCTGGTCGGTGTTTTCCACGTGCACAAACCAGTAGATGTCGGCCCGCTTCGGCCGCTTCTGAAAGATGGAGTAAACGATTTTCTGCTCTATCTCGGAGGCCCGCTCGGCCCCGCTCAAAAACACTAGGTGGGTGGCGTACTTTGGAATGGTCCCGTCGTTGCTTAGCTCAATCAACTTGTTGGCGTAGGGCTCCAGCTTCACAAAGTCGGTCAGGCGCCGCTTGATGAAGTGGGCCCGCAGCCACACGTACATCACCGCCATCAGCGTGCCGCCAATGGCCAGCGACACCCAGCCCCCGTGCGGGAACTTGGCCATATTGGCCACCAGAAACGCCCCCTCAATAATGCCGTAGAGCACCGCAAACCCGACCACCAGGGGCTTGGCCACCCGTTTGGCCAGCAGCCACGCCGTGAGCAGGATAGTGGTCATGAGCATGGTCAGCGTGATGGCCAGCCCGTAGGCTGCCTCCATGTTCACCGACTCCCGGAAGTACAGCACCACCGCGATGCAGCCCAGCAGCAGCAGGCGGTTCATGCTCGGCACAAACAGCTGCCCCTTCACGTCGGTGGGGTAGTTGAGCTTCACCTTGGGCCACATGTTGAGCCGGATGGCTTCCGCCACCAGCGTAAACGAGCCCGTTATCAACGCCTGCGAGGCAATAATGGCCGCAATGGTCGCAATGCCGATGCCGATGAGCAGAAACCACGACGGCATCAGGGCATAGAACGGGTTGCGGCCGTCGAGCTGCTGCCCCTGGTGCTGCAGCAGCCACGCGCCCTGCCCCAGGTAGTTGAGCAGCAGCGCCGATTTCACGAAGGTCCAGCTAATGCGGATGTTGCCCTTGCCGCAGTGGCCCAGGTCCGAATACAGCGCCTCGGCCCCCGTGGTGCACAGAAACACCGAGCCCAGCAGCCAGAACCCGCTCGGGTACTTCACCAGCAGCTCGTAGGCGTAGTAGGGGTTGAAGGCCTTGAGAATCGCGGGGTTCTGCACTATCCACATCCCGCCCAAAATGGCCAGCATGCTGAACCACACCAGCATAATCGGCCCAAACGCCTTGCCCACGATTTGCGTGCCGAAGCTCTGCACCACAAACAGCCCCGCGATGATGGCAATGACAATGGGCACCGTGGGAATGTCCGGGTACACGGCCCGCAGCCCTTCCACCGCCGACGACACCGAAATCGGCGGCGTAATCACGCCGTCGGCCAGCAGCGACGCCCCGCCCACAATGGCCACCGCCGCCAGCCACTTGCCCCGACGCCGCACCAAGGAGTAGAGCGAGAAAATGCCGCCCTCGCCGTTGTTGTCCGCGTTCAGCGTCAGCAGCACGTACTTCACGGTGGTTTGCAGCGTCAGCGTCCAAATCACGCACGAAATGCCGCCGAGCACCAGGCTGGCTTCCACCAAATCCGGCACCCGCCCGTTCTTCAGAATCGAGGCCATCACGTACAGCGGCGAGGTCCCAATGTCGCCGTAGATAATGCCGAGGGCAATGAGCAGGCCGCCGGCTGAAATGGCGGTATGCGGATGCTTGTTCGCCGTCAGCGTATGCGGTTCGTCGGTCAGCGGGTGTCGTTTTTCAGCCATAAGGGAGCGAGGTACTATAAAATCAGAAGGGGTAATCGGTACAAGCCGGTTTGCATTACAGCTGACTCACCAGCAAACCTACATTACCCTTGCTGATACGCACCCCACGCCATGTAGGTAGCGCCCCGCAGCACAAGCACGCCCTAGCTTTTCAGAGCAGTTGGCTGCAATTCCTCGCCGTGCCACCGCAGTGTCATGCGAACCGGGCAGTATCCGCGCCGGTTACCAGCGGCCAGCCGCAGATAAAACTGCACGCTGATGGTGCGCTTGTAGAAGGTCGGAGCTAGCATCGTTTTGGCCTTTATACCAGGTTTTGTCCCGGTTTATGTCCCGGTCTGAGCCATAGTTAATCGGAGATACCCGCAGATGCAAACTACAAATGTGCCCTGAAAGGCCTGAAAACGAAGAATGCCCGCCCTAACCGGCGGGCATTCTTCGTAATGGCGCTCCCTCCTGGGTGCTAAAAAGAGTTGAATACGCTCTAAAAATGCATTAAATGGCTATTCCGCCCTGGTTTTCGCCCTGGCAAAGTAGAGGGCCTCTGATGCGGTCTGAGGCTCCCTGCAGGGACCGAAGCTTATTCCACCCGGCCCCGGATACTATCTGTTATCTTCCATAGGCCGCGAAAAGCCTCTCCCGCTACGGTCAGGCTACCAGCCCAAGTTGCGCAAATCTAAGCTGCAGCAGTGCCAAGTAGCCCGCCTTTAGCTCCGACGGCAGGAAACTTTCCGCTAACAGCTTTTCCCATGCCGGCCGGGCCCGGACAAACTTCGAAAACAGCCCCGTCATTACTTTCTCATCCACGCCGGCCCGCTGGCCCGCCATGCGAAAGTCCTCCTGCCGCAGCTTCTTCTTTTTGCCGTTCAGCGTCAGAGCCAGTTCTTCTGTGTCGGCCGGATTCACCAGCGCCGTGGCCACCAGGTCGTAGGCAGGGGCCAGCCCGTAGCCCAGGCCCGGCGTGTGCAGCAGGGAGAAGTTCTTCAGGTGCATGTCGGCGTTGCCCGTCAGGAAGCTGAATAACACCAGCTCGTAGAAATTCACCACGTCCAAGCCGGGGTTAGCGGAGAAGGTGCGCAGGGCTTTGGCTATCTGCTCGTGCGAGCCGTCGTACTTATTCTCGGTCAGGCGTTCGGTCAACTGGCACATGTCCTCCATGTGCAGCTTCTTCCCTTTTCGGCGGTCAATGCGCCGCGTCACGTAGGCCAGGGCTCCATCCTGCAGCCGCAGCAGCCCGTGCGGCACGGTGGAGATGCGGGCCAGCGCGGCCAGGTGCATGGTAGCGTCCTCCACTTCAGGCAGGTGCGGGTAACGCGAGGTTGGCGGCTTCAGAATGTACTCCCCGCCCAAGGCTCCCACGATAGTCAGCCGCGCGGGGCCATCAGTAGCGCTGCCCGGCACCAGGGACAGGGAAAGCTTGGGCTGCACGCCCGTCACCGTCATGTGCTGACGTACGATTGTCTCGGCTAGGCCCAGCATCTGCGTTTCCGTATAGGGAAAGGCTGGCGGCGTAGCCCTCCCGAACAGCTTGCGGCTGCAGGCCGGGTGATAGTCCAGCTGGCCATCTGCCAGCTGCTTGTAGCAGTACAGACAGCGGCTCATACGTCGTCGGGGCTAGGTAGTGGGTGGATGCTCACGGCACCGATGCAGTCCCGGCAGCAGGCCAGCAGCAGCCCCATCCGGTCGCGCACGTTGAGCTTCCAGTTCCGCTCGGCTACGTCCAGTAGCCACCCCTCGGGAATAAGCCCGTCGAAGAACGAAAACAGCACCCGTTCCACGTAGGGCTGCTCCCGCAGCGGCAGCGTCAGGCTCACCGGCTCCGCAGCAGCCCACGCGAGGTAGTCAGGCGTGTAGGCAAAGGTGTAGCCCTGCTCATCCTGCTTCAGATGGCCCGCTACCTGGTCGTGTATGTGTACTTCCGCCTGGCGCATGGCTTATTCCGATTCGGGTAAAGGCAGCACCGGCACCGGCCCCACTTCGTGGCCAAACAGCTGCAGCACGGCGTTGACCTTGTCCAGCCGCAGCGTGCCTTTGCCCTGTTCCAGGTCGCGCACAAAACGCAGACCCACTCCCGCCTTAGCCGCTAGGTCAGGCTGCGAAAGCTGCAGCTGACGGCGGCGCTGCTTTACAAAAGAAGCCAGTGGGTCAAGCATAACGAATACCCGAACGGGTATAATTAGCAGGCAAGAAGAGTATACTATACCTCAACGGGTATAAATATAGCACATATGCGAGCAATTATACCCAATAGGGTATAATATTCCTCACACCATGCACCCTCTTAGATAACGTCGGCATAGAAAATCCGCACCACCTTCCACATAAAGCGAATGTCCTCACCGGCCACCGGCAGGCTGCCGGCGTTAGGGTTGTCGGCGTGCAGCACCAGAATACCCCGCTCCAGAATGTCGTTGCTCTTCACCCGCTTAATGGTAAGCTGGCTGCCAAAGGCCACCACGTAGACCCCACTGGTGACATATTTCACATCGGACAGCGGCACCCGCACGCCCACCACCTTCATGCCGGAGCGCAGCTGCGGCTCCATCGAGTCGCCGTCAATCTCAAAGCCCTTCGTGCCCGGCTTGCGCATCTCCGGCGTCGGGTCATAGATGCGCACGATGTCCAGACTTTCAAACTGGCCCACTTCCCCGCCATCGTCCATCAGGTCCAGGAAGCTGCCGCGCACCTTGCAGCTTACGAACTCGATGTCCAGATAGTCGCCCTCTTCCAGGCCGGCCAGCATCTTCACGTTACCGCCCACCGGACTGTATTCTTCCATCGGCCCGCTGCCAAACCACAGCCAGTTGCGGCTGATATCCAGCTTGGAAATGATGGCTTCAAGTACCTCCGTGCTCGGCTGATGCCGTCCCCCCTCCAACTGGGCCACGGTGGGACGGGCAATTTCCAGTAAGTCAGCCATTTCCTGCTGCGTCAGTTCCCGCGCTCTGCGTACGAATTTCAACCGTTCCGCCATGGTCAGCGAAGGTACTGGTTGAATTGAGCTAATTTTTTTGCCTTCAACTGTGCTCATTTTGCAACATTTGGTAAGTATTACCTACATTTGGGTCATTCAACAGCACCCAAAGGTAACGCTATTCATCCAAAATGCAACCACTTGAAACCACAGCCCCCGCGGCTGACTTGCGGGCCCTGCTGCCCCACGGCGCAATATCCAGTATTGCCCGCTCCCTGAACATGTCCCACGCCGCCGTTTCCAAGGCCCTGCACAAGGCCCGACCGGCTCATCCCGCGGTCGCGGAAGCCGTGCGCCTCATCAAAGAGGCCGGCAGCCAGGCCGTGCGCCAGGACCTCGACCGCCTCACTCAATAAGCTCACTCATACCTAAACCCCCTAACCCATGATGCTTCTCATCAAAGCCGACCAGGAACACAAATACATCCACCGCCCCTTACCGCCAACTCCCTACCTGCTCGAAGAGCCCCGCGCCGCCACGGCGGCCCTGGAAGCCGCCATCCGGGCCTGCCCAAAGAAGGACTTCTCCGCCAAAGCCTCCCGCCCGACATACGCCCAGGGCTACGATTTGGGCGAGGCCATCGACAGCCCCTACCTCACCCACCGCGAAGCCGTGTGGGTGGAGCTGTGGCGCTACGAGTTCGACGCCAACACCGCCACCCAGGTGCTCACGCAGCTGCAGCGCATCATTGCCCACCGCCAGGCCTCCGGCATCGCCCCCGTGTACCACAAGGGCAAGTGCTTCTTCCCTGAGCGCCCTACGCCCCCCCAGCCATGACCGAGCTAACCACCACAACCGCCGACGGCATGCACATCACCGTGCGGATGCCCGACAACCACGAGTGGGTACGCGAGTCGCTTGAGCGCGCCTGTGCCGCCGAGGCCCGCCGCCAAATCGACACCACGCCCGCTCCTGACCCGGCCTACGCTGTACCCCGCGCCGCCGGGCTGCTCGACCTGCACCCCGAAACGCTGCGCGACTACATGCGCCTGCCCGACTACCACCCGCGCCGCCTGCACTACATGCCCGGCGAGTCCAGCCGCGGCGACCGGATTCTCCTCTCGCAAATCCACGACTGGCAGCGCCGCAACCGCACCGACGCCGAGCCGGTAGCCGCCCCCGGTGCCCGCGTCAAGCGCGGTCGCCCCTCCCGCTTCCAGCAGTAGCCCTTCCTGCAATTCCATCACCAGCAACCAGCAGCCAAATTCGGCCGCCTAAATCCCTGTTCCCTTATGTCGCAGCTACTCCCAATCGTCGGCCCTGCCGGAGCCAACCCCTACAGCCCGGAAGCCACTACTTCCGTCATCACGATTCTGAGGGTCAGAGTCAAAGACCAGCAGCTGACCTGCGAATTCACTGAGCAGCGCAATGCCGAGGCCCCACCTCGCGCCTTCGCTCTCACCTGCGCCGAGCAGGTTCACCCCGACCTGACCCACGCCCTGAGCCGCCTGGTGCCCCACCTGTGCCTGCTGGCCGAGCAGCTGATTGAGACGCCCGACTTCTGGCCCGACGAATCCGAAGAGCTACCCGCACTATTCGAGCCCTTCACCGTCACCGGATTTTCCATGGGCCGCCACCAAAGCGGTGTCACCCTCATTGGCCAGCGTGAGCTAACCGCCGGCCGGGTGCTCAACCTGACCACCCCCTACCAGTCATTCGATGACGAGCAGGGCAGCTACCCCTACACCGGCCTGTTGGAAACCACCCTGGCCACGGCCTTAAACGAAGTTGAAGCAGCCCTACGCGGCAAATGCACCGACTACCGCCAACTCAACCTCTTTGGCCAGCCCACTGAGACCGTCCCCATCCAATATGTGCCCACCCTGACGCGCGCATGAAACTTCCGGCTATCCAATTCTACCCCGGCGACTGGCACAAGGACCAGGGCGTCCAGGCCCTCGACCTCGCGCAGCGCGGGGCCTGGTTCGAGCTGCTGTTGATGATGCACGACAGCGACGAGCGCGGCGTGCTGCTCGTCAACGGCGCCCCCATGCCCGATGCCGTCATTGCCCGCCGCCTCGGTTTGGATAACCAAAGTGCCAACCAAATTCTAACCACCCTGCTGGACTTCGGCGTCGCCAGCCGCCGCGAGTCCGACGGCGCGCTGTTCTGCCGCCGCATGGTCAAGGATGAAATCCTGCGTCGGGTGCGTACTGCCGCGGGCAAAAAGGGCGGAAATCCGCTTTTGCTTAACCAAACTCCCAACCAAACGCCAACCACCGGGGATAAGCAAATTCCAACCCCTTCATTTTCATCTTCAATTACAACTTCAAAAGAAAAGAGAGAGGCGGCTGACGCCGCCCCGCCCGCTCCCAAGATTGAAAGTTTAGCTGAGGAGGTAAAGAGCAAACCTGCCGATAACCGCAGAAAGGCCGTCGTGCCCACGCTGGCCGAGGTGCAGGCCTTCGCTGCCGTTCTGCATCCCAACAGCCCCGACGCCCAAGCAGAGGCCGCCGCCTTCTGCGACCACTACGCCAGCAACGGCTGGCGCGTGAGCGGCAAAACCCCCATGGCCGACTGGCGCGCCTCGTTCCGGGGCTGGATGCGCCGCCGACCCCAGTTCCAGGCCGCCGGCCTGTCCGGCACCGGCCAGGCCGCGCCCCCGGCCCGCGCCCGCACCGCCCCCAAACCCGCCGACCCCGCCCGGTGGAGCTAACTCACCATGCCGTCCATGCAACCGTCCAAGTTCAGTGCATCCGTTCGTCCCACTGTTTCCGCGCCCACTGGTGGGCATCTGCCGCCCCAGGCCCTGGAACTGGAAGCCGCCGTACTCGGCGCGGCCCTGCTCGAAGCCCATGCCCAGCGCACCCTGCTGGTCACACTCACCACCGAGGAAGTATTCTACTCCGCCGCCCACCAGCAGGTGTACCTGGCCATCCGTGACCTCGTGCAGCAAGGCAGCCACGCCGACTTGCTTACCGTAGCCCAGCACCTGCGCGTGCGCGGCACCCTCAAACGCACCGGCGGCGCCATCTTCCTGGCTCAGCTCACCCAGCGCATCAACTCCGCTGCCCACCTCGATACGCACTGCCGCATCCTGCAGGAGCAGCACGCCCGCCGCGTCATCATCCGCGCCGGCACCGAGCTAACGGCCCACGCCTACGACGACAGTCGCGACCCGCTGGCCCTGCTCACCGACGCCCAAACCCACCTCACCACGCTTCACCGCGCCCTCGAAACCCGCCCCGGCCAGACGGCCGCCGCCGCTTTCCCGGCCACCTTCGACCACCTTGCCCACGCCGTGCAACAGCAAGGCCTTACCGGCATCCCCACCGGCCTCACCCAACTCGATGGCCTCACCGGCGGCTGGCAGCCCGGCGACCTCATCATCCTCGCCGCCCGGCCCGGGATGGGCAAAACCGCCGCTTTGCTCCACTTCGCCCGCACCGCCGCCCTCGACCACGGCCACCATACCGCCGTCTTCAGCCTCGAAATGCCCACCCTGCAACTCATGCAGCGCCTGGTAGCCAGCGAAGTCCCCGGCTACAGCAATTCCGACCTGCGCCGCGGCAACCTCCCCGGTGGCCTCGAACAGGTAGCCCACGTCCGCCAGCAGGCCCAACGCCTCCAGTCCCACGGCCACCAGCTTTACATCGACGATACCCCCGGCCTCACCATTCAGCAGCTGCGCGCCAAGTGCGCCCGCCTCCACGCCCAGCAGCCCCTGCACCTGGTCCTGGTCGACTACATTCAACTCATGCGCGGTGACACCAAAGGCAACCGTGAGCAGGAAGTAGGCAGCATCAGCCGCAGCCTGAAAGAGTTGGCTAAAGAGCTAAATGCCCCCGTCATCGCCCTCTCCCAGCTCTCCCGCGACGTGGAAAAACGTGGCGGAGAGAAGCGCCCCATGCTTTCCGACCTACGCGAGTCCGGCAGCCTAGAGCAGGATGCCGACTGCATCATCTTCCTCTGGCGCGGCGAATACTACAAAATCGCCGAGTACGAAGACGGCACCCCCACAGCTGACACCATCCTGTTCGACATTGCCAAGCACCGAAACGGCGCCACCGACGAACTCATTGCCGCCTGCAACCTGCGTCGCGGCGTATTTAGCGATTTACTATCCGCTAATCTCAATTAAGCTGTTCCCTGGCACCTGCTACGAATTGCTGTGACTGTAGCAAAATCATTCAATGGTTTTGTGAGCCTTTGCTCCTGCAATTCCGGCAACTACTTAAGCAGTGGAAGCATATAGCGCCATTTTAGTTGGTTCAAGCGTCTTCCTCAGTCAGGCTCTTTCGTCTGGCAACTTCAATATGCACCACGTCTCGCCCGTATTCAACCTTACAGTCAGAACAAGTGTAATTGGCCTGCTGGTGCCGTTGCTGCATGGGCTTTGTGCATTTATAGCAAAAGACGCGCATTCGTTCCCAATGGTAAAGCCTCTTGGCTAAATTTTCGGCAATCAAATGGTATTGCGCGTGAGTGGTTAGCATCTCGGGCGGGTATACTTTTTCCAGGTTTTCTTTTCGACGGACCAGTGCTTGCTTTGAGCAGCAACCTCCGCAGTTCGCGCAGACGTACATACCCTCTTTGTCCGGACTACCCTCAGTTCTGTATGAACACCTACTAGAATCCCTGCTGTCTATTACGCTCATGCAATAGCCGTTCAGACAGTGACTTAAGTAGACCTCTATCCCCTTAATCTCACATTCTCGGTTCGTGCATCTGAAACGATTAGCCCGGTAAAAATTGAAGTCCGATTGACCAACAGGACGCAAAATGTGGTTGCAGCACCGACACTGCAAACGTGTCAGCAGCCTGTTAACTCGATTTATCAAGCCTACGAAGCTGTAGTATGCATGGGCATCAAATGGCAATTTCAAAATATTTATAAAGTCCACTAACGTGAACTGTTGCCAGTCTTCTGTTGCTCTTCCATCTTGATTAGGCTTGAAGCATGGACGATTGCAACACCACCAAATGGGTAATTGTGAGTCAGTATCCGGCTTGTAAGCTAACCGGCCCTCACAAAGGCTGATGGCAGCTGGCTTAAGGTCAATGTTGTTATCGCCCGGGGAGTAATCATATCCAAACTTAACATTCCAGCTGACAGGCCAAGCATCCCCGAACAACTCAACCTTGTTGTCAACAACGCTGAGTGCGACGCCATCTACGAAGACCGTCTTTTTATCGGTTGATGCCGGGTACTCAATTTCCCCTATCCGGCCTTTCACGACATCTTTGCTCGGCGCACGTTTTTTTTCTACTTCGGAACGCCCTAAGCACGGAGCAAATAGAGCCTTTCCTATAAGGGTCAAGGAAGTCGTGTCTTCCCTGATGTAGCGACAGACAACCTCAACTATATCCTTCTCGGTTGGCAACGCTCCATCTTTGGCCAATAAATTAAGTACTGTCAGGGCCAAATCAAGCGAATAGTCCAAGGCTGGCCCCCCGCCTAATTCGCTACGACTGTATCTGACGATACCATTCAACTGATTTGCCGTCAACTGCAAATCCTCAGCAGCTAGCAATTTGAATGTCTTGCGCAGAAAAAGTATTTGGTCAGCTGGTGGGAGCGTAAATACCAAAAGCCGGTAGGCCTCGAAGTCGTAGTGCTCCACAACATCGGCCAGCCATAGCTTCAACATGGCGGGCGTAGTCAGCGCGGTTAACAAGCGGTTCCAAGTCTCCTGCTTCTCCTGAGTATCTGGCAGATTTGTAAGCCAGCTATGTAGAAGCTTGTCGTTCCAGCCTGACACCTGCTTAATGTGGCCTTTATTAAGCATCCAGTCCAGAAACGCCAGTCGGCCTGTTTCATTTAGCGACTTTATCAACTCATGGCCGGGTATCCAAGCAGCTTCATCACTACTTCTATCGAATCCATCGGCGCAGCGGTTAATCTCATCATAAATGTGGCCGTATGCAGGCGTTTCAATAGCCCCTGCCCGCCACAGATAGTGTTGCAATTGAGTATCACCTCCATCCAAGATACTTTTCACTAAAGCAGCGAAAGACGCTTGATTTAGCGGCGCTTTTTGCCACTTCCACCCGTTAGGATTCCAGACGACACGTATGTTAACAGGGTACTTCCCGCTTAGTTGATTTAGAAAATTAAGTACATAACTGTAAGCAGTGGTCGAATCCAGTAATTCCAGATTTATTACGCGGTGCGCCGCCGCCAACCTCAAAATGTCTTTGTTGTTGCCGTCAAACGCTACTATTCGAGCGGATTCTATCTCTAGACAGCCTGTAATCTCTTGCCAATCTAAATCGGGAAGAAATCCTGCGTTCCATAGGTTCAAGCGGTATACCGATGAGCAAGCTTTATCTACCGCCACCATCACTGACTTCATCCATTCAGGGTTGTCCGTCTGTAGAGGCTTGATTCTGTTGAGCCACTCACGCAGGCTCTCGTATTTAACCTCTGTATCTACGTTCCCCAACCGTCGCAATGCCACACCCAGTGCCAAGTAGCCTACTTCTCCACCGTCCCGGACTAACTCCAATAACACACTTTTAGGAAGCTGGTCTGCTTTCTCCTGAACCAGCTCAGGAACAGGCAGCAGCATGCCATTTGCTTCATATATCGAGGCCCCAAGCTTAACGCCCCCCACCAGTGCGAAATGTGCGCGTAGCGCGTTAGATAGCACTCGCCAGCGTTCCATACAGGAAGTACGTCCAGAAGGTGTTAGGTCGCAAACCGAAAGAAACTCATACCATTCGCGCAGCCACTTGAAGAGTGAGATACACGCCTCAACTCGCTCTGCCTCTGCCATTCCCTCAATTTTGTGGGTTGGCCACCATGCCTGTACTACTGCTTCAGCATTAGCCTGTTGTCTGCCAAGGTCAAGCAAGCCCAACATTTCCTCGCGAGGCATTTCAGCCGCCTGTTGATTCAGCGTCCTTTGATAAGCATCATCTAGCGTCGCTATGAAAAATGGTGCGTCTGCCGCATTTCCGAATCGTCCCCACAATCGCAATTTGCCTATACCCTCTAAATCTACAATCAGCCGCTCGTAGGCATAGCTTAGGTTTTGAGGTAAAAACCTCTGGACTTTTTCCAACAGTCCTTCTCCATTTGGCACATGCGCTTCTGCCTTCGCTGTCAAAATCCGCTCGATGCGGAAGGCCAAGACTTCTTCGGCGAGTTCTTGTTCCCCTAGTTGAAATAATTCATCCAACGCGGCCACACTAAATGTAGTGTAGCTCCTTCGTAGCCAAGGTAAAGCTTGTGCGGGCTTTCGCGCCCACGAAACTCGGCCGTCTGCTCCTACCGCGAATACTAGCCAATCGTTGAGATTGGGCTCGAACTTTAAAGTCTTGACATGTGCAAAAAATTCAGCCTTGCCTTTCCCTTGCTCTTTAACAAAGCCAAAACCCCGGTCAAACTCATGCCTCACTAACTGTCCGAATCGTAGCTGGTCGTCAGGTGGACCCAGTGGTTTAGCCTCAGTTTTCTTTACACTTATGCTATTTGTCGACCAACTGGCTAAAGCTTTGATTTGTGCAATGGAAACCAGAATTTCACCTCCTTCTTCATGTAGCGACGGGAATTTGTTTTCTATTCTAGCCCTAATAAGTTGCGGTGTAAGTCGGTAGATGGAAGCAATAGTGTCTAAAGAAATCAACGGCTCGGCAGAGTCATAAGAAGTAACACTTTCCCGCACAGAGGAAGCAGCTGCGAACTCTTTGCCCTCTTGAGTTGCGCCCTCCTTGAAATCTACTACTGCTCCCAATACAGGCTGTGTAGCCCCTTTGACCATTCGTTGCTCATTCACAAAAAACGGCCGCTTTAGAGCAGGGCAATAGATATAGCCAACCCACCGTGCGAGTGGCCCATCTAACTGTTTAAGGAAAAAGACCACTCCACTCAGCATAAAAAAGCATTTTAGTAGCTGCTCACTTTTTAATAGATGTCTTCTTTGTGTCCACTCACTACAAGCACTGCCCCACGTAACACAGCGTCTTCATCCTCAGCTTTAAACGCCACCCCCGTAACTGCCGCCACGGCCGCCATTGCGGCTTGGTTGGTTTCACCCTCGCAGTCGAACACGGAGTATGCCACGTACTCCGGCCCGCAGGCCAGCACGTCCACCAACTCCGGCCTGCAGCCCAGCAGCGCCGGCACTTGTTCCGTTACCCGCGCAAAGCCCGTTTTTGGGTCGGGCATACAAAGTCCGTCAGTCGGCACGACCCGCGGTGGCTGTTGAGGGAGGTAGAGGATGGCCGTCATTAGAGTAGCATAAGTTAGCATGTCCCTAATATCAAGACAAGTTGACGTTGTATGGTTTTGGCTGCTTGGCACTGGCAACCCTATTCAACACTCTACCGCTATGGATTAGAGTTGTTCTTTACACCAGCGAACAATGCTTTGTCGGAGCTTAATATCGTGGCTATTAGACGTCTCAGTTAACCAAAGTAACCGGGGTCTGTCCAATATCAAATCAAATTCGTCAGTCATTTTAGACCAATCGCCTTCACTAACGGTTTTTGGCAGCGACATACCTGGAATTGTACGATTTCCCCATAATACGAAACGACTCCAATGGTCTTGCCTAATGGGTTTTTTCGTGGCCGCATGCTTACCTGCTGCGCATTGAAGCAAAACAAAAACTTGTGAGCTGCGGCCGTCCTGTAGTGGCTTCCAGCCAACTACATCAACTCCACGGTCCTTATCATACGTCCGTGGAGGTAAGCCTATTTCCTCGAAGCACTCAGTCGCTAAGCTTGTGAGTTGCTGCTTAAGGCTCATGCTCGCTGGGTGCCCTAATATTCTAACTACACCACCTAAGTAAGTCTGTAGCGCGGCAGCAGACAGGCGCTCAAATAGCTTAGTGCCACCATCGTTCGTCTTCACTACTCCGAGGGCGGAGTAGATAAGGCACATTACATATTCAGGATGATTTCGCCACTTAACAGTTCTACTCAAGCTTACGACAGTGCCGTTGACAGCATAGAAAGAGTATGCGCCGTAAAGCCTAGCTCTTCTCTCGAGTTCGCTTAATGCAGAGTCAACTGCCGCTTCATCATTGGCATTATGCTGAGCTAGTATTTTCGAGAGGAGTTTGGACTTAGAGATTGATTTCCCCTCCACAATCACATAGAGTTCAATCCAATCAGCAATAATAGCCGAAGAGGTATAAGTTGGAATCCGTAGCATTTAACGTATTGAGTTTTTTAGTGCCTCAATAGCTTCACTGCATTCTTTTATCGCTAGTGCAATGTCTTTATCGTTTTTGTACTTGTAAGCGTAGCTTATCGACACCGAAATACTTTTCGCCGCCCCCTCTAGTTTTCTTGTGACATAGGCTTTTTCGCCATCGCTCATCTCATAGGCTGTATCTAGAGCTGACTCTGAATCAGAGTTTTTAACTAAAAATCTAGTTGCTTCCTCGCTAGCCAACACTGGAGCAAGTCGGCTACTGATTTTTCGAGAATCAGTAAGTAAGGGGCTTTTATCCCTGCCATTTCCAAAAATCCAAAGAAACAGCCTTACCAGATTTTCTACTTTATCAGTAGGAACAGTGGGCTTGCTTAAGTCCACCAGCCTCAATGCGGGCAACCCAATATATTCTCTAATTGCTGGAGAGCCAAGTGCAACTCCAACTAGAGAAAATTTACTTTTTACCGGCTTAGCATTAATCTCAGGTTCTTCCTGTGCCTGTTCCAGCAACTTGTAGCTGATGTACTGGTCGCGTATGACATCACTTCTGTCGCCAATCTGCTCTTGTATATTTTTAATTCTTTGCTTGAGCGGGATTTTTGCAAATATTGGATTCTCAATGTATTTGGCAATGTATTTAGCTATTGCATAGGCCTGCCACCGCTTGGTCCCAATAATATGCCTAACTCCTAGATAAGGTGATACTTCATCCCTATTCATGTAGAGGATGGCGGGTATTATACTTAGGTCTCCTGCGATTTTTGTCGTAGCCGGAGAAGGAAAGTCGTCGTCGACACCAACCGTATTTCTAAGTTTCCCATCAAGCAGAAGCTTAGCAGTGGCCGTTCGCCTATTGCCCTCAACTACGACAAAGCTTAGTTCCTCATCCTTGATTAGCCTTTCAAATTCAATTTGTTGGGCCTCGATTGTAGGAAATTTATTAACAGAAAAGCCTTTGGGCAGCTTTTTGGGCACAACAACAATAGGCTCCTCATCAAAATAGCCATTCGCTGCCATAGAGTAAGCAACTTCTTCCAAGTCGAACTCTTCGTAGAGTACCTTCAGGATGTCTATCTGTGTCCCGCCCTTAATATCATCACTAATGCGTGGATTCAAAGGGTCCACTTCAAGCCTACTAATCGGTATGTTGAGTTGCGGACGTTTACGTCCTGCCCCTGCAGGGGATTTTACCTCGGAAGCCAGCTTTGCCATAGAACTAAGTTGCATTAATAGAAGTGTGGAAGGCAATACACAAGTGTAAGCCACCCCCGACTATCACTAACACGAAGGTAGCATAATAGCAACGGCCCCATCATGAACTTTGGCAGTAGCATTTAGTAGACATGAAAATGCGCAAAGCAAATGGAAGCTCATGCTCAACATCAGGTCTGCTTAATAAGCAGCTACACCTCAAAGTGCGGCCGGTCCTTGAACTTCGGCCAGTCTCCGCCCCAGCCTACCCGCGCATCGGCCGCCTTCATCAGTTGCGCAAACTTCGTCAGCAGTTTAGCCGACCAACTCACCTGCCCGTTGCTCAGCAGAAAGGCCACATCCAGGGCCCGCGCCGGCACCGCATTGTGCTTGCTCTCGCCACCCCGCTTGTACGTCACCACGTTCCCCGGCTTCGTGCGCCCTTGCTCGTATAGCGCGTCCTGCGCAGCTGGGCTGCGGTACCCCTCCGTCACAATCGGACGCCCCAGCCGCGCCAGCTCCGGCCGCGCCGCCCAGGCCAGCAGCGCCCGCGCAAACGCCGCCCGCAGCTCCACGCGCACACCCGCCAGTCGGAGCGCTTGCCGGCCCGCCTGCTCCTTATTCAGCCCGACCATCGTCCACAGGCAAAGGGGGTAACACCACCGCCGGCCCTTTCACCACCGTTTCCGGCTTCTGCAGCGCCTTGCGTATCGTAGCCCAGATGGTCACGATGCCCACCAGCACTTGGATGATAAGGTGCCCGTAGCTCTCAATCTTGTCCGGGTCGGGCGGCACCAGCTCGTTTCCCGCGACTTGCCCCAACAGCGCCGTGCTGAGTATCTGGGCCATGTGGCCGACCTTCGTGCTGCCAAACATAATGCGAAGTTTTAGTGAGCGTAAAAATGCTTTTCGCAAATTTACGTTACAATTTGCAACATTGTTTGACTGCTGTACTTCACACCTGATTGTACTTATTTGGGCGCTCCCTCCGGGCCAGGCTGTCCGCCACTGCGCTTCGCTCCGGCCCTGCAGGCAGTTCCCTCTGGTCGCTTGGCTACCATCCTTAGCGCGACACTTCCGCCACCAGCGGCCCCGCTGATTCTCTCGGCTCAATCGTCCCACGCTCCGGCCCGCCTCTCTCCGCTTCCTTCGCCTACGCGGCGCTACGGCCGTCTCTCCTGACGTCGTTCCTCCCTCCGCTTGCTCCGGGCTCCGGGCGCTTCGTGCGGCCAGCCTCCGCTACCGCCAACCCACCGCACCGCCCGGCTCAACTCTTCTCCGTGGGCTCTGCGATGCTGCGCCCACTGCGCTACGTTCGCCCGGCTTGCCCCGCCACCGTGCCGCGCAGGGCCAGAAAAAGGCCCCACGCCGCCCGCTGGCTCCCCTAAAACCGGTGCAGGCCGCAGGCTGAAAAATGCCCGCCGCCTGCGGGCAAAGTTTGCGTTCAGGCCACGCAGGCAGAAGCAAGGCCCGCTCCGCGGAGTGTCTCATTGGGGAGTGCCCCAAGCCCCCGCATCTATGCCCCGGCTGAACAAAGCCCGGTCATCTTCCTCGGCCTCCGCAGCCTCCCGCTGGTCGGCCACTACCCCCTCACAAGGCCGGCTCCGCCGGGTATCCATTGGGGTCTGCCGTCCCCAAACCCGAGCTTAAAGGCATTTAGGTTTGCCTGGTCGGCCGCGCCCATATTTCCGGCACCTACCCTGTCCCACTGGTTGTAAAATATGATTTTATCAGCACGTCGGCGCTTAAAAAAACAGTAAATTATTCTACACATTGGTTGCGTATTGTTTTGTTTACAAACATTTAGTTTGTATCTTTAGTATGTAGTCCGGGAGAGGCCCGGACGCTCGCCCTACCCGGAGGCCTACGGCACGGGGCACCCACGGCTAACACATACAGCCATGCAACCCAACCAACTTTTGCAGCTCGCTGCTGCCGCCTGGAAAGGCCCCGCCCTCTGCCCATTCGCCGGCATTTGGGTCTCACAGTCCTCCGCCACTTACGACCAGGGCGGCACCTCCTGGTATATCAGCCTCAAGCTGGCCCAGCAGCCCGCCGAAGGGCAGCCCCGCCCGGATTTTAAAGGCACCGGCAAGTGCCCGTTTCACGCCCTGCGCGAGGCGTTCCGCTCCATGCGCGCTGCCCACCCCGGCTATGCCTTCGGGGCCGTGTGGGAGGTGATGAAAGCCGAGGATGAGTTTGCCGGCGTCCCCGCTCATGCCTAGCGTCGCCATTGCCCCAGCCGCGCCCGTCGTGGGTGCGGCTGCCGGCAAGCTGGCGGCCCTTCACGCCACCCTTGCCCGGCTAGCCGCCAAGTATCCACCCCGGCCACCCGCCACCCCCAGGCCAGCACCAGCGCCCGTTTCGCCGGCTGCCGTAGCTGCCACCGCCGCGCTGGCCCGCGCCCATTCGGCCATGTTCGATGCCCGCGCCGCCAAGTATGCGCTGCGCGACGACTACCGTTCCCAGGCTGGCCGCTTCGCCCGGCTGCGCGCCGCCATCATCCGCTACCGCGAGGCCCGCGCCGCCTATGCCGCCGCCGCCGCGGCCTACCACGCCAGCCCCGCCGGCGCTGCCTTACAGGCTGCCCGCGCCCGCTATCCACTTTTCTAGCCACCAGGCCCGCGCCCGCACCGGCGCGGGCCACTAACTCCCACACGTCATGCAATACGAACCAACCGAGGCCGAGCTGAACGGCCTAAGCGGCGACGAAATGGCCGCTGATGAGGCCCAGGCCACCTATTACGAGCAGCAAGAGGAATGGGAGCGCCAGGCCCACTACTACCACGAGCAGGAGCAGCAAGGGTGGGAAGATGGCGAGTACGAGCAGATGATTTTCGAGGTCGAAGGCTACTAGCCGCCCGCCTCATCCATTTTTTCACCAGGGCCGCCCGGTTCAGGCGGCCCCTTAAAACAGCCTCCATCATGTCCAAATCTGCTACTTCCTACCAGCCTCATTTGCTCGACCCGCACAGCGCCCAGCCGCAGCCGGTCAGCCCCGCCAACGGCCGCAGCTTCAAGCTGGCCGAATTGTACACGCTGCTGGATTGCCGCCTGGTCGATGTCATCCGCCTCACCCCCGAGTTGATTTTGATAATCGACGACGAGGGCAAGTTCCGCCACCCGGCCTACCTCAATCTGCTGGCGACCTACCTGTGGTACCAGCACCAGCCCGCGGCCCGCGGCCATGATTCCATCGTGGGCCGTGCCGTCCTCTGCCACGACAAGCAATTCAGATAGCACACACACGGCGACGGGGCCGGCCGCCAACAGGCCCCACCTTTTTCATTTCCAACCCCCCAACCATTTCCCATCATGTCCACCAAAGTAAAAGCTCAGCGCACCGCCACCACCGAAGCAGGTGCCGCACCCACCACCGCCCCCGAGGCTCCCGTGTTCACGCTTAGCGGCCCCGCTACTGCCGTGCCCGCCTACCTCACCGAGAAGCTGAACGAGGCCACCGGCGAGCTGGCCCAGGTCTCGCGCTTTCGCTACCTGCCCGGCCACCCGCGCCAAGTGCGCTTCGATGCCAAGGCTGGCCAGTTCAACATCGGCGGAATCACGCCGCTCGGCAGCTCGCTTTCCTTTATTCCGGTGGCCTGGCGCGTGTTCCAGGATGATATCCTGAACATGGGCCGCAAGCTGTGGGCCGAGCTGTTTTTTGCTGACGACAAAGGCGCCATCTGCGCCGTGCTCTTCCACGGCTACAGCGTCGAAAACCTGTACCGCCTCATTGAGCCGCTGTTTTACGACGACCTGACCCTGGCCGACGTGACGGTAAAGGTCACGGCCGAGAAGAAGCAGACCACCAAGGACGGCAAGACGGCCACCTACTACATCGCCCAGTTCAGCTACGAGACTGCCGACGCGGCCGAGGTAGCCGCCCGCCGCGACTTCGCCCGCGACTTTGCCATCTGGCGCGCCGAAACCTACACCGGGGCTGCTGATATGCGCATCCAGCACGGCTATATCGTGCCCACCGAGGACGACCCGCAAAGCCCGGAGCCAGCCGCTGCCGAAACAGTACCCCTTGCGCAGGCCGCCTGATGCCCCGGCCCCCACGGCGCCCGCCGTGGGGGCCACTTGGCTACCCATTCATCCAATATTTTCAGCATTGCCATGTTTCACGACCTCACGTCATACCCCGGCCTGACCCAGGAGCAGCACCGCGCCCTGCCTCACGTCTCCAATACCGACCTCTCCGAATTGAAGGCCCGGATATTAGGCCAGCTGCGCAAGCCCAACCCCCAGGCTCTGGCCTTTGGCTCCCATTTCCACAGCGCCACGCTCGAACCCGCTACTTACGCCCGCACCCAAGAGAAATGCCCCTGGCAGCAGCTGGAGCAGCTGGCCCGTCAGGTGCGCCGCCACCGCTACTGCCGCGACGTTCTGTACCGCGGCACCGCCGAGCTGACCCACACGGCCACGCACACCGCTACCGGCGTGCAGGTCAAGATTCGCCCCGACCTGGTAGTGGTTAGCCCCGCCGGCCGCCGTACCACGCTCATCGACTTCAAAACCACCAGCTGCCCCGACCTCCCGCACTTCCTGGCCAGCGCCGAGCAGTACGACTACGACCGCCAAGCCGCCCTATACCTCGATGCCCTGAGTGCCACCCGCTTTCTCATCATCGGCGTTCAGAAGAAGGCCCCTCACGCTGTTTGGCTCTTCGACGCCACCGCTACGCCCGGATTCATTGAGCAGGGCCGCAAGAAGTACACGGCGCTGTTGCGCCGCTATGCTTGCCCGAGCCGCTGATTTAATAATCTTGTAAGCTTGCACCAATCAGGCTAGCTTTGTAACTAGAGTAGCTATGCTAAAATCAATAGCGTCTGGCTAAACAATCAGATGTAGCTTCAAAGGAGAAAGAATTAAGTGGCCATCAAATTTAGAGTCCCCGAGAGTGGCTACCCAATGCCCAAGTCCCAGGCCGTCACCAAGACGATGCAGGGGAATAAAGCCAAGGACTCTAAACCTGAGCTACTGCTCCGCAAGGCACTTTGGCAAGCCGGCGCGAGAGGCTACCGGCTTCATCGCAAGGACTTGCCGGGTAAGCCCGACTTAGTGTTCACTGCTCAGCGGCTAATCGTATTTGTCCACGGCTGCTACTGGCATAGCTGCCCCATCTGCGCCATTGCGCGCCCACGCCACAACGCTACATACTGGAGCGAGAAGCTAGCCGGAAATAGTCGGCGCGACGCTACGAACGCCGACAAGCTCACTGAGCTAGGCTGGCGGGTTCACACGGTTTGGGAGTGTCAAGTTAAATCCTCGCTCAGCGAGGCTGTTCAACAAATAAAAGCTCTGCTAGCTGTTCAAGACTAGCTAATAAAATGCTGAAATTCATTGATTTATTTGCCGGTTTAGGCGGATTTCACGTCGGGCTAGAGCGGCTTGGCATGAAGTGCGTCTTCGCTTCCGAATTGAATAAAGACCTTCGGGCGCTTTATCAAGAAAATTACGGCTTGGAAGAAAAGTATGTGCGCGGGGATATTAATCATGTCAGTAATGAGGAGATTCCTAGCCATGACTTTCTCTGTGCCGGCTTTCCTTGTCAGCCATTCTCCAAAGCTGGCTCCCAGGAGGGGCTAAACGACAAAGTGCGCGGAAACCTATTCTATGAGATTCTGCGCATCGTCAAGCATCACAAGCCTACTTATCTACTTCTCGAGAACGTCGCCAACCTACTCAAGCACGATAGCCAGAATACCTGGCGCGTCATCAAGGCCGAGCTAAAGGCTGCTGGATACGAAGTCGACCACAAGATTCTCTCGCCGCATCAGTTTGGGGTGCCACAGCTTAGGCAGCGAATGTTTATTGTTGCGGTACGGGAGGACAAATGGGGGCTCAGTTGCTTTAATTGGCCACAGCCCGAGAGCCACGAAAACATGTCGGTGCGAACCGTTCTGGACGAGGGTCCTCGCCAAGCCAATTGGCGTGACTTTACGGACCGTGAGGCTGAAGCAGTAGCTGTATGGCAAGAGTTTCTGGATTGCCTGCCGCCAGATGCTCCCTTGCCTTCATTTCCAATTTGGGCCACCGAGTACAAGGCGAATTACCCTTACGTCGAAAAGGTGCCGAAGATGCTCACCAAGAAGCAGCTAGCTGAGTACCGGGGCTCCTTCGGCAAGCGTCTAAAGAAGCTAAAAGGCTCGAAGCGGCTGAAGCGCATTCCTACTTACGCCCAGCCAGATGAGCTATTTCCGCCCTGGAAGCAGCAGTTTATCCGTGATAACCGCGCATTCTTTAAGAAGTATGAGAAGGAGCTAAAGCCGGTGATGAAGAAGATACGCAAGCTCCCTTTTAGCTGGCAGAAGTTTGAGTGGAACTGCAAGGGCTCCGTGCGCCAGCTCGACCAGCTAATCCTGCAGTTTCGCCCCTCTGGCATTCGCGTCAAGCGGCCAAATTACTTTCCCGCCCTTGTCTCTTCTACTCGAACTCAGGTGCCCGTAATTGGCTGGCTGGGCCGCTACATTACCGCCTCCGAGGGAGCACGGCTGCAGTCCCTGGGCAGTATCAAGCTACCTGAGAATAATACCGCTGCTTTCCGAGCGCTAGGCAATGCTGTAAATGCCGAGGTAGTGAAGCGCATTGCTGAGCGCCTAATCGACCACTCATCGCCAACTCAAATAGCAGAGCCTGCCCCAAAACCAAAGCGCAAAAAGCTATACCCTGCCTTAGTTCAGGGTAGCTTAGCGCTAGCTACCCTATAGAGAATTCCCCTACATGAGTGAGAAGATTAATATCCGCCCTGACGTGGGCGTATTGGCCGTACTGCGTCACCTCAACTACAGCCCTTGGTATGCGTTGGCGGAGTACGTAGATAACTCTATCGACAGCTATATAAAAAACAAGGCTGCGCTAATTGCGGCAGACGGGCCGGCGTACAAGTTGCGCGTCGATATCACGATTGACTCTGCGCAGAAAATTATTACCATTCTCGACAACGCCGCCGGCATCAGCGCAGGTGACCTGAACCGGGCGCTGCAGGTCGCTGCACCTCCTCCCGACCGCAAAGGATTATCGGAGTTTGGTATGGGCATGAAGGCTGCGAGCTGCTGGTTTTCTCCTATGTGGGGCATCAAGACCAAAGCATTAGGTGAGACGGTCAGTCGCCTTATCAAGTTCGACGTGGATAGCATAGTCAGCAACCACATCCAAGAGCTTGATGTCACCCTGATTCCAGACACGCCATCCAGCGAGCACTTCACCGGTATTAAGCTAGCGCAGGTGTTCGACCCGCCCTACAAAAGGACAACAGGCAAGATTAAAAGCCACCTAGCCAGCATCTATCGTGCTTTTATCCAGGCTGGCGAGTTGGTACTCACCGTCAACGGCGAGCAGCTAGGCTACGCAGTTCCCGATGTGCTGGAGGCTGCCATCTACAGCGACCCTAGCGGCCCTTCTATTCGCTGGCTGCAAGAAGTCTCGTTTGAGTGCGCTGGCGGCCGCACAGTCCGCGGCTTCGCTGCCATACGCGAAACAGGTTCCACCGCTGAAGCCGGCTTTTCGCTATTTCGGCGCGGACGGGTCATTGTGGGCAGCTACGAAGAGGTGTACCGGCCCGAGGCATTGTTTGGCCGCGGCAATAGCTACCGCTCACAGCGTCTGTTTGGGGAGTTCCATCTAGAAGGCTTCGGAGTGAGCCACACCAAAGACGGGTTTCAGTGGGAGGGCTGTGAGGAGGAGTTTTTATCGCTGCTTGAAAAAGCGCTGTCAAATCCTGCTAAGCCATTACTTAGGCAAGCCGAGAATTACCGCAAGAACCCACCTAAAACCAATGGTAGCAGCAAGCCTGAGCCTCCGAGCATCGTCTCCCCTGGTGGCAGCCCTACCGCTGGCCTAGGAGCAGGCATCAATGGTAATGGGACAGTTCCGCCTGCGAAACCCCAGCCAGCCGCTGGGCTTGGCACAGGCAATCTTGGTGCTAAAGCTGCTACAGGCTCCTTGTTTCCGACTCTAGCGCCTGTTAAGCAGCATAGACTAAAGCACAACGGCACCCATTGGCAGGTACATGTAGAGCTAAGCTCCAGCTATGCGCACAGCGAGTGGCTAGAGATGGGTGACCACCTCATCCCCAAAGCGGCAAAGTCTATTCCTGGCGAGCGCAATCTTGGTGTTCGCATTGCTTTGACGCACCCATTTTTCAAAAAGCTGGCTGCTCATACCACGGAAGAGATGCTGGTAGAGCTAGCTGCTGGCCTTGCCATTGCTCGCACCATTGCTGCCGAGGGCGGCGCTACCAAAACCGGGCTGCTCCTCGACTTCTTGGGTGAAGTATTAGCTCAGCCTAGTTTATAAACCATTCCACACCATTCAAATATGGAGCCCACTCCTACCGTATCTACCCCACCCACCTGGCTCGTTAAGCATGGCCAGCAGACTGCCCGCCTAAAAAGCCACCTACGCCTGCCTGCCGAGGCCGCCGATAAGCTCATTGCGGAGACAAGCCAGATAATGGGCCTTTGCGGCAACCCTGCCGACGATGCTAGCGCAGAGACTGGCCTTGCTCTTGGCTTTGTGCAGAGCGGCAAAACCATGTCTTTCACGTCGCTGATAGCCCTCGCGCGTGACAATGACTATCAGCTTGTCATCGTGGTGGCCGGGACTACGAGTGTACTGGTGGCGCAATCTATAAAGCGCCTGACCCAAGACTTACAGTTAGCCGGAGCCAACTCAAGGGAGTGGCGCATCATCCCCAACCCTACTGTCTCTAATGGGCTAGACGGCATTCGGGCCACGCTCAACGACTATCGAAATACGAAGCTTCCGCGTGCGATGCAGCGAACCGCTATTATCGTAGTCATGAAGAACAAGAAGCGGCTCGAAAGCCTGACGCAGGTAATGGGTCAGCTAGCCGCTGAGTTGCGCGGAGTTCCGACCCTTATAGTTGACGACGAAGCCGACCAGGCCGGCATGAATACCGAGGCCCGACCCAACCGCCGCCGCGTCGCCAATGGGCAGGCCAAAAAGCAAAGCCCTGTGTACGCACAGTTGCTGAAGCTCAAAGACTCGCTACCTCATCACACGTTTGTGCAGTACACAGCTACACCACAAGCGCCCTTGTTCATCGAGCGGCAGGATGACCTGTCACCTAATTTCATCAAGCTGCTCACTCCCGGCACCGGCTATACCGGCGGTGAGCGCTTCTTCGCTTCAGATATCACTGACAAGCTGGTCCGGCCAATTCCTACTGGCGAAGTGTATGGCAACGACCACCAGTTTTCCGAGCCTCCGGCCTCGCTGCTGGAGGCCATGCGTATATTCTTCTTGGGCGTAGCCGAGCGATATGCAACAAACTCTAGCGAAGATAACCGCTCGATGATGCTGCATCCCTCGCAACTCACTGGCATTCATCAGGTGTACTACAACTGGGTTATAAACATTAAAGCCTCCTGGGAAAGGCTGCTTAACAAGCCTGAAACCGACCCCGACCGACTAGAGTTGGAAGAGGATTTCCGCGCCGCGCATAGCCAGCTTACCAACGTAGCGCCCTTCGATGAGCACCTGGATATGCTGCAATATGCTATCCAGTCCACCCAAGTTCGCTTGCTAAATGCCGCTCCCGGCTCCGCTCCGCAGATTGATTGGGTCAACCACTACTCCTTTATCCTCGTGGGGGGCCAGGCTATGGACCGAGGCTTTACCGTCGAAGGCTTGACTGTAACTTATATGCCCCGCGGCCTCGGCACCGGCACCGCCGATACCATTCAGCAGCG
Source organism: Hymenobacter glaciei (assembly GCF_039539585.1). Taxonomy (NCBI): domain Bacteria; kingdom Pseudomonadati; phylum Bacteroidota; class Cytophagia; order Cytophagales; family Hymenobacteraceae; genus Hymenobacter; species Hymenobacter glaciei. Next base: position 77,228 of record NZ_BAABDK010000010.1, on the reverse strand, counting down.
CGCCCGCTTCTTCGGTTACAAAGAAAAGTTCTTGAACCTTTGCCGAGTCTACCTAACCCGCGACGTTCGCGGGGCTTTTGCCGACTATGTGCAGCACGAGATTGACCTGCGTAACCGCCTTGGTCCCTTCGACGCTGGGCACCCGCTCAACGACTTTCAGCGCTGTGTTGTGCTGCCTTCGTCGCTCACCCAGCTCACGCGCCCAGCCGTACTCAGCGACGACACCGAGCGCTACCACTTCGGTGGCGGCTGGATTACTACCCGAGCCGTCGTCGGCAATGACACTGAATATCAATCCAACAAATCTGCTATCAAGCAGTTGACCGGCAACAAAGCATTTACTTGGCAGACTGATGAGGGTAGTGCAGAGCGCACGCCGGAGCAGATACATTCGGTAGCTGAGGTTCCGCTTGCAGCCATCGTTGAGTTGCTACGCAGCTACAGCTACCTCTCCACCGACGATGCCAGCGCATTCGCAATGCTCGCCAATAGCCTCGAGACATTCAGCATAACCAACCAAGGAGCTACTGGGATGGTCTACCGGATGTCACCGAGTCGTGAGCGCACGCGTAGCGCAGTTAACGGCAAGGTTCGGCAGCTTTTCCAGGGCCGCAACCCGAAAAAGGGGGCTGGTAAGCTCACTTATCCCGGCGACGCCGAGATTAAGAGCGAGGAGCATTTCAGCCTACAGATTCACACGCTGAAGGTAAAAGTCGAAGGCGCTGCTGACCAGCACTCTTTTGCCCTAGGCGTATGGGTGCCCGCCAGCGCTGGCGTAGAGATGGTACGTCTAGCAAGCGAGTAGGGAAGATGCCTACTTCATTCTCTCAATTCGCTTCCGAGCAGCTAGCGCAAGAGCAGCCCTATACCCGGGCTGAGCTACGGCAACTGTTAGGAATACGCGACACCACAATTGACACCGGTATTTGTCGCCCCAGCGGCTACAGTTCTGTATTGCTGTTTGTCACCGCCCAGCAGCCGGGCGGTGGCAAGCCCGCAACTCAGCTGCTCGATGATGATACGCTGCAATGGGTCGGCCAGGCCGCCGGCCGTACCGACCAGCTAGTCATCACGCACGAGCTGCGCGGGCTGGAGCTACTGGTTTTCTACCGCGAGAATGCCACTCAATACCCTGGCGCAGGATTTCGCTATTTAGGTCGCTTCGAGTATCAGCAGCACAGCGGCTCTCACCCTGCGCTATTCTTGCTCACTCGCAGCGGCAGCATGCCCAGCTTGGACCAGATACAGGCCGAGCAAGACAAGCGCGCGGCTTTCAATCCAGACACCGTGCGCGACGGGCGCGAATGGGTGCTAGCCAGCATTGTGCGCCGCCGCGGCCAAGCCGCCTTTCGAAATAGCCTCATCCAGGCCTATGGCGGTACGTGCCCAGTGACTGGCTGCCAAGTAGAGCCAATCTTGGAGGCGGCCCATATCATTCCCTACCTGGGCCCTACCACCCACCACGTCCAAAACGGCTTGCTGCTGCGCGCTGACATTCATACGCTCTTCGATTTACAGCTGCTGGCAGTTGACCCAGAAAGCTTAGCCGTGGTCATTTCGCCAACGCTGACCGCATCAGAGTACGCCCCGCTCGCTGGCCGCGCCCTAGCATTGCCTGCCGACCCAAAGCAGCACCCCAGCCGCGATGCACTGCGGGCCCACCGCATTCGTTGTCCGTTCTAGCCCCGCTTCATGTACACATCCCTCGACCTCATTCCCCAGCAGGTCTACACCCGTCAAGACCTGCGTGAGAAGTTCAACATCATCGACAAAACGATGGACACAGGGGTCTTCAAGCCCCGCGGCACTCGCTCTGTTTGGCTCTTTGTGACGGAAGAGAAAGGCCAAGACCAAACGCAGTACAAGGACCGCCTAGATGGTGACACGCTTCACTGGCAAGGCCAGATGAGCGGCCGCACGGATAAGCTTATTTTAACCCACCAGGATGAAGGAAATGAGCTAATAGTGTTTTACCGCCTCAACAAGGCAGAACATCCTGGTGCCGGATTCCGCTATCTAGGCCGCTTTCTATACCAAAGCCACCACGCTAGCCACCCAACCTCGTTTGTGCTGGCAGCGGAGAAAGAGGTGTGATATTCTTGCAGTTCCATCCCACCTGCTAAAAAGCTCTGTTGGCCATTCGCAGTCAGGCTTACTTAGTGCTTATGATTTATTTTAATCTACTTAAGTATGTGCATTCACCATTCCTGGGGGAGCAAGTGAATGTGGGTATTCTGCTTTGCTTCCCTGAACAGGGGCGGCTGGAATTTCGATACCCGGCAAACTTCAGTCGCCTGCGCTACTTGTATCAGTCGTTTTCCGAACACCAGCTACTCAGTTACCTCACCAGCTTCAGCCAGCGTGTAGCCGGCGCCAATACCGAGCTTGTTGCTCCCCTCACGCCTGAACAGTATACTTTCTTCATTACTCGGGAACTAGTGCCTGTCGATGCCACAGTACTGCGATTCGGAGACCTTACCAAAGCCATATCAGCAGCCGACAACGACCCGCAATCAGTAGCCGACGAGTACTATGAAATTTACTTTGCCGAAACCCAGCCTGCGCCTCGTCCTCGAATGCTTCGGAACAGCTAGAACTGTGTGTTGCTGAATTTTGCAACAAGCTGTTGCAAAATCATTGATACCACCATTTGTAAGGCACTGGGCCGCCCGTACGGATGGAGGACTGGTAGAAATTTAGCATCCCTTGTGGCAAGTTTAAACCGCTATCCAAACACAAGCTATGGTTGCCGGCCAGATTGAAAGCCCCTTCGCCGACGGGTATGCGCTTCTTCACCAGGAACCAGCAACCGAGGAGTACCGTGGCAAGGAATACTCCTTCACTTACCACCACTACGTTTGCCAAATCACCAGCCAGAGCTTCACAACCGACGAAGCAGATGACATAAACGTCAGTCAGTTATACGGTCAGCACCTACACTGAGAAAAGGCCGGCCCCTCACAAGGAGGAGCCGGCCTTGCCAGTCATTATAGAGCAGATGCTAACCCAGGGATTCCGGTGCTTGCGTATCCACAGGCGCGGCATCCTTCTCCGGAGCGATAATCTTCGCAGTCTGCGCCGGCGCCAAAATCGGCGTACCTGCCACCAGTTCCCCGAACAGCGGGTTAGCTGGCAGTTCCTGCCCACCGTTGCCGTCTGGTATTTGATTGAAGATAACCAATTCCTCGCCCGGTGTACTCTGCGCTAGGTGGTCTACCAGCACTTCCTGCCCGCTGTTGGCATGCAGCGCTTGAGTCAGCAGCGTGTAGGTGCTCACGTCCACGTTGTAGAGTTGGTTGAGTTCGTTCATTTGCGTGGCTGCGTCTTCGGCCGCCCCGATGGCGTCGGCCAGGAGCTGCGTGTAGCGCCGCGCCTTTTGGTCGGCCTTGGCACGTAAACGAATAGCGCGCTTCATGCGCCGCTTGAATTGGGTTTGATAGGCCGTAAGTGCCATAATGTGTTGAATGAAGAAGTGAAAGAAAAATGGCCAGCCGCTACCGACCGGCCATCTTTTCGGGTTTGCTTAGGCCTAGGCCACGTACTCAATGGCCAGCGGGTTCGTGCTGTTGTTATTGAGGGCATAGAACTTGCCGTTAATCTGCTGGTAGAAGTTGATGCCAACCACACCCACCACCAGATTAGCCGCAGACGGAGCCGCCGGGAAAGTGGCCACCACCGACTGGTTGACCAAGGCCGCGCTGTTGATGGGCAGAATGCCCAGCGGAGCCGCTACCACGGCGTTGGTGAAGGTCAGCGTCTCCATGTCCAGGTCCGAAGCGGCAAACACTACCTCGAAGTGCGTAGCGCCCTGCGGCGCGGCAATGTCCGAGGCCGGATTCAGCGCCGGAATGCTCATGGTCACATCAGCACCCGCACCCGTCACCTCGTAAGGGAAGTACATGGTCTGGCCGATGCCAGCTCCCGCGTTGAAGTTGAAGCCCAGCAGCGGAGCCGAGTTGCTGGCATCGAACACCCGCAGGCCGCGGTCATTCGTGTCGTCGAGCCCAATGACCTCGCGCATCACCTTCGTCAGGCGCGAGGCCAACAGGCTGTCACTGGCCGAAGCAATGGCCACGCGCAGCGAGTCACGGAGTAGCTTGCTGTATTTAGCGGCCAGGCCAAATTCAGCCGCGTTTTCGCGGGTACGTGCCCGGCTCGGAGCGTTGGCGAAGGCCGCTTTGTCGCCTTGCGGCTTTTGGGAGATGTTCCCGTTTTTGCTGAACACCAGGCCCCCTACGGTGCCCTGGATGCCAATAATGCCCGTTTGACGTGCCATAGTGGTAAGTTGTTAGAAGTTGAAAATTCGTTTGTGTCGTAGCTGCTTGCGCTTATGCGACGTTGCTACCAGGTGCAGCCCACCTCGTAGCGCCGCTTGTTTTTGTAATTGAGCTTGCGCCATTGGCGCGGCATGAGCACGCCCACCGCCCCGCACTTCCAGAGCCCGCGCCGGGCGGCCACCGCCGAGACCTGCTGCGCGGCCCGGCCCGCTACCCGCCGCTTTGGGTCGAAGGCCCACGCCCAGCCGCGCACCACCAGCAGCGAGTCCAGTGCCAGGGCAGGCTTGCCTGCCACCGGCAGCCGCATCGTGGCCAGAGCCCTTCCGTAGAGGTCCACGCCCCGCCGGGTCACCAGCACGGGCCGCTTAGGTCCGAGAAGCAGCGCCACCGAGTCCGCCGCCTGGTGCCCATAGGGCTGGTCTGGCTCCGGCGCATCCACCCCCAGCAGCCGCACCCGGTACGTCACGCCACCGGCCAGCACGTCGTACGTATCGGCGTCCACCACCCGCACCACCCGACCCGCTTCTTCCGTCGGAGCGGCGCTGGCATGACCAACTGGGGCAAAGCTTTTCACGGCTGCTTCGCCCAGTCCGAAACCTGTCGCAACCACTAGCAACCACCCACTGAAATACAGCGCTTTATCTTTCATGGCACGAACCTACAAGCGGCTTTTGACCGTTGTATATTCGTCCGTCCCAATTGCCCCAAGCTGCCCTAAGATGCCCCAGGTTTGCCTTTACCCCAAAGACGTTGCCCAGCTCACCGGCACCGGCTATGACGCCGGCAAGCGCCTGCTGCAGCGCATCCGCACCAAGCTGCGCAAGCCCGCCCGCGCCTACGTTTCCGTCGCCGAGTTCTGCGCCTACACCAGCCTCCCCGAGGCCGAAGTAGCCGCCGCCCTCCACCGGGGCTGAAGGCAGGACGGAGGCAGTCTGAAGGCACCTTGCAGCCACAGTTGCAATACAGCGTCGGTGCTACTTGTAAGTCTACTCATAAGCAGCATTTACAAGTAGACTTACAAGTACAAGTAGTCAATGCCCGTTACCGCACCGTGCGGTTCCGTGTCACCTGGTCCCTTTCTGCATACAACTTGTTCTCGCAGAACAGCACAAAGGGTTTGGCCCCGGTGCTACTGCGTCGGCTCCTTGTCGTACCACTCGCCCAGAATGGCCTGCCAGGCCTCAAGTATGGCCGGCGCCAGCAGCCGGGCTTTGTCCTTGGCGTAGCGGTCCGTTACGTCTTCCTCGGCATGCCCGAGCACCAACTTGGACAGCGCCTTATTGCCGCCGCTGACTTGTTTGAGCAGCGTACCAGCCGTATGCCGCGCCGTGTGCGTGCCGATGACCTGATGAATCGGCCGCCAGTTGTGTATCACTTTCCCGCCCGAAATCAGCCGGTCATCCCATTCCCGCGTCAGTCCCGCCTGTTGTGCCACTTCCTTAATGCACTCACCGCGCTGCTGCCAGGTGCGGGCCGGAAACTGCCAGTTCCACCGTTCGCCAATCTTTACAGCTATAGGCGGCAGCGGCACGGCCGCGTCATTGCCCGTCTTGCCCTGCGCATGCAACAGCGCCGGCACTGAACTGCCATCGGCCAGAGGCAGGGATATCCGCTCACGCTTGTCGAACTTCTCCAGGTCCTCGTACCGCCGCCCGCTGAACAGCTGAAACAGCCACCGGTCCCGCTCTTCCGCCAGATGCTCTTCCGTAGGCCGCCACCGGATAAGCCGCCGCACCTCCTCAATCTCTAGGTCCAGCTGCGGCGCGTTCTTGGCCGAATACTGGAGCCAGGGCATATCCGCCTTCAGGTTCATCTGCTCAAAGCACTTGCGCAGGCCCGTGAAATGCACCTTGATGGTCGCGTCCGATTTCTGCAAATCCAGCAAGTGCTGCTGGTACTCCTTGGCCACCTTCTGCGTCACCTGGTCCGGGCGCAGGTCGGGCTGCCAGCTTTCCATCATCGTAGCCAGTTGGTCGTACTTGCGTAGCGAGTCTTTGCCCAGATTACGGTTCTGCTCCTTCCATTCCTCCAGTACCTGCCGGAATGTGCGGCTATCCTCCGGCTTCTGCGACACCGGCACCGGTGCCACCGTCTTAACCCTGGCTTTCGGAAACAGCTCGGCCAGCAGCGCCGCCTTTTCTACTTTCTGAAATGGGGCAGCGTCGAACAGCCGGGTGAAAGCTCCCAGTATGTCCCGCTCCCAGTCACTCAGTCGGCCATTTATGGCCACGAAGTCGTCGTGGCCGCGTAACACCCGGCCCAGGTCAGCACTCCACAGCACTTCGGCCTGTCCATTTTTGTCCAGCCGCTGCGGTAGCACCCGCTCTCCGGTATACTCCTGGATTTCCTGCCCGTGCCAGCGCGCCGTGAGCCGTAGCGGGCAGTATCCCCGCTTGTCTGCCTCCGCCAAGCGTGGGTGCAGGCGTACACTGATTTTCCGTTTGAATAGCTGCGACTGGCTCATTGGGCTAGGAGAATAACAGGCGTCGCCCTGGCTTTCGCCTCAGTTTCCGCCCTGGTTTGCTCCCGAAGATAGCCGGATACGACCGGACATCCAAAAGTATTCTTCCCAAAAAGCTGCCCTGAATGCCTCAAAAAGGCATAAACGCAAAAATGCCCGCCGGTTATCGGCGGGCATTTTAGGCTTTAGCGCTCCCTCCTGGGCTCGAACCAGGGACCCTCTGATTAACAGTCAGATGCTCTAACCGGCTGAGCTAAGGAAGCTTTTTTCTAGCCGAAACACCGGTTGTTGTTGTTTCGGAGTGCAAATCTACAACGAGCGTTTGAAGTTACACAAACTTGGCGCGTGTTTTTTTCAAAAAATCTGTCCGATTTCAGTTCGTAATGCTGAGCAGATTGCCTTGTACGCTGACACTGTATTGCTTAAGTGGCAGCGGCGCTGGACCGCCCGTCACCTGACCTTTGAGGTCAAATTGCGAGGTGCAACACGAATCGCGCATAAACAACCTGGAATTGCGGTCGAGCGACACCGTCGCGCAGGCATCGTAGGGCTGATAAGGGCAATTGCGCTCGAAGGCCAGGAAGATGCCCGCGCTCTGGCGCACCACAATCACCCCCTTTACGCCGCCGTTGCCAGCTGGGCCTCTGGCCGGTATGCTAACAGCTCCGTTATCGAACCGTAGCGGTGCGTATTCCTGCGCGGCTGTACTGATGCTAATGTTGACTGGCGCGTAGGGAATCTGGGGCTGAGCGTCGCTTTTGCTGCCGCAGGCAACCAGCAGGCCACTCAATGCCAGTCCTACTCCCATCCGCCAAACCCACGAACTGACACACGATGAATGCATGGCTCAACTGCTTAGTAAGTGTAAAAGCCCCGGCCGGTTTTGCGGCCGTAATGGCCGGCATCGACTTTCTGCTGCTGAATGCGGCTGGGCCGAAACTTGCCCTCCTGATGAAATGAGGCAAACATGGCGCTGGTCACCGAGAAGTTGGTATCCACGCCAATCAGGTCCATTAACCGGAAGGGCCCCATTTTAAATCCGCTGGCCTCCAGCAATTCGTCCACTACTTCAAATGTGGCCACGTTTTCCTCCACCACTTTCAGGCTTTCCACGTAGTAGTGCCGGGCCACGCGGTTCACAATGAAGCCCGGTGCATCGGCGGCGCGCACCGGGGTTTTGCCGAGGCGACTAGCCAGTGCCTCCACAGCATCGGCCACTTCCGGAGCCGTCGCTACGCCGCTAATCACTTCTACCAAGGGCATAAGCGGCGCGGGGTTAAAGAAGTGCATGCCCACCACCCGTTCGGGGTTCGGCACGGGCGCCGCCAACTGCGTGATAGGTAGCGACGAAGTATTGGAAGCCAGAATCGTACCTGGGCCGTTTATATCGGCCAGGTCCTGAAAAAGCTTATGTTTCACGTCGAGCCGCTCTACCACGGCCTCGATGATGCAGTCGGCGCGCACAGCAGCCAGCTCGGTGGTGAGGGTAAGACGGGCCAGCGCGGCTTCACGGGCCTCGGCCGTCAGCTTGTTTTTCTCTACCAGTTTGCCCAGGCCGGCGGCAATGGCAGCCTGGGCTTTCTCGAGTGCCGTCGAGCTCAGGTCGAACAGGACCGTGGGCAGGCCGTGCTGCACGCCGAGTTGGGCAATGCCCAAGCCCATTGTGCCGGCTCCAACAACGGCTAAGGTTTTAATCTCATTCATGGCACGAAGGTAAACGGCCCGCTCCGGCCGGTAGTATCCGGAAGAAGCGGGCCGTTAGCATGGGCGTGTTATCGCCGCTTATTTCTTGAACAACGAATTAACGAACGTGTGACGGTCGAAGAGCTGCAAGTCGGTCATCTTCTCCCCTACCCCAATGTAGCGCACCGGAATGCTGAACTGGTCCGAAATGCCAATCACCACGCCGCCGCGAGCCGTGCCGTCGAGCTTGGTGATGGCCAAGGCTGTGACTTCGGTGGCTTTGGTGAACTCCTTGGCTTGCAGGAAGGCATTCTGGCCGGTACTGCCATCGAGCACCAGCAACACCTCGTGCGGCGCGTCGGGAATCATCTTCTGCATCACGCGCTTGATTTTGCTCAGCTCGTTCATCAGGTTCACTTTGTTGTGCAGGCGGCCAGCGGTGTCGATGATGATGACGTCAGCACCCATTTCCACGCCTTTTTGCACGGCATCGAAGGCCACGGCAGCCGGGTCGGTGTTCATGCCGTGGCTGACCACGGGCACGCCCACGCGCTGCCCCCAGATGATGAGCTGGTCGACGGCCGCCGCCCGGAAGGTATCGGCCGCACCCAGCACCACCTTTTTGCCAGCCGAGTGGAAGCGGTGCGCCAGCTTGCCAATGGTGGTGGTTTTGCCCACGCCGTTCACGCCCACTACCATGATAACGAAAGGCTGGCCGCTGCTGCCCGCGTTGTCGAGCACGGCGGTGGAGCCGGATTTATTGTCCTCCAGCAGGCCCACGATTTCCTCGCGCAGGATGCGGTCGAGCTCGCCGGTGCTCACGTACTTGTCGCGCGCCACGCGGGCTTCAATCCGGTCGATGACCTTCACCGTGGTTTCAATGCCCACGTCGGCGTGCACCAGCATGGTTTCCAGGTCGTCGAGCACCGATTCGTCCACGGTGCTTTTGCCCACCACGGCCTTGCTTAGCTGCTCGAAGAAGTTGGTTTTGGTCTTTTCCAGGCCGGCATCAAGCGAAGCTTGCTGGGCAGGAGTTTCCTTGTCCTTTTTAAAAAAATCGAAGAGGCCCATTGGGGATTTTCTGTCATGCTGAGCTTGCGAAGCATCTTATCACGTTCGCAGGACTCGGATTAAAAGGGGGCGCTGACGAAAGCGGCCGTGATAAGGTGCTTCCTTCGTCAGCATGACAGGTGGTATTACACGCAAAAAGTCCCACGAAGGTGGGACTTTTTAAACTTTTACGAAGCCGAAGCGGCCAGCAACTATTTGTTGCCGGTAGCCAGGTACTCCTGAACCTTGTCGAGCAGCACCATTTCCTCGCGGAAGGTGTAAGCACCGGTTTTCTCCGATTTAACGGCACGAATTACTTTCGCCCAGTTCTTGGCGTTCTCAACGGTTTTCAGCGTTGCTACTACTTTCTTAGCCATTGTTCAGGTTATTTAATTTCCTTGTGAACAGTCATTTTCCGCATAATCGGGTTGAACTTCTTCAACTCGATGCGCTCAGGGGTGTTCTTGCGGTTTTTGGTAGTGATGTAGCGCGAGGTGCCCGGCAGGCCCGAGGTTTTATGCTCGGTGCACTCCATGATAACCTGCACCCGGTTTCCTTTCTTGGCCATCTCGACGGGGGTGTATGTGTTTTAAAATTTAGGACTGCAAAGGTACGGGGATTTTTGGAAACGACCAAGCAACCTTACGCAACTTTCAGTCGGCGAAGCAGAACGGGGGTAAACGTGTGCCAAACAACGTCATGCAGCGCGCAGCGAAGCATCTTGCCCGCCACAAATCAATCGAATGAATTACTTACTGCAGGCAAGATGCTTCCCTGCGCGCTACACGACATTCAGTAAAATACTGCATCCGGCCGCCAGTTACTTCAACTCCGGCAGCTTAAAACCTTCCAGCGCGCTGGGTTCGGCCATTATCTTTTCAATATCGGCCACCGTGCGCGGGGCTTCAGCCGATAGATTCTCGTAGCCGGTGGCAGTAATCAGCGCATCATCCTCAATGCGCACGCCGATGTTCCACCACTTGGGGTCGCAGGGCGAGCCGGCGGGGATGTAGATGCCGGGCTCGACGGTGATGACGTTGCCGGCTTGCAGCGGGCCGTAGTTACCGCGGTCGTGCACATCGAGGCCCAGGTAGTGGCTGGCGCCGTGCGGGTAGTACTTGCGGAAATCGTCCTTCTTTTTGATGATGCCCAGCTTTTGCAGGCCGGCGGCGACTACTTGCTGAGTGGCTTTGTTGGGGGCATCGAAAGGTGCGCCGGGGCGGCAGGCGGCAAAACCAGCTTCCTGGGCGGCCAGCACCAACTCGTAAATCTGGCGCTGGGCGGGGCTGAAAGTGCCGGACGGCGGTGCAGTACGCGTCACGTCGGCGGAGTAGCCGTGGTATTCGGCTCCGCAATCCATCAGCACGAGGTCGTTGTCGAGGCGCTGGCGGTCGTTGGTTTCGTAGTGCAGGATGCAGCCGTTGGCCCCGCCGCCCACGATGCTGGGGTAGCCCTGGAACTCGGCGCCGTAGCGGCGGTACACGTACTCGTGCAGGCCCTGCACCTCCATTTCGCCCATATCGGGGCGCATCAGCTTCATCACCTCGCGCTGGCCCTGGGCGCTGATGCGAACAGCCCGGCGCAGCAACGCCAGCTCATCAGGGGTTTTGATGGCGCGCAGGTCGCCGAGCTTTTCGCCTAACGTAGCGTCATCGAAGCGGCCGGGCGGGTTGGTGGTGATGGCAGCTTGCCGGGCCGCGTCGGTGGGGGCCGCTAAATAAGCGGCGATTAAAGGCGACTTAGCGAGACTTGGATTTTCCTTGACCTGGCCATTGATGTATTCGGTCATTCGCTTGGCATCCCGGCTGCCATAACGACGGATAATGCTTTCAACTTCGGAATGCGTGGGGTCATATCCGGAGAGCAAGTTGGTTTGCTGCCGAAACGCAGCCACCAAGTTGTGCAGGTCGGCCGGGTTGCGGGAGTCGTCGCGGGTGTCGGTGGGCAGGTTGTCGAACAGAATTTTGTCGAAATCGGCCCACTTAATGCCCGAGGTGGCAAAGTCGGTATCGTCGGCGGTGTATTGCAGGGCCAGTTGAGTCTTGGCGCCCACGGCTCCCAGGCGGCGGCCAGTCCATTGCTCGCGGGCAGGGTTGCGGGGCTGGGTAAACAACGTTTCCGTCATGCCCGGCTGACCACCCACGGTACGCGGCTCCGCAAAGAGCAGCAGCACGGCATCGGGCTCCTCGTAGCCGGTGAGGTAATAAAAATCGGGGTTCTGGTGGTAAACGAAGTCGACGTCGTTGGCGCGGTTGCGCACCGGCGCGGCAAACACCACGGCTACGCTGTGCGGCGGCAGTTTCGCCCGCAGCAGCTCACGGCGCTGCTTGTGGAAGGCAGGGGAGAGGAAATCGGCAGGCCGGGCCGGAGCGGGATAGTCCACCATAGGCTCCGGTATGGAAGTAGTTGCCTGGGCTGCGGCAGGCAGGGCGGCCAGACTTAGGCAGCTGCCCAGTAGCAAATGTACCGCCTGCCGCGCTGGCAGGCCCAAAACCGAACGGGCGAATAGTGACAACCGCATACCAAACAACTCACAGAATGACTACCTCAAAGCAAGATAGCCGCCAACAGACAAAGCCAGCGCCGCGCCGGTTGCCTGAGAGACAACCGGCGCGGCGCTGGCTTTCGAGTAAACGAGCAGTGAGTGTTCAGCAGTCAGAAAGCTTGCGCAATTCTTAACACCTGTTACTCAGCACTCAATACTGAAAATCTAGTAAACGATAAAGCCCTGCTCCTTGGCCTTCTTCAGGACGGCCATAATGCCGTTCTTGTTGATGGTGCGGATGGTGGAGGTAGCGACTTTCAGGGTCACCCAAGCGTCCTGCTCGGGGATGTAAAAGCGCTTTTTCTGCAGGTTCGGATAGAACTTGCGCTTGGTCTTGTTGTTAGCGTGCGAAACGTTGTTACCAACGCGGGTACGCTTGCCGGTCAAATCACAAACACGGGCCATGATATCGGAGGGTTAAATTTTATACAAAGCAGGGAAACGGGCCGCAAATATCGGCAAAAGTCTGGCATTCACCAAACACCCCGCGCTATTTCCGGTCAGATGCGCCCCCAGCGGCTGATTTGGGCCGAAATTTCCAGGGGCAGTGGCGGCAACCGCTCTGACAGCAGCTGCCCCGGCGAAGGTGGTACTGCTCGGTGAAGACGAGATAGCCCTCGGGCGTGTAGTAGAAGTCGCCGGGCTGAAGCGGTTGCGGTTTGGGCAGAGGCATGGGGAATCAAAGGTAAGCCCGCGGGTGTTAAACCAGGTCCAGGCCGTATATTGCTCCTGAAACATCCTATCTATTCTATGAAAACGCCAAGCCTCTTCGTATTGCCCCTACTGGTCTTCCTGCTCATGGGGAACGTGAAACCGGCCGCCGCACAGGTTGTTGCACCCGTGGTCATCACGGCGGCGACGGCCCCAGCGGGCGTGCGGCCAGCCCTGGCCCGCGACGCAACTGCCTTGGCCGACCCAATGCGAGAGGCGCTCCGCACACTTCCCTTGGCAAAAAAGAGGTTTCTGGCCGGTTTGCCCGACGGCGACCAATTTTTACTGTCGGTACGGGTGGCAGCTTCGGATACCAGCTTCCGGCATGCTTCGGTGCGGGTGCTGGGCTGGCGTGGCAACACGGTGCAGGCGCTACTACTCCCCGAAGCGGCGAATCCGGCTATACTCGCCGAACCCATGCCGGTGAGTTTTCCCGAAACTGCCGTGGTGGACTGGACGCTGCTGCGGGCCAGTGGCCGCGAAGAAGGCAATTACGTGGGTCGCTACACCGATACAGCCCGGCAGGTAGAAGGCATGCGGCTGCGATAATACTGGCTGGTGCGGGTTATTTTGCGCCATGCACTACCAGGAATTTGTGCCGTCGCCGGCATTGGCCGACATTGTTTTGCGCTATTGGCGCTTCGAGGTGAGTGCTGCGATTACCGAACCGGTACCGCACACGGCACTGCCCGACGGATGCGTCTCATTGATTGTCTTCCGCCCTAATCCACTGGCGCCCGTTATGGCTTTGTGGGCGGGGCCGCGCACCACCCACTTTCGGCAGATAATGGCCCCGGGCAGTGCGTTTGCGGGCATCCGGTTTGTGCCGGGCGCGGCGCGGGCACTTTTTGGCCTGGGTATGACTGGATTGAAGAATGCGGCGCGGCCAGCCCAGCCCGAGCTGGAACGGTACCCGTTGCTGGCGGAAATCGTTCAGCAGCTGGCACTGGTTCCGCTCAATTCGGCGGTTATTGATTCGCTTTTAGAATCAGCTGGGCCGGGCGTGCCGGACGAGTTGGTTCAGCCCTTGGTGCAACGCATTCTCGACAGGCAGGGCCAGGTGGATATTGGAGAACTGACGCGACAGGCCAGCCGGAGCGAGCGGCAGATACAAAAGCGTTTTAAGCAAGCTACTGGGCTTACGATGAAAGAACTGGCGCGTAGCCGCCGCCTACGCGCGACCGTGGTGCAGTTGCTGCTAGCTGACGGCGACTACTTCGGTACGCTGGAAGCGGCTGGCTATTTCGACCAGGCTCACTTTGGCCACGAGTTTGGCGATAGTGCCGGCACATCGATGCGCGAATTCCGCAACTACGTGCAGCGCATCCAGCATACCGATGTGAAAGCTTGAGGTGTTGAATGCAAAACGACGGATTTTTACAAGTGGCAAGCATAGCTAGCAGGTAATATTGCGGTCGAATTTTACCCTTTATTCTGCACGCATGCCTACGCTTCGTTTTTGTTTGTTGATGAGTTTTGGGCTGCTGGCCCGCACGGCTAACGCCCAGCCGGCCACCCCCGCGGCCACGCCGAAAGTGCAGCCGTTTCTGTTTTTGGAAGGCGACTGGCAGGGCGCCGGCTGGATACAGCTAGGGCCGAACCAGCGCAGCGAGTTCAACCAGACCGAAACCGTGCGGCGCAAGCTTGGTGGCAACCTGCTCACCATTGAAGGGCTCGGGCTGGACAAGGCCAACGCGCAGCGCACCATCCACAACGCCTTTGCCACGGTGGCTTTTGATGCGGCCAGCAACACGTTCCGTATGCGCGCCTACCGGGCCGACGGGGCCTATACCGACGCGCTGGCTACGCCGGGAACCGACGGCCACAGCTTCGTGTGGGGCTTCGACTATCCGGGGATGGGCAAGGTGCGCTTCACCATTGGCCTCGATGCCCAAGGCCAGTGGCACGAGGTGGGCGAGTTCTCGCGCGACGGCACGCAGTGGATGAAGAATTTCGAGATGACCCTGCACCGCGTAGGCGCGGCCAAGCCCTAAGCGGGAGCCGGGCCGGGGCTTTTGCGTAATTTCGGGCCTCACCAATTCCTGCCCCATGTCCGCCACCGCTTCCTCCCCCACCGCCACGTCTGCCCGCGCCGCCGAGCTCATGCAGCTCGAAGACCAGTACGGCGCCCACAACTACCACCCGCTGCCCGTGGTGCTGAACCGCGGCGAAGGCGTGCACCTGTGGGACGTGGATGGCAAGCAGTATTTCGACTTTCTGTCGGCCTACTCAGCCGTGAACCAGGGGCACTGCCACCCGCGCATTATTGAGGCCCTCACGAAGCAGGCGCAGCAGCTCACGCTCACGTCGCGGGCGTTTTTCAACGACCAGTTGGGCGCGGCCGAGAAGCAGCTCTGCGAGCTGTTCGGCTACGACAAAGCCCTGATGATGAATTCCGGGGCCGAGGCCGTAGAAACGGCTCTGAAACTGGCCCGCAAGTGGGGCTACCAGGAGAAGGGCATTGCCCCGAACATGGCCCAGATTGTGGTGGCTGAGCACAATTTCCACGGGCGCACCACGGGCATCATTTCCTTTAGCACCGACGGCGACAGCACGGGTGGCTTCGGGCCCTACATGCCCGGCTACCGGGTGGTGCCCTACAACGACATCGAGGCACTGGAGGAAGCCCTGCGCGACCCGCACGTGTGCGGCTTCATGGTCGAGCCCATCCAGGGCGAGGCGGGCGTGATGGTGCCCGCCGTGGGCTACCTGGCGCAGGCTGCCGCGGTGTGCAAGCAGCACAACGTCTTGTTCATCACCGATGAAATTCAGACCGGGCTGGGCCGCACCGGCAAGCTGCTGGCCTGCGACCACGAAGCCACCCGCGGCGACATCCTCATTCTGGGCAAAGCCCTGAGCGGGGGCGTGCTGCCGGTATCGGCGGTGCTGGCCGATGACGAAATCATGCTCACCATTCAGCCCGGGCAGCACGGCTCCACGTTTGGCGGCAACCCGCTGGCCTGCGCCGTGATGCGCGCCGCGCTGGACGTACTCATCGACGAAAAGCTGGCGGAGAACGCCGCCCGGTTGGGTGAGATTTTCCGCGAGCGGATGCGTCAGGTGCAGGCCCAGCGCCCCGAAGTAGTGGAGCTGGTGCGTGGCAAAGGCCTGCTGAATGCCGTGGTGATTGTGCCCGCTGCCGACGGCCGCACCGCCTGGGACGTGTGCGTGACCCTAATGGAGCGCGGCGTACTGGCCAAGCCCACGCACGGCGACATCATCCGCTTTGCCCCGCCGCTGGTGATTACCGAGGAGCAGCTGCACGCGGCCTGCGATATAATTGCGGAGGTAATTCTGGCCTTCTAAGCGCAGAGTTTCGCAAAGTTTTCGAAATTTAAGTTTCGCTATGTTTTATTCGTTGGGCAACTGCCTTTGCGAGACTTAATTTTTAAAACTTTGCGAAACTCTGCGCTATCGTACTGGGAACATCAGTCCTTCTTCGGCCCGACCGAAGTGGCCATTATTGGCGCCGGACTGGTGGGACTGACGGCAGCGTTGTACCTGAAGCAGCTACGGCCCACCTGGCGCGTGGTAGTGCTGGAGCGCGGCGCACTGCCCAGTGGGGCCAGCACCAAGAATGCTGGCTTTGCCTGCTTCGGCTCGATTTCGGAACTGATTGAGCAGGAGAAACGCGGCGACTTACTCGCGGTGGTAGCGGCGCGTTGGGCCGGGCTGGCCCGCCTGCGCGAGCTGGTAGGCGATGCCACGCTGGATTATCAACCGGTGGGCGGCTACGAGCTGTTTCGGCACGAAGAAGCAACGCTGGCGGCCGAGTGCCGCGATAAAATCGACTACTTCAATGCGCTGCTGGCACCAGTGATAAGCCAGGTTCGCACCTTCCGAGACGTAAGCAGTGAGGCCGGGCGCTACGGTTTCGGCGGAGTGGGCACGCTGCTCCAAAATGAGCACGAAGGCAGCCTAGATACCGGCCGCATGATGCGCGCTCTGCTGGCCCGCGCCTGGGCCGCCGACGTGCCCGTGCTCACCAACTGCGCTGTGGAATCTATCGAAACCTCAGCCAATGGCCACCGGCTGCGGCTAGCTAATGGCGCAGTCGTAGAAGCGGGGCAGGTACTGCTGGCCACCAACGCCTTCGCCACCGAGCTGCTGCCGGAGCTGGCCGTAACGCCCGGCCGCGGCCAGGTGCTGGTGACGGAACCGCTGCCCGAGGTGCATCTGACTGGCACCTTTCATTACGACCACGGCTACGCCTATTTCCGGCAGCTGCCCGACCACCGTATTCTGCTCGGCGGCGGCCGCAACCTAGATTTTGGAGCAGAAGAAACAACGGAAGCAGGCCTAACCGCGCCGGTGCAGGCATACCTTGAAACGCTGTTGCGGGAGGTAGTTGTGCCCGGCCATCAGCCGCGCATCGACTACCGCTGGAGTGGGGTGATGGGCTTTGGGCCGGCACTGGCTCCGATTATCGACTGGGTGCGGCCGGGTGTGCTGGCCGCCGTGCGCTGCAATGGCAT
This sequence comes from Hymenobacter glaciei, assembly GCF_039539585.1. Taxonomy (NCBI): domain Bacteria; kingdom Pseudomonadati; phylum Bacteroidota; class Cytophagia; order Cytophagales; family Hymenobacteraceae; genus Hymenobacter; species Hymenobacter glaciei. The sequence continues at coordinate 60,026 of NZ_BAABDK010000010.1, read as the reverse complement.
GGGCGTGGCGCTGGGGGCCGGCACCGGCTGGCAGGCGGCCATGAAACTGGCAGTTGGGTAGCGGAAACCAGTCAATCTTCGTACAGCCCAACGCCGACCTTATTTCCGCGCTTCTTCCTTATGCCTTCTATTACACGTCTTCGTTTGCTCCACTTCCGTTTGCTGGCGGTGCTGATGGTTTTTGCCGGCTTGGCCAGTGGCTGCCAGAGCAGCCGGCCCAGTTTCTCGTTCCAGCCAATAGTGCTGCGGGCCACTGCGCCAGCCTCCCCGACGATGGCAGGCCGGGCTGCAACAGTCGAAATGCCGGCTGCTCCACTGGCCGCTACAACAACGTTGGCACCTGCGGCGCCGGTTGCCGAAGTTGTTGGTATGCCGCTTCCTGCCGGACCAGCCGCAAAATCGCAGGTTCCGGCTGCAGCGCGGCAGCAGTTCGCGCAACCGCAACTCCTTGCGGCGGCGACGGCTCAAACAGCTACCACTCCTCCTGCCAAAGTCCGCGCCTCGTTATTCCGCCAGCGGCCTTTACTGCACCGGGCGCACGCACCAGCTAGCCAAGGGTTGGGGCTGACGGTGCTGGGGATACTGGGCATGGTGGTGCTGGTGGTAGCCTTGGTAGGATTGGCCATTAGCGGCGGCGGTGTGGGCTGGATTATCACGGCGGCCATTGCGGCGGGCGTGGTGCTGCTGGCCTACCTCGACCCGGGCGGACATTAATTGACTGGCCCGGCCGAACTTTGCGGCGCTTAGCTGCTTATTTCAGCGGCCCATTCATTTTCTACTTCGTGCCGGCTGGGTCAGAGCCGGTTTTCTTGCCCCTTATGCTCCCAACTCACCGCCCCCGCCGCAACCGCAAGTCCGCCGTCATCCGTGACATGGTGCAGGAAACCCGCCTCACCGCCCACGATTTTATTTACCCGCTGTTCATCACCGAAGGCCAGAACAAGACCGAGGAAATCAAGTCGATGCCCGGTATCGTGCGTTTCACGGCCGACCGCGTGATTGACGAAATCGGGCAGTGCGTGGAGCTGGGTGTGAAAGCGTTCGCGCCCTTCCCCAACATCAACGAAGTGCTGAAGGACCCGATGGCCCGCGAAAGCACCAACCTCGAAGGCCTGTATTTGAAGGTCGTGGCCGACATCAAGCGGCAATTTCCGGAGGTCGTCATCATGACCGATGTGGCGATGGACCCATACAGCTCCGACGGCCACGACGGCGTGGTGGACCCCGACTCGGGCGAAATCCTCAATGACGCCAGCCTGGAAGTGCTGGGCCAAATGGCCCTCGCGCAAGCCCGTGCCGGAGCCGACATCATCGGGCCCAGCGACATGATGGACGGCCGCGTGGCCTGGATTCGGCGGGTACTGGACGAGAACGACTTCAGCCACGTCAGCATCATGAGCTACACGGCTAAGTACGCGTCGGCCTTCTATGGCCCGTTCCGCGATGCGCTGTCGTCGGCCCCCAAGAAAGGCGACAAGAAAAGCTACCAGATGAACCCCGCCAACCGCCTCGAAGCCCTGCGCGAGCTGGCCCTCGACGAAGCCGAAGGTGCGGACATGGTGATGATTAAGCCCGCGTTGAGCTACCTCGACATCATTCGGGAGGTGAAAAACAATACCAACCTGCCCGTGACGGCCTATAACGTGAGCGGCGAGTACGCCATGATAAAGGCCGCCGCTCAGAACGGTTGGGTTGATGGCGAGCGCACCATGATGGAGGTACTCACCAGCATCAAGCGCGCCGGGGCCGATGCTATCCTGACCTATTTTGCCAAGGAAGCGGCCGCCGTGCTACGGCGCGGGTAAGCTGCATTCTATTCCTCTCATTCGCGAAAGCCGCCCTGCCAGTCAGAGCGGCTTTTTTGGTAGTAGTCAAATCTTGATTGCTAATTATTTTGGTAATAATTACCAGTACTTGTAGCTAATTTAATTAGTCTTCCGTATTATTGCATGAACAACGGCAGCGCCGCTCAGGCAATGATTTTAGCTCTTTTATCTGGCAAACCATTTTAGCAAACAATATGACTCAGCCCCGCTTTCTGTATCGCCACGGCGATGTACTTATTGCCGCCGTAGCGGCGCTTCCCGCTGGCTCAGTGCCGCACCGGGGCCTGGTGCTGGCGCACGGCGAGCACACCGGGCACAGCCACCGCATCCAGGAGTTTGGGGCGGCCAGCCTGTACGTGTACGGCCAGGATTTATACCTGCTGGTTTCGGCCCCCACGGCCACGCTGGTGCACGAGGAACACCGCGCCATTGAGCTGCCGGTGGGCGTGTACCGCGTCTGGCAGCAGCGCGAGTACACGCCCACGGCTATTCGCACCGTTATCGACTAACTGCCGCGCTTATGTTCAGCATCAACGCCCGGGGCCGGCAGCTGCGCCGGCCCGCTCCCACAGCGCCGCCGGCAGCCGAGCCGGCCGAACCCTGGCGTGCCCGCTCATTCGGAGCCGGCACAGTACCGCCCGTTTTGCCCGTGTCGCCCGGTGTAGGTGGAACCGTACGAGCCACGCCTGAGGCAGCCCGGGCTATGCTGCTGGCCGGCCGCCTGCCCGATGAGCTGATTGTGAGCGGGGCCCTGCGCCTGAGCGGAGAAGCCCGGCTACGCGAGCTGCCCCGCTGGCTGGAATGCACCCACCTGGAAGTGAACGACTGCCCCAACCTGGAGCTACTGCCCGAGCGGCTGCGGGCCACGAGTGTGCAGGCCGCCCGCACCGCCGTGCGCGAGCTGACCGGCGACTGGCTGGTGCGCGAGCACGTGGGCCTGAGCGGCAACCCCCAGCTGTGCCAACTGCCCGAGCGCCTCACGGCCCGCTCGCTCGACGTGGCCAACTGCCCGTGCCTGGTGCAGCTACCGGCCACGCTGCACCTCACGCACTGGCTGGAAGTAGCCGGCAGCGGCCTAACGGGCATGCCCACCGGCCTGCGCGTGAACCTGCACTGGCAGGGCACGACCGTAGATGAGCGCACCGCCTTCCGCCCCGAAGACCTCAAGGCAGTGGAAATCCTGAACGTGCGCAACGTGACGCGGCGGCGGGTGCTGCTGGAGCGCTTCGGCCTCGACCGGTTTGTGCGGGAAATGGGCGGGCTGGTACTGGACCGCGACCGCGATGCCGGCGGCGAGCGGCAGTTGCTCAGCATTCCGCTGGAGGGCGACGAGCCGGTGGTAGCCCTGCGCGTCATTTGCCCTTCGACGGCGCATACCTACGTGCTGCGGGTGCCGCCGCACCTGCGCACCTGCCGCCGGGCTGCCGCGTGGCTGGCCGGCTTCGAGAACGAGCATGACTACCGGCCGCTCATCGAGACATAGTAATATCTTAAAATTAAATCTTTCTCTTTACTTTTCCCAGGTCCTGCTCCGGACAGTGGGCCGGGGCACGGTTGCCTTCTCACTCCACACTCTTTTCCAGTACCCCTTTCATGCAGATTACCCAGCAACCTTCCACCCCAGTGCTTCTCGAAAATCTGGCCGACACTACCAGTCTGCTATTGCGCTTCCGCGAAGACGTGCCCAATGCCCAGCGGCGGCCCCTCAACGTGGCCCTCGTGATTGACCGCAGCGGCAGCATGGCCGGCGCCCCGCTCCGCTATGCCCTGCAGGCCGCCGCCGATTTCGTGGACCGCCTCACGGCCGACGACCGGCTGAGCATTGTGGTGTACGACGACGCGGTGGACACCCTGCTCGATGCCCAGCTGGTAACCGACAAGGGCGCCATCAAGAGCATTTTGAAGAACGTGCGGGCCGGGGGCCTCACCAACCTGAGCGGCGGCTGGCTGCAAGGCTGCGAGCTGGTGGCCCGCCACAAAACCGACCAGCACGTGAACCGCGTGCTCCTGCTCACCGATGGGCAGGCCAACAACGGCATCACCAACCACGCGGTGCTGAACAAAACAGCGGGCAAGAAGGCCGAGGAGGGCATCAGCACTACGACGTTGGGCTTCGGCAGCCATTTCGAGGAAGACCTGCTGATTGGCATGGCGCGGGCCGCCGGGGGCAATTTCTACTTCATTCAGTCGCTGGACGATGCGGCCGACGTGTTCGGCATCGAGCTGGATAGCCTCAAGGCCATTGCCGCCCAGAACCTGACAGTCACCCTCACCCCGCTCGGCACCACGGTTATCGACGACGTGCTGAGCCTGGCCCGCCCCGAACCCCAGGCCGACGGCCGCCTGGTGCTGCACCTGGGCGATGTGCACGAGAACGAAGACAAGCTGCTGGGGCTGCAGCTGCGGCTGCCAGCCCTACCCGCCGGCAGCCACCAGCTGCTGCACATCGCCTACCGGGCCGATGCCATTCGCCAGGGCAGCATCGAGGCCATTGCCGGCGAACACACGGTGCAGATAACCGCCGGCAGCGTCGAGGCCGTGGTGGCCGCCACCGACAGCCGCGTGCTGCTGGATTTGGCCCGCCTGCGCATTGCCCGCGACAAGGAGCGCGCGGTAGAAATGGCCGATGCCAGCCAGCACCGCGAAGCCGAAGTCCTGCTGCATCAGCTGGTGGCCGACCTGACGGCTAAGGGCCTGCACGAGCACTTCGAGATTGCCGAGGAAATCGACCAGCTGAACCACTACGCCCAGCGTATTGCCAGCCGCCACCTCGACAACGAGAGCCGCAAGGAGCTGCGCGACCAGGCCTTCCAGGGCCGCCGGTCGCGGGTCGATTTGGCGGGCCGGGGCGTGAGCATTGACCCGGCGGCCCACGCGCTGCCGGTGGTGAGCGAAGCCGGCCCGGGCGTGGAGCTGATGTGCTTCCGCGAGGGCGGCAAGCTGCGGGTGCGGGTGCTCTCAGCAGGCTTTGCCGACCTCAACATTCAGTTTCCACGCGCCATCCGGGCCGAGGGCGCGCACTACGTGGTAGAAGAGCTGGAGCTGAGCGCCGACGGCACGTTTTACCGCGCCAAGGGCAGCATTACCCGCCTAGTGCGGCCGGGCGAAACCGACCCGCTGGCCGGCAGCCACCCCGGCAGCGGCGGCGGACGCAGCCGGAGCAGCAGCGCCAGCTCGCGCCCGGCCAAACCGGCCACCACGCTGGCCGATTTGGAGGAAACCGACACCATTGGCTCGGGCATTCTCATTCAGTGCGTGAAGGACGGTAGCAAGCTGCGCGCCCGCGTGGTGAGCGACGGCTTCGACCCCGACTGGAATATGCGTTTCCCGCGCGGCATTCGCGCCGAAAGCACCCTGTTTGTCGTCGACCAGGTGAACACCGCGCCCGATGGTAAGTCCTACATTGCCAGCGGCGAAATCAAGCGCTTCGTGCAAACCACCTAGCCCCGTGAGGCTGTACGCGCCCAAGCCCTGAACCGGAGCATACAGCCGGCCCCGTTACTTTTGCCTGGCCTCAGCAGCCCGGAAGCCCTGCCGGAGCAGTGGTTTCCGGGCTGTCTGCTTTATTGCTGTTAAGCAGCCGGTAAGTAGCGCGAACTTTCAGTTCGCGTCTCCACGCCGTTGGAATGGCTTTAGCGGCGCGGGGACGCGAACTGAAAGTTCGCGCTACGGCCTGGCGGGCTTCTCTAACAAGGGCTGCGTAGCAGCAGTGTTTTACTTACGTCTTCTTCGACTGCCTATTTCTGTTTGCTTATGCTTCCCACCCGCCGCGCCACCCTCACCGATTTGCCCGCCATTCTCGCCTTGGTGCGCCGCGTGGTGCCCCTGATGCAAGCCAGCGGCAATTTCCAGTGGTCAGTTGATTACCCAAACGCGGAAGTGTTTACCAATGACATCGAACAACGGCACCTCTGGGTGGCCGAGCTCGACGGCGCGGTAGCCGGCGTGGCCGCCCTCACCCAAGACCAAGACGACGAGTACGCCCAAGCCGATTGGGACGTAACCCAGCCCGCCCTCGTAACGCACCGCCTGGCCGTGGACCCGGCCGCGCAAGGCCAAGGCGTAGCGCTGGCCTTGATGGAACAGGCCGAGAAGCAAGCGGTGGCGCAGGGTCTAAATTTTTTGCGGGTCGATACCAACTCCGAGAATACAGCCACGCAGCGGCTGTTCCCGAAGCTGGGCTACCGCTTTGCGGGCGAAATCACGCTGGCGTTTCGGCCGGGGCTGCGGTTCTTCTGCTACGAGAAGCGGCTGGGGTAATGGATTCTTTCCGTCTCGGTTTGGTGGTGCTGTTGCTGGGGACAGGCATGGTATGCAGCGTGCGGGCTGGCAAACTGAGCACGGCCGCTGCTGCCACCGGTGGGGCGCTGGGTTTGCTGATTTATCTCGGTAGCGGCTTCACCGGCCTAGTGCTGCTAGGGCTGTTTTTCGCAATGGGCACGGCTGCCTCCAGCTGGCGCATGGCCGACAAGCGCCGCCAAGGCTTGGCCGAGGAGAACCGGGGCCGCCGCACAACCGGTCAGGTACTGGCCAATGCCGGCATAGCGGGCTTGTTGGGCCTGCTGACCTGGCAGCTGCCCAACCACGCCCCGCTAGCCCGCCTGATGCTGGCCGGCAGCTTTGCCGCTGCTACCGCCGACACCCTGGCTTCGGAGTTAGGTAACGTGTACGGCAGCCGCTATTACAACATCCTCACCCTGCGGCCCGATACGCGCGGCCTCAACGGCGTGGTGAGCCTGGAAGGTACCCTGCTGGGGCTGGCGGGCACGGCAGTGCTAGCGGCGGCTTATTGCACGGGCTTTGGCTGGGGGCCGGCGTTTGGGTGGCTGCTAATAGCCGGCACGGCGGGAAATCTGGTCGACTCGATATTGGGCGCGACGCTGGAACGCAGTGGCGTGCTCCGCAACAATGCGGTCAACTTCATCAATACCCTGACGGGGGCGTTGGTGGCGGGTGCATTGAGTTACTGGCTGGGCTGATGTCGGACCACACTTATTCCGGAAGCCGCTCAGTTGCTGATTGAGTCTGTTGCGCATACGGCCAGCGCCCCAGCCGCCGGCTCCAGAGCAGGAATGCGCCCGTGCCCAGCGCCATCATGCCCAGCGCGGCCACTTGGAAATACAGCTTGAAGTGCACGCCGCCCCACGTCACCTCAACCGGCGCAATGCCCACAAACACGAACAGCCACACGATAATGGCCAGGATGACGGGCAGCGGGTACAGCGGCATTTTGAACGGTAGCGCGCTCGTGCCGCGCCGCTTCCGCAGCAGCATCAGCCCCACGGCCTGGCCCACGAACTGCACGAGGATGCGCATGGCCAGAATGGCCGAAATCACCTCGCCCAGCCGGAACAGCAGGCTGAACACGAAGCCCACGCCGCCGAGCAGCAGCAGCGACACGTAGGGGAAATGCTTGGTGGGGTGCAGCTTGCCGAACACCGGCAGAAACTCGCCATCAGCCGCCGCCGCGTAGGGAATGCGCGAGTAGCCCAGCAGCACCGCGAACAGCGACGCAAATGCCACCAACAGCACCAGTGCCGTAGCGAAGGTGGCGGCAGCCGGCCCGTAAAGCCGTTCCACAAACACGCTCACGATGAACTGCGACTTGTCGCCGGCGCTGGCCTGCCAGCCCTGTACCTCCTGCCAGGGAATAACCGTGCCCACGCTCCAGTTTAGGAGCAGGTACAGGGCCGCGATGCCCAGAATGCTGAGGAAAATGCTGCGCGGAATGACTTTCTCCGGCCCCTTAATCTCGGCCCCGAGGTGGCACACGTTGTAGTAGCCGAGGTAGGAATAGATGGTTTTGACCGCCGCCTGGCCCATGGCCGCCGAGATAAGCAGACCCGGCAGCGCCGGAAAACCGCCCGCCGGGAAAATATCGACGTGGTGGTTAGCATGCGTGAGGCCGCCGAAAATCAGCCAGCCCATGAGGCCCAGCACGCCCACCCACAGCGCCACGCCCAGCTTGCCGATGTCCTCGATGCGGCGGTAGAGCAGCACAACCAGCAGCAACACCACGGTGCCGGCCACGGCTTTGGGCTGCCACCACTCCGTCATGGGCACCAGGTAGCCGAAGTATTGGGCAAAGCCAATAGCGCCCGAGGCCAGCACCAGCGGCGACTGAATAAGTGTTTGCCACACGTACAGAAACGACATGTAGCGGCCCCACTTCTGCTCGCCGTAGGCCAGCTTGAGGAAGCGGTAGCTGCCGCCGGCTTCGGGGTAGGCCGCGCCCAGCTCGCTCCAGATAAGGCCGTCGACCGAGGCCAGAGCCGCGCCCACCAACCAGGCCAATAGGAAATTCGGCCCCATAAAGCCCATCACGAGCGGTAGCGTGACGAAGGGGCCGATGCCCACCATGTCAATCATGTTGAGGGCGGTGGCTTGAACTAGGCCGAGGCGGCGCTGCAGAGTGGGTGCGGACATGGGGCGAAAGTAGTACGGGCGGAGGTAGCTGCCGGTAAACACCGCTGGCCGGACGGGCCGCTAATAGGACTTTATACCGGAGCAGATTCAGGGTAGATTCACTCTGCTTCTATATTGCCTCTAGACTTCTTCTATACTTCTTCTATACTTCTCCTATGGAAGGCAGCTGGAGGGTGGCGGGTGAAATTGAACAAAAGCGGGGCTACCGCTTACAGCGTGAAGTGGCGGGTGGTGCAGTTGCCGGGGCGGTCGTGGGCTTCGACGTCGCAGGTGGTGCCGGCGGCGTGGTTTTGCCGCACGGCGTAGTGCCAGTAGCCGGCGGGCTGCAGGGTAGCGGGGCCGGTTTCGAGCTCGGCGCCGCTGGGGGCGAGGAAGCGCAGGATGACGGCGATGACTTCGAAATCGTCGGTGGCCTGCACGAGGAGGGCGTCGCCGGGGCGGCCGTGGTAGGCGCGGGCGTCGAGGCCGAGGATTTCGGGGGCGCGCATGTAATCGGCAATGGCCACGGTGTAGGCGCTGGTGCGGCGCTGGTCGATGCGGGCGGCGTAGTGGGCTTTGGCGGCGGGGTCGCGCAGCTGGGCTTTGGCGTAGAGTTGGGCCTGGTACATGCGGTCGAGGTGGGCCTGCTGCCTGGGCGAGCGGGGCGCGCGCTTGGCTTTATTCTCAGCAGCCTGCACGATGGTTTGGCCGCCCACCTGGCGCACGACGAGGGGGCCGATTTTACCGCTGATGCCTTGCAGGAGGAGGTTGTGGGTGACGCGGGCCATGCGGGCGGGGGGGGGTTGGGATGGAGCGTGAGGTAGTAGTGGTGCGGGGCCCGGCGAGCGGGCGGGGCCGGGGCTAGGGTTGGGAAGGTGCTGTTTGGCCCCAGCCAGGCTTCTTTGCTCGCTGGCCCGTTGGCTATTTCATGCTCGTACTAAAGTATGGGGTACGAGTCAAAGCTGAGCTAAGTAGTCGAGCAAAAGTAATTCGGCTTCAACCGGTCCGACCGCCCCAGGCGGTCGGACCGGTTGAAGCACCTCCGGTTTTGCGCTGACGACAACCGGTCGGACCGCCTAGGGCGGTCGGACCGGGCCGGACGATGACCTGATTACTTCTGCTCGATTACTTAAAACTGATAAGGTCAGGCAGTTTCTGCCCTTCGCCAAAAGGGAAGAATAGAGACAATGAGACAATCACAGCCTGCTGCTGCCAGCCATGTTTCCAGCCTGCCGGGGCATATTGTTAGCACTGGTACGAGAACGGCGGCGCAGTAGAGCGGGCTGGGCGGGGCTTTTTACCTAGAGCAGTTTCGAAGTTAGTGGATGTAGGGGCGGGGGCGAGCCCTACCGGGTACGACCCCGCCCCTACGTCGTTCAGTCTGTACACTGACCACGAAAATGCGCTAAGAATCAGCACATACGAGTGCGCTGTTGCACCTCGTGAGTTGGTTGGAGTGCATTGCCCTCTGGTACTGCGTCGATTTCATGGTAGCCCGCGCCAACCTCCACCACCCCTCCGACCCCGAAGCCAATAACTGGGTGCTACTCCTGTTGCCGCGGATGCTGGCGAGGCTCATCGGAGTGCGGGTAGTGCGGAGGTTTGCGTTGCGCCAAGTCCAGCAGCAAATAAGATGTACCAACCCCGCCCGGTTTGCCGCGTAAGCCCGGGCATGAGTTCACCGGGTTCCTCTTCCAAGCTGGCCATTTACGGGGCCATTGTGGCCAACGTCGCCATTGCCGCCAGCAAGTTCGTGGCCGCGTATTTCACGGGCTCGTCGGCCATGCTTTCCGAAGGCATTCACTCGCTGGTGGACAGCGGCAATGGCGGCCTGATTCTCTATGGCGTGCACCAGGCCGAGAAACCGGCCGACAAGCGCCACCCCTTCGGCCGCAGCAAGGAACTGTATTTCTGGGCGCTGATTGTGGCCATTCTGGTGTTTTCGGTGGGTGGCGGCATGTCGTTCTACGAAGGCATCGAGCACCTCAAGCACCCCGCTCCCCTATCCGACCCCACCTGGAACTACTGGGTGCTGGGCCTCTCGCTGGTGTTCGAGGCTATTTCCTGCTTTTTGGCCTTCAAAGCCTTCAATGCCGACCGCGGCGAGGCCGGTTTCTGGGAAACCCTGCGCCGTAGCAAAGACCCATCGGTATTCGCCATTCTGCTCGAAGACCTGGCTGCCCTGCTGGGCCTCGTTATTGCGCTGGCGGGCGTGTACCTGGGCCATTTGCTGAACAATCCTTACCTCGACGGCGCGGCGTCCATTGCCATTGGCCTGCTGCTGGTGTGCGTGGCGCTGTTCCTCATCTACAAAACCAAGCGCCTGCTGGTGGGCACCGGCGTCGACGACGAAACGCTGGACGCCATCGAAGCCCTTGTGCGCGCCCAGCCCAACATCGACGAAGTGGGCCCGCCCCTCACTTCCTACCTCGGCCCGGCCGACGTGATTCTGGCCCTTGACGTCGAGTTTGCCCACCACCTTACTTCGGAGGAAATTGAGGACGCCATCGACAAGCTGCAGGATGCCATTCGGGCCAAATACCCCGAAATGAAGCGCATTTTCATCGAGGCCAAGTCACTATCAACCCGTGCTGCGTAAACCGCCGCAGGACCAAAAACCAGAACGTCATGGCGCGTCAGCGCAGCATGACGTCCTTTGAATCTTAATAATAGCTCATCTAACCCTGCCGTATGGCCAACGCTAACGCTTCTAAACTCTCCCTCTACGGCGGCATTGTCGCCAACATTGCCATCGCCATCAGCAAGTTCGTGGCCGCGTATTTCACGGGCTCGTCGGCCATGCTCTCCGAAGGCATCCACTCGCTCGTCGATACCGGCAACGGCGCGCTGCTGCTCTACGGCACGGCCCAAAGCCAGCGCCCACCCGATGCCGAGCACCCCTTTGGCCACAGCAAAGAGCTGTATTTCTGGGGCCTGATTGTGGCCGTGCTCATCTTCGCCATTGGCGGCGGCATGTCGTTCTACGAAGGCATCAAGCACATCCAGCACCCCGAGCCGCTTGAAGACGCCAGTTGGAACTACATCGTGCTGGGCCTGTCCTTTTTGTTCGAGAGCCTGGCCTTTTACCTCTCCGTAAAGGCCCTGCTGGCGCAGTCCGACGCCAACGTGGGCTTCGTGAAGATGCTGCGCACCAGCCGCGACCCGGCCGTGTTTGCTTCCGTGATGGAAAACCTGGCCGCCCTGGTGGGCCTGGCGTTGGCGGGCATTGGCGTGTTTCTGGGTCATTTGCTCGACAATCCCTACTTCGACGGCGGCGCGTCCATCGCCATCGGGCTGCTGCTGATGCTGGTGGCCGTGTTTCTGGTGGGCCGCACCAAGGGCCTGCTGGTGGGCGCGGGCGTGGATGCGCCCACGCTGGCCAACCTCGAACGCATTGCCCGCGAGCAGCCGCAGGTGCGCGAAATCCGCTCGCCCCTCACCATGTACCTCGGCCCGAACGACGTGATTATGGCCCTCGACGTGGACTTTGCCGACAACCTGAGCTCGACCCAGGTGGCTACGGCCGTCGAACATTTGCAGGACGCCATTCGCAAAGAACACCCCGAAGTGAAGCGTATTTTTATCGAAGCCAAAAACCTGGTGCCGCCGGCCGCAACGCCGGCAAAATAAGCCCGGCCTCAACCCAAAAGCCTTTTTTCGGGTAATACAAGGAAACACCCGCATTCGCCCGATGGGCAGACGCGGGTGTTTCCTTGTGTCACGCAGCCTCTTTGCTATGAAAATGCTTACCCCGGTAGCCTCGCCCTTTCGCTCGTTTTGGTGGGGTGGCTACGAATGCACCGACCAACTCAATGCCTTCGGCCACCGCGTCGATTTCCTGCCCCTCACCGGCCACTTGCAGCTGATTGACGCAGATTACGCGGCCCAGCAGCCGTTCGATATCGGCACCGTGCGTGAAGGCATTCGCTGGGCCATGATTGAGAAAACGCCTTATCACTACGATTTCAGCACGGTGAAAGCCATGCTCGATGCGGGCCAGCGCCACGGCGTTCAGCAGGTGTGGGACATCTGCCACTTCGGCTACCCCGACGACCTTACGCCGCTACACCCGATGTTTGCCCGGCGCTTTGCCGCCCTCTGCCGGGCCTTCGTCGATTTCTACCGCTCCGAGCGGCCCGACGATGTGCTCATCGTGACGCCCATCAACGAAGTCAGCTTCATTTCCTGGCTTGGCGGTGAAGCCAACGGCACTTCGCCCTACTGCCACGGCCAGGGCTGGCGCGTGAAATACGGCCTGATGCGCGCCTACATTGAGGGCAGCTACGCCCTGCGCGAGGCCGACCCCAGCATCCGCCTGCTCACCACTGAGCCCCTCATCAGCATTGTGCCGCCGCCTAACCCCTGGGCCAGCCACAGCCGCGAAGCCCGCGAGGCGCACAACAACCAGTTTCAGGCCACCGACATGCTCTGCGGCCGCCTGTGCCCCGAGCTGGGTGGTGCCCCCGAGTTGCTCGACATCGTGGGTTTCAACTACTACTACGACAACCAGTGGCAGCTGCACCCCTACCAGAAGCTGGGCTGGCACGACGCGCAGATGGACCCGCGCTGGGTGCCGCTGCACAAGCTGCTGCGCAAAGCCTACCAGCGCTACGGCCGCCCCTTCGCCATCACCGAAACCAGCCACCCCGGCGTGGACCGCCCCCAGTGGTGGCGCATGATTGCCGAAGAATGTGCCCACGTGCTGCGCAAAGGCCTACCCCTGCAGGGCGTCTGCATCTACCCGCTTATCGACCGGCCCGACTGGGACCACCTGCACGAGTGGCATCGCTCTGGCCTCTGGGATGCCGACCTCTCGCAGCCGGGCCCCGGCCGCGTGCTGCACCAGCCCAGCGCCGAAGCCCTGCTGCAGGCCCAGGCCGTGGTAAATGCCGCCAAGCCCGTGCGTCGCCGGGTTCTGCTGCCGGAGCTGCCGCAACTGCTGTAGGGGCGCCGTAGTTTTAGGGCATGAACGCCACTGCCACCATCGTCACGCCTCTAGGTTCGCTGGCACTCACCGGTTCCGACGCGGGCCTGAGTGCCGTTACGTTCCTCGATGAAGTAGCAGCGGCTACCGCTTCAACGGCTATTCCAGGCTGCCTGCGCCCGGCCCACGAGCAGCTGACGGCCTACTTCGGGCGCGAGTTGCGGGAGTTCAATCTCACTTATGCTCCGGAATGTGGCACCGACTTCCAGCGGCAGGTTTGGCAGGCACTCACGGGCATTGCCTACGGCCGCACGGCTTCGTACCTCGACGTGGCCAAGCTGCTGAATAACCCGAAATCGGTACGGGCCGTGGGCGCGGCCAATGGCCAAAACCCGTTGGCCATCGTATGGCCTTGCCACCGCGTCATCGGGGCCGACGGCAGCCTGACGGGCTACGCTGGCGGCATGCACCGCAAGAAGTGGCTGCTTGAGTTTGAGCAGCCTACTCGCCAAGGCGGCCTGTTCAATTAAGGAAGCCAGTTAACAACCCGGTGCAACCTGGCAACACGATGTAGAGACGCGACCCATCGCGTCTCGGCGTTGAACGATGCTGGAACGGCGCGGTTCCGGAGACGCGAACGGCGCGGTTCCGGAGACGTGAACAGCACGGTTCCGGAGACGCGAAGGGTCGCGTCTCTACGCGGTTCTTACAACTTCCTTAACAGTTTCAATAGCAGCGAGGCGGCCCAGTAGGCTACCGTTTATTCTTGTAAGCCATGAGCCAAGTAGTGATTCGGAAAGCCACGCGAAAGGACCTGCCCGTTTTATTGGAGTTCGAGCAGGCCATTGTTGAGGTTGAGCGCCAATTCGACCCCACCCTGGCGGCGGCCGGTGTGAGCTACTACGACTTGGCGGGTATGCTTGACACCGCGGAAGTGGAGCTGCTGGTGGCTGAAATCGACCACACTGTAATTGGCTCCGGCTACGCGCGGCTCGAAGACTCAAAGGTGTATTTGAAGCACCGGCGGCACGCTTACCTCGGTTTCATGTACGTGGTGCCCGACCGGCGGGGGACGGGAGTAAACCAGCAGATAATAGCAGCCCTGGCCCGCTGGGCAGAAGCCCAAGATGTTCGCGAGTTGCGCTTGGATGTATACCACGACAACCAGGCGGCCGTCAAGGCTTACGAAAAAGTCGGCTTCCGACGCCATTTAACTGAAATGCGCCGGGGGCTCTGACGCCTTGGCTACACTACGCCCCAACGAATTTCAGCAGCCCCTGATAGATGATGTTGTGCTGCCAATACAGCTGTAGCACCATGGGCACGTGGTGCCGACCCGGAATAATGGTGTACGGCGGGGCCTGTCCCGTGGCCTTGAGCCGGTCGCGGAAACGGCCCGAGCTGCCGCTGATACTGGGGTATGTTTCGCCGCCGATGTAGAAAATGAATGGCGGCAGGTTGGGCTTAATCTTGTAGATGGGCGACATCTCCTTCCAGACCGCAGGGTCGTTGCCGAAAGGCACCTTATACTTGGCGTCGCCTTCGTACTTCAGCTCCTTCAGGTAGCTATACATGTCGAGCCCGGCCGGGTCGTCCATAATGGCTCCGCGCACGGGGTTCTGGGGAAGGCCATTGCGGGCCAGCAGCTCATCATCCGTCGTCAATAGTGCGGCCAGCCCACCACCGGCCGAATGGCCCATCACAAACACACGGGCCGGGTCGCCGCCGTACTGTTTGATGTTGGCTACCGTCCAGGCCAGGGCGCGGGCGCAGTCGGCAGCCTGCTCGGGCACGTGCACGGCCGGGGCCAGCCGGTAGTTTATCACCACCGCTACCATGCCCTGCTTGGCCAGCCGCCTACCCACGAAGCTGTAGAAGTCCTTATTGCCGCTAGTCCAGCTGCCGCCGTGAATGAACAGCACCACCGGATAGCCGGCTGCATTTGGCGCCGTCTTTTTGGGTGCATACACGTCGAGCAGGTGCCGCTCTTTGTCGAAGTCGGGGGCCGTAGCTGCCACATAAGCAACGTCTTTGGTGCGGTGGCTGGGGCGGGCCACCACGTATTCGGTGGCCAGAACAACGACTATCACGGCTAGCAGCAGGGCCACCGGGGTAAGCAACAGGAAACGACGCATAGCAGGGAACAACGGGCAACTGCTGCCGAAACCCGGTGCAGTGGCCCCACCTACGCCCGTCAGACCTCAACAGTTTGCCCCGGATACAATCCGGAGCGGCGGGCGGCTTGGCAGCGTTGGCTTTATCTTTGTCAGAACCAGCCCGGGCCAATCATTCAGCCCTGGCGCATCCTTTGTTCTTTATTTCTTCTCCGTGTTGATTTCTGCTTCGCTTAAATCTGTTTCGCAGGCGTTGGGCACCCTGCTGGTGCTGGGCCTGCTTGGTGCCGCGCCTGCCCAGGCCCAGCGCAAGGGCCGTACCAGCGCCGCCAACTCCGATGGCAGCCTGGCTGCCACCAGTGCTCCGGCGCCTCGTGCCGCCCGTCTGCAGCCGTTGTTTGGCGGCCTAACGGCGGCACAGGCCACGCAAATCATTGGCGAAGCCCAGCTCAAAGCCATTGCGGCCAGCTTTGCCTCGCCGGCCGAAGCCAGCTCTTTTTTTGCCACCAAAGGCTTTGAGTATCTGAGCGAAAACAAGCCCGATACGGCCACATACCGCTTCAACCTGGCTTGGCTCCTCGACCCCAAAAATGCCGATGCCTACCGCGGCCTGGGCATTGTGGCCAGTACGCAGCCCTCCCCCGATGCCGCCATTGGCCTGCTCACCACCGGCTTGGCCCTGGCCCCTACCAACACCCTGCTGCTGAGCGACCTGGGCACCAGTTACCTCATTCGCTACGGCCAGACCAAAAAGAAGAAAGACCTCACCGCTGGCCTCGACCTGCTGCAGCGCGCCACTACGCTTGCGCCCAACAATGCCAATGCCTGGCACGAGCTGGCCCGCGGCTATTTCTATCAGGAAAAGTACGTGGAGGCCTGGGCTGCCGTGCACAAAGGCCAGGCCCTGAGCCCCAGCAGCCTCGATTTTGGCCTCGTCTCCGACTTGCTGGCCAAGCAGCCCGACCCACAGGGCACGTTTAAGTAAGCCCGCCCCTGTACCGATTCCAGCCTTGGCTGCGTTAGCGCCGTATAGGCGGCCTTATTCACCATCCACTCTGCGTATGCGCTTTCGAGCATTTGTTTTGGGCCTGATGGCCACCAGCGCCCTGGCCGCCCGGCCAGCCGCTGCCCAGCACCAACGGCAGGTGCGCCATTACAACTCCCAGGGCCGCCCCTACTATCAAGGGCCGCTGCACGTTACCCTGGCCGGCGGCACCGGCTTCTACGATGGCGACTTAGGCAACAGCCCCAGCGACAACTTTTACGGCGTGGCCGGCAGCATTGGCGTCCTCTACCGCCTCACCCCGCACCTGCACCTGGGCAGCGAGTTCAGTTACGTGCCGCTCAGTGCGCGCGACCACCTGCGCGAGCGCGGGCTGGCCTTCACGAGCCACAACGGCGTGGGCACTGTGTTTCTGCGCTACGACCTGCTGGCCGACGAGTCTGTTTTCGCGGCCTCTAATGACGAGCCGCCCATTTTGCAGCTTTATGTACAGGGCGGGGCGGGCTTGTTGCTCTACGACCCCCAATCGTACCCGGGCACCAGCCGCGCCACCCGCAACACCGGGTTTTTCGCGCCCGAGCGCAACGACTACCCGGCCCTGGCCGGGGCTTTCCCCATTGGTGCAGGCTTCAGCGTGCACCTGTTCGACCGCTGGCGCGCTGGCATCGAAGGCAACTACTACTTCACCACCACCGACCAGCTCGACGACATCAGCAACAAGCGGCTGGGCGGGGCATCCGCCAACCGCGACGGCTTCGGCACCCTCATGCTGAAGCTTGACTACTCGCTGGAATAAGCCTTGGTCAACTCCTGGCGTTCAAACGATACCGTTGCTTTTTTTGCTTGTCAAGAACCCAACAAAAAGGCCCCGCCAGCAATGCTGGCGGGGCCTTTTTGGCAGTTGCCTACAGGCTACTCTTTCACGAAGCGCTGACGGAAGGTCTGGCTGCCGTCGCTTACGTTAATGAAGTACATGCCCTTGGCCAGGTTGCTCACGTCGAGGGTGCCGTTGCCGTTGTAGCGGGCCGTGGTTACGGCTGCGCCCCGCAGGTCGCTCAGCTGCACGCTCACGATTTCGCTGTTGCCGTCGAGCAGTAAGTGCAGTTCGTTGGTGGCTGGCACTGGGTACAGGCTCAAGGCATGGCTGTCACCTACCGTTAAAGCATAGTTTGCGCCAGATGCTACGGTCGCGGTGCCCGAAGTCTGGGCTACCATGGCAGCACCGGTGGTTACGCCCACGGCATTCCAGGCATTGGTTACCGCCGTTACCTGCGTCGAGCCGGCACCGTACAGGTCGGTAGCAGCCTGAATTGAGTAGGTACGAGCCTGTGCGTAGGTCGAAGAAGCGACCATGTACACGCTCTCCATACGGAAGGTGATTTTAGCCGCCGCGTCGAGGCCGAGCCCGGCTACCGAGAAGGCTACTCCCTTCTCGTTGGTGCCAGTTTTGCCGGTGGCAATCAGGTAGTACCAGTAGTTGAGCACGCCCGAGTTGGTGTGCACGCCGCCGTTATCGCCCGTGCCAGTGTACCAGTTGATGCCTTTGTAATAATCGGGCTGGCCCAGCGACTTGGGGTCGCTCATCGAGCGCAGAGCCGCCTGCTGCTTGTCGATTTCCTCGCCAATGAGCCAGGTCGACTTAGCCTTCACGCCGCCCGAGGTAAAGCCGAGGCTGGCCACGGCGTACGCCTCAATCGAAGCGCCCCAGATGTCGGACAGGCCTTCGTTCATGGCGCCCGACTCGTTCGAATAGGTCAGGTTAGCCGTTTTTTCGCACACGGCGTGGCCGATTTCGTGGCCGCACACGTCGAGCGAAGTCAGCGGGCGGAAGCGGGTGGCACCGTCGCCGTAGGTCATCACCGAACCATTCCAGTAGGCATTCTCGTAGCTGCGGCTGTAGTGCACGTAGCTTTTGATGATAGCACCGGCGTTGTCGTAACTGTTGCGGCCGTGCACGTTCTTCCAGTAGTCGTAGGTAGCCTCAGCGCCCACGTGAGCGTCGCCGGCTACGTTGTCGAAATTGGCGTTGTTGTACTCGGCCGCCGTCCAGTTGTTGTCGGCGTCGATGAAGTCGACAGCCTTGGCATACTGGGTGAGCTTCTTCATGTTATAGGTCTGGATGCCGTTGCCGCGGCCGGTTTCGCGCAGGAAGTAGCCACCGGTGGTGGTGCCGTCGCCAATGCTGCGGGTGCCGCTGTAAGCGGTGGCAAAGGTGCCCGTAGCCGCCGTGTGCTTGATGATGTTGTCCTGCATCACCACGTCGCCGGTCTGCGCGTCCACGTAGATGTAGGCGCGGCTTACCGGCTCCTGGGCATACACGTCGAACTTCCAGGCCAGGGCCAACTGGTTTTTGCTTTCGGAACGGGTCGAGCGGGTATTGCGCACAATCACCAGCTCGCCCTGCGGGTAGTAGCTGGCTGCCGACTTGCCGGTTTCCTGCTTCAGCAAGGTTTCCTCGCCCAGGTCCTGCCACATGTATTTTTGGGCCCCTACGTAAGCCAGGGCGCGGGTAAGGGCAGCCGATGCACTCAGCGCGGGCTTGGTATTCAGGCCCGAAATCTTCTCAATGTTGCCACTGATGCTTTCGATTGAGCCGGCCTTGGCGTGCGCGGAGTACTCGGCGTGCTCCACTTTCACGCCCTGGTAATACTGGGAAAACCTTTCATGGGTGTAGCCCAACTGGTCGGTTTCGACGCGGGCAGCGCGCAACTGGTCAGCGGTGCCGAGGGCCAGCTGCTGGCGCAGCACCTGCTCGGTGGATACGCCGCGATTGGCAGCCTTGCCTTCGGCCGAAAACCGAACCAGGACCGGCTGACCGTTTTCGCCGAGCACTTTACCGGCCAGGCGGTGAGCCTCCTGGGCTTGGGCAACCTGTGCGGCGAGCGCACCTATCAACAACAACGTGGCAGCAGAGTATTTATTAATCATGTTAGAACCGTTAAATGATGAAAATATTGTTGTGGTTACGCAGATTACCACTAATCGTTTAGTGAATAACGCGCTTTTATGAGGAATTTCGCAATTAACTCGTGCTTTATTAAAAAAATTCCACTTCTATCCTGCTTGCATACCAGATTAAGAGCATAGTGGCCTGCCGGGCATGAAAAAAGGCTTCCGGCGATACCGGAAGCCTTTTCGTTTCAAGCTCAGAAAGACCTACTCCTTCACGAAGCGCTGGTGGTACACTTTCTGGCCGTCGCTCACGGTCAGGGTGTACATGCCTTTGGCCAAACCGCCGATGTGCAGCGTGCCTTCGCCAAACGTAGCGCCGGATACGCGGGCACCGCGCAGGTCGTTCACCATAACGCTGGTGATAGCTGCGTTATCGCTCAGCGAGAGGTTCAGCACGTCGGTGGCGGGGTTCGGGAACATGCTCAGCGTGCGCAGCTCGCTGCGGGTCGGTGCGTCGCCGGTCAGGGTCGGGGCCGTAATGGTGCCGCCGGTTACGCTGATGGTGTAGTCTTCGGTTTCGCCGTAGCTGTAAGTACCGCAGCTGTTGGTAGCCGAGTTGTCGCTCATTACTACCCGCAGGCGGGTCGGGCCGTTTTTGGCGGTGGTGGGCACCGTGAAGCTGGCGCTCCGCGTGGTGGTAACAGCGGCCGTGTTAGTCGAGGAAACCAGCGTTTCGCCAGCATCGGTGAACACGCCGTTCTGGTTCCAGTCGGCGTAGATGCGGAAGTACTCGGCGTAGGCTGTGCCGGTGAAGCCGGTCTGGTACGTGATGGTTTGCGACGAGCCGGCGGCTACGCTGGTGCTGGTGGCCGTGCCATTGTAGTAGCCAGCATCAGCGCCTGAGGTCCGGTTGATGTTACCAAGCTGCACCAGTTTGACGTACTCATATGCCTGGCTGGTACCCTTGCTGGTGCAATAGGCAGTAGCGGGAGGGGGCGTAGTGCCACCTGCTGCAGCGCCCACGCCTACAGCGAACCAGGCGTTGGTTACCGCCGTTACCTGAGCCGAGCCGGCGCCGTACAGGTCGGTAGCGGCCTGGATGGCGTAGGAACGAGCCTGTGCGTAGGTCGAAGAAGCGACCATGTACACGCTTTCCATGCGGTAGGTAATTTTAGCGGCAGCATCGATGCCCACGCCGGTTACGTTATACACGCCACCGCCTTCGTTGGTACCCGACTTGCCTACGGCCAGAATGTAGTACCAGTGGTTGAGTACGCCCGAGTTGGTGTGCACGCCACCGTTATCGCCCGTGCCGGTGTACCAGTTCACGCCTTTGTAGTAGGCGGGCTGGCCCAGCGACTTGGGGTCGCTCATCGAGCGCAGTGCCGCCTGCACCTTGTCGATTTCCTCGCCAATGAGCCAGGTCGATTTTGCTTTTACGCCGCCTGAAGTGAAGCCGAGGGTACCTACTGCGTATGCCTCAATCGAAGCGCCCCAGATGTCGGACAGGCCTTCGTTCATGGCGCCCGACTCGTTCGAATAGGTCAGGTTAGCCGTTTTTTCGCACACGGCGTGGCCGATTTCGTGGCCGCACACGTCGAGCGAAGTCAGCGGGCGGAAGCGGGTGGCACCGTCGCCGTAGGTCATTACTGAACCATTCCAGTAGGCATTCTCGTAGCCGGCCGCCGTGGCAGGGGTGTCGTCGAAGTGTACGTAGCTCTTGATTTTGGCACCGGCGTTATCGTAGCTGTTGCGGCCGTGCACGTTCTTCCAGTAGTCGTAGGTGGCTTGAGCACCCACGTGAGCGTCGCCGGCTACGTTGTCGAAGTTGGCGTTGTTGTATTCGGTAGCAGTCCAGTTGTTATCGGCGTCGATGAAATCGACGGCGGCGGTGTAGCTATTGCCCTTCTTGCAGTTGTAGGTTTCGATGCCCAGGCCGCGGGTGGTGCCTTCGCGCAGGAAGTAACCGCCGGTGGTGGTGCCGTCGGTGAAGGAGCGGCTGCCGCTGTAAGCGGTGGCAAACGTACCGGTGGCGGCCGCGTGCTTGATGATATCGTCCTGCAACACTACCTGGCTGGTGTGGGCATCCACGTAGATGAAGGCGCGGCTCACGGGAGCAGCAGCGTACACGTTGAATTTCCAAGCCAGCACGCGCGGGCCGTTCTCGCCGGCGCGGCGGTCGCGCACAATCACCAGTTCGCCGGTGGGCTTAAAGGACTCCGCATTGGCTTCGGCGGTCTGCCACATGTAGGTACGGGCACCTATGTGCGCCAGCGCGCTGTTGAGTGCTGCTTTCTGGCTTACCGAAGGGTTAACGTCCAGACCCGAGATGCGGTCAAAGTCGCCGTTGATGGATTCTACTGCGCCGCCTTTGCTGTGCACCAGGTAATCGGCGTGTTCAACACGGATACCCTGGTAGTACTGAGCGAAGCGCTGGTGCACAAAGCCGAGCTGGTCGGTTTCGGCAGTGCGCTGCATCATTTGGTCAGCCTTGGTCAACGCCAGCTGCTGGCGCAATACCTGGTCACCGCTCAGGCCGCGCATGGCAGCTTTGCCCTCGGCAGTGAACTGCACCAGCTCGGGCTGGCCGTCGTTGCCGAGTACTTTATTTGCAATTCTTGCTGCATCTTGCGCCTGCGCCGAAGCGAACGATGCGAACAATAACAAGGCAGCTGCCGAGTACTTATTGGTCATAAAAGTGGGGTTGAAGTTGATTGTTGAAAATGAGTATTTGTCAAGCTTAGACGCTATTCTTTGCGAATTGTTCGGCAATATCTTCTATTAATTTGAACTTTTCACATTTTCTAATTAAAAAATCATTAATTACTTTTTAAATTTTATTTTTTACCCCCATAATAACATTTGGGTCCTCAGCTATTACTCCGACTATAATCGCCTTCACATTTCTAGGCTGTAAATCACTTGATATATAATTTTATTTATAATTATTGATTTTGGTATAATCAAAGACCTGAAACACAAAAAAGGTCTGTCGGCATCGCCGACGGACCTTTTTTGCCAGTCTCAAAGACCTACTTCTTCGTGAAACGCTGGGCAAACGAGGTAGGACCATCGTTCCTACATACTAGGTACAAGCCGTTGGCTTGGCCCGACACGTTAAGCTCGCCATTGCCTTTGCAGGGAACAGCGATTCCCATTGCACCGCGCACGTTGGGCACCGTTACCGATACTGGCTCAGCATTGTTGGGGAGCACGAAGTGCAAGCTGGTCGCAGTAGGGTGAGATGCCCTGACCGGCTGCTAGCTGCAGCTGCGGCCGGGACATATAGAATGAATACCCTGCTCAAGCATTATTCATAGCGCTGCCTTAGCGGGTGGAACCGCTGAGGTAGTCGGCGGCCAGGGTGGCTAAGGTTTTCACGCCCAACGTCAGGCCACTCTCATCGATGCGGAAGCCGGCCGTATGGTGGTCGGCGGCGGTAGCAGGTTCCTGACCTTTGCGCATGCCGCCCACAAACAGAAACACCCCCGGTACCTGCTCCTGGTAAAAGGAAAAATCCTCGGCACCGGTCACCGCCTTGATTTCGCGCACGTGCTCGGTGCCCGCCACGGCGCGCAGGGTTGGCAGCATGCGCGCCGTAAGCGCAGGGTCGTTGGTCGTGACGGGTACGTAGGGCTCGATGCTGACGTCGGCAGTAGCGCCGGCACTCTCGGCAATGTTGGTGGCAATACGGCGGATAGATGCCCAGATTTGCTTCTGGGTGCTGGGGTTGAGGGCGCGGATAGTGCCCGTAAGCTCCACATCGGGCGGGATAACGTTGTAGCGTACCCCGCCGTGAATGGTGCCCACCGTTACAACGGCCGCGTCGTCGGTCAGCTTCATTTCGCGGCTTACGATGGTTTGCAGGCCCATAATAATTTGGGCAGAAGTTACCACTGGGTCCACGCTGTTCCAGGGGTAGGCGCCGTGCGAGCCCTTGCCATGCACGGTGATGGAGAACCGGTCGGAGCTGGCCATTTCGCCACCCGGACGGTACGAGAGGTTGCCCACCTCGGTCTGGGCCTGAATGTGCACCCCAAACACGGCATCCACCTTGGGATTAGTAAGCACGCCTTCCTTCACCATAAGCTTGGCCCCGCCCTCGGTGCCGGGCACCGAGCCTTCCTCGGCGGGCTGGAAAATAAATTTGATGGTGCCGGGCAGGTCAGCTTTCACCTGGCTCAGTACCTCGGCCGTGCCCATAAGCATGGCCACGTGAGTGTCGTGGCCGCAGGCGTGCATCACGCCCACGGGCTGGCCCAGGTAAGTGGTTTTCACCTTGGAGGCGAAGGGCAGGTCGTTGCTTTCGGTGAGGGGAAGGCCGTCCATGTCGGCGCGCAAGGCCACCACGGGACCGGGCTTGCCGCCGCGCAGAATGCCCACCACGCCGGTGCGGGCCACCCCGGTCTGCACTTCAAGGCCCAGCTTTTTGAGGTGAGCAGCGATGATACCAGCGGTACGGGTTTCCTGGTTGCCCAACTCGGGGTGTTCGTGAATGTCGCGCCGCCAGGCAATTACCTTGCTTTCTTCCTGCACGGCGAGTTGGGCAATGCGGACATCAAGAGCAGCATTCTGAGCTTGGGCGGTAGTGGCGGCCAGCGCCAGCCCGAGGCCAGCTGGCAAAACACGAAACAATAAACGCATAGGGCGAAGGAAGCAGTTAGGAAAAGAAACACGACACGTTCTGGCCGGCTGGCAATGTTACGGCAGCATTGCCCATCGGCGCGCTCCTGTTCAGCCAATGGCGTAATTTCGCAGGATATTCTGTTATCAGCGCATTATTTCGAGTTACCGTCAGCTTGTGGCCACCGCTTTAATTCCGCCTACTGCTTCTTCCAATCTCCAGTC
This sequence comes from Hymenobacter glaciei, assembly GCF_039539585.1. NCBI lineage: Bacteria > Pseudomonadati > Bacteroidota > Cytophagia > Cytophagales > Hymenobacteraceae > Hymenobacter > Hymenobacter glaciei. Next base: position 36,014 of record NZ_BAABDK010000010.1, on the reverse strand, counting down.
CCCCGCCCTGTCCCCCAGGCGGCGCGGCTGGCCGGCTGCCTGGGCCCATCGGAGCTTCCGGATGCGGCTGGGCGTGGTAGTGGCGCTGCTGCTGGGCCTGCTGCCGGTGGTGCCGGGCTTCTACCGTTTCGTGCAGGCCCGCCCGGGCCAACCGTTGGCCGACCCGCTATTGGACTTGCTGCCAGTGCAGGACCACTCCACGCTCGTTTTTTCCCTTATTTATGGGGCCATCGCGGCCACGCTGGTGTACCTGCTGCCACGCCCGCAACGCTTGCTGCAAGCGCTGTGGGCCTATTATCTGCTCCAATTGCTCCGCATTGCCACGCTATGGCTGCTGCCCTTGGAGCCACCCACCAACCTGGTTATTCTGCACGACCCGGTGATGGACCGCATTTTCGAGGTAACCACCCAGCCCATCGTGCGCGACCTCTTCTTCTCGGGCCATACTGCCACCATGATGCTGCTGTTGCTGGCAGGCCGGGGCTACCGCTGGCGCTGGGCAATGGGATTGGCGATGGTGGCAGTGGGCCTGCTCGTGCTGGTGCAGCGCGTGCATTATTCCTACGATGTACTGGCTGCGCCTTTGTTCGCTTGGTTTGCCTATTGGTTGGCCGAGCGCATCTGCCAACAACGGCAGCAACATGCGCCGGAGTTATAAAACATCAACACAAAAAAGCCTCTACGGTAGCGTAGAGCCTTCTTTGTGTTGATGTTTTATAACGCTACAAATACTTCTCGTAAATCCCAGCCGCAATTTTCTCGACCAGGTTCTTGGGAACTACGCTGGTGAGGCCAGCCGACACTTTATTGAGCACGCCGGGGATTATTTCCGCTTCATCAGCCAATAGGCCGGCAACGGCTATTTCAGCCACGGCTTCAGCAGTCATGGATACTTTGTTGGCAGTGGCTTGCAGTTCGGCTCCCATGCCCGCGCGGTCGGCGAAGCTGGTGGTGGTAGCGCCTGGGCTCAGGCAGCTCACCGAAATACCAGTGCCCTTCAGCTCATAGCGAAGGCCACGGCTGAAGCTTAGCAAAAAAGCCTTACTGGCGGCGTAAAGCGTGAGCGAGGGCACCGCCTGGTAGGCAGCGGTGCTGGCCACGTTCAGAACATATGATTTCGACACTTTCCGCAGGGCGGGCAGCAGCGCGTGGGTGAGGGCCACGGGCAGGTGCATATTCAACTGCAGCATGTTCTGCTGCTCGGCCAGGCTGAGCTGCTCGAAGCGTCCCCAGAGGCCGTAGCCGGCGTTGTTCACAAGCACCGCTACCTGGTCGGTTTGAGCAGTGGCCCAGGCTGCTACGGCAACGGCAGCATCGGGTGCAGCGAGGTCGGTGGCTAGTACTTTGGCCTGGTGCTGGTAGCGGGTGCTTATTTCCTGGGCCAGGGCGGTGAGCTGGTCTTCGGAACGCGCTACCAGTAGCAGGTCGTAGCCGCGCTGAGCCAATTGGAGGGCAATTGCCCGGCCTATGCCGCGCGAAGCGCCGGTAACAAGTGCGTACATATCTATAATAAGTGGATGGGTGAATGGATGAAGGATGATTGAGGCGAAACTGCCCCATTCACCCATTCATCCATTCACCCATTGATTACTTAACCAAGTGCAGGAAGCGTAGGTAGAACGGCGTGGGGCTGTCCTCACTTTTGGGCTGGTACTTGCCCGAAATGATGGGCACGTACATCACGCGGCGGCGGCTGGCTTCGCCAACGAGCGGCGACTGCGCCACGCGATGCCACATGCGGCCGTCGTGCACGGTGAGGTCGCCGGGCTCGGTTTCGATGGCCATTTCGTTGGGGTCGTAGTACACGTCTTTGTAGTACTTCTTGCGAAACAGCATCTTGTGCAGGCCCTGGCGGTGGGTGCCGGGGATGATGCGCAGGCCGCCGTTGGTGGCTTTGGTGCCGTCGAGGTGCAAGCCTACGTTCAGCATTGGGCCGATGCGCTTGCCATAGAACACGTCGCGGAGCGAGTCGGTGTGCCAGCCCATCTGGCTGAACTCGGAGCCGGGCACGTTCACGTAATGATTCACTACGAGGCCGTCCTTTTCATTTTCGCCCACCCGGCCGCCTTCGGCTTCGAGCAGCGGGAACAGAGCCTCGAAACGCTCGTCCTGGAGCAGCTCGTGCAGCACAGGGTGGTGCTGCGAAGCAAAAGCAAAACGCTGCACAATGCGTGAGCCGTCCACGTCATGCCCGTATTTGATGGGTACCCCGTTCACTTTTTCCACGCTTTCGGCTATCCAATGCGCCTGCACTTCCTGTGTGGCTTGCAGAATCTGTCGGACGTGCTCGGGCGAGGCGAAGGGGCGAAAGTGAAGGAAACCGTATTTAGCAAAAAACGCCCGTTGCTCGGCCGTGAGGGCACTGCCAAGGGTGAAGCGTGGATAATCAGCAGATAAGGCCATAGCAGAAAGAGGGAAGGCCGCCGGGAGAGCCCAGCGCCACGCAAAGGTAATAGGTAGGGCCCGGCCCTTGCCCGTCCGCTGCCGGGCCTGAGTGGCGCGGGCGCTATAACCGCGCAGCGGCACGGCAGTTTTTATCGGGCCCAAAATTCGGCTTGGCCAAGTGAACGCCAGGTGAATTTACTGCCTGGCCCGCCCGCATACTGCCGCACCCGGCCAGCACGTTGTAGGGGTAGCGCGGGGGCCGCGCCTTACCTTATTATCGCCATGCTGCTACTGCCTACTTTCAACGCGAAACTCAATCCCTGCCCGGTAAACCCCACCGAATTCGCGCCGCATCCGCAGGGAAATTTCTGCGGGCAGTGCGAGCGCGTGGTACATGATTTCAGCCAGAGCCCCAACCCGCGCGCCGACTTGGCTGCCGCCCGTGCCGCCGCACCCGATGGGTGCGTGTGTGGCCGGTTAGGAGCCGCGCAAGTGCAGGATGCGCCGGCGCTGAGTAGGCGGTTGCGCTGGTTTGTGGCTGCGTTGGTACTGGTAGTGGCGCAGGGAATGACCGCGCGGGAGGCGCTGGCGCAGGTGCGGCGAACAGTGGCGCGAGCGACGACTAAGCATTTGGTCAGCAAGCAAATGCCCCAGTACCCCGAAAGCTTTGTTGATGGAGAAATAGAAGCATTACCTGATAAAAAGCATTCCTCACTGGCCCCTGCTACAACCAGAACTTACGCCGAAGTAATGCCTACGCTGCAAGGCCGCAGCTACCCGCAAATCGCGGCTTACGTCCAACAACACGTAAAATGGCCCCAGGGCAGTGAACTGGTAGATGCGGAAGGAAGAGTGTTTGTTAGCTTCGTTGTAAGCAGGGATGGGTTGCTCCGCGATGCAAAAGTGGTAAAAGGCATTCATCCACTGCTCGATGCCGAAGCCCTGCGGGTAGTGCGCGAATTGCCCGCTTTCACGCCAGGCAAACAAAGTGGACAAGCCGTACCGGTAAGCATGACCTTGCCGATTACTTTCAGAAGGGAATAACCACGCCCAAACCATGCCCAAACCCGCCCCAAAAGCAACTACAGCGGCTTGCAGAAGCTGGCAAGCAGCGTTCGTGGCGTTAGTACTGCTACCAGCTGCAGCGCATGCTCAGCATTCCCAACGGGAATCAGAGCCAGATTTATCAGGTCTCGTTGTTCACGCCACCGAACGGCCTCCTTTCGTACCGCCCCCAAGTGGTGCCCACATTACTTGCGCTCCCCAATACCAAGATGGTGGACATGCTGGAATGATGCGTGCCATTTACCAACACTTGCGCTGGCCCAAAAGAATGCTTGGGTGTGTAGAAGGAAATGTATGGGTAGCTTTCGATGTAGGCACAGATGGCAAAGTGTACGATGCACGCGTAGTTCGCAGCCTTCTCCCCGATTTTGATATAGAGGCCATAAAGACAGTGTGCGCTCTCGGCAAATTCGTACCCGGAGCTGATACCACTAATAACCCGGCCACAGTCACGCTTACCGTGCCCATTCTATTTAAAATTCGATAATATTCCTCACCTTCACTCCCCCGCACACCTTATCCATCCAACCTCCGCCCCCACTGCTCCTATGGTCTTCACGCCCAGCCCCATGCTTCTCAAGCTGCTCTACACGCGCGGCAGCCTGCACAACCAGCCCGAGAATGCGGGTGTCGCCTTCAGCCTCAAAAACCGGCTTGATACAGTGAAGGTGACCAGCTTCACAAAGGTGCAGATTGGCGACTTGGAAGTGCCAGCCGACAAAATCCGGGTCGACCTGGGCAACGGCGAACAGCGCGCCGCCACCGCGATTGATGCCGATGGCCAGGCCGTGGAGCTCCCCGTGGGCCGCTCCATCACGGTGTTGCTCGATACGCCGACTCTGCCCGAGGGCATGCACCGCGTGCAGATGTGGTTTGCCACCGATGCCTTCGGCGACCTGCACGTGGAGGTGGAAGACGCCATTGTGGGGGTAGCCAGCTCGAAGCCGCGCATTCCGCGCTCGAACGAAGACGACTACGCCGAGGCCGCCATTGCCGCCCGCCAGCGTTTCGCCGAGGAGTTCTCGGGGCAGCAGTTCCAGCACCTCAAGCACTACTCCTTCGACCCCCACCAACTGCAGGGCAACTGCGAGCACTTCATGGGGGTAGCCCAGATTCCGGTGGGCCTGGCCGGGCCGCTCACCGTGAACGGCGAACACGCTCAGGGCGATTTCCTGATTCCGATGGCCACCACCGAAGGCACGCTGGTGGCGAGCTACAACCGCGGCATCCAGCTGCTGAACCTGTGCGGCGGCGTGAAGTGCACCGTTATTGGCGACGCCATGCAGCGCGCGCCGGTGTTTGTATTTGATGACGCGCGAGGAGCCCGCGACTTCGGCAAATGGGTGGAGGATAACATCAACCTGATTCGGCCGCAGGCCGAAAGCACGTCGAGCGTGGCCAAGCTGCAATACATCGATACCTACCTCAGCAATAAGTTCGCCTACCTGCGCTTCAACTTCAGCACCGGCGATGCGGCCGGGCAAAACATGGTGGGCCGTGCCACCTTTGCTGCCTGCTCCTGGATTCTCGAAAACTACAAGGGCGCGAAGGTCGAGCACTTCTACCTCGAATCGAACTTCGCCACCGACAAGAAGGCCTCGCAAATCAACGTGATGCGGACCCGGGGCAAGCGCGTGGTGGCCGAGGCCGTCATCAAGCGCGACGTGCTGATGCAGCGCATGCGCGTGACGCCCGAGCAGCTGGCCTATCACGGGCAGGTGAGCAACGTGGGCGCTTTCCTTTCGGGGGCCAACAACAACGGCGCGCACTCGGCCAACGGCATCACGGCCATGTTCATTGCCACGGGGCAGGACGTAGCCAACGTGAGCGAATCGAGCGCCGGCATCCTGTATTCGGAAGTCACCAAAGACGGCGACCTCTACATCAGCATCACCATTCCGTCGCTGATTGTGGCCACCCACGGCGGCGGCACCGGCTTGGCCACCCAAAACGAGTGCCTGCGCATGCTGGGCTGCGTGGGCCGGGGCACGGTGCGCAAATTTGCCGAAATAGTGGCCGGCGTGGTGCTGGCCGGCGAGCTAAGCCTGGGCGCCGCCATCTCAAGTTCCGACTGGGTAAGCAGCCACGAACAGTACGGTCGCAACCGTTAATTGCCGCAGCTGTGGCACGGTGCTTGAAAAGCGAAGACAACAACATCAATAATGCTCCGCCGATTGTATTTTTGATGGTGTGCTAGTCAATTGTTTTTCTTTATCACCGTTTTAGTAGGACTATTCGTGAAATTTACCTTTCTGTTGCTTCTGCTTGGCTTTGCAGCTGGTACCCAGCCGGCATTGGCCCAGGCCAACCGTGACATTGCCGAGGCCCGCACGGTATATGCGCAAGCCAACCACGAGCCGCAGGAAGCTACCCTGCGTGCCAGCCTGAAAGCTCAGGGCTCGGGTTTTTTTGGCGATGGCTCGCTGCAACCGGGCTCACTGCGCACCTTCGACGGGCGCTACCGGCCTGTGCCCGGCCTACGCTACCACGCCGGCATGCGCCTGCTCGAAGCGCAGGACTCTATCAATACGGATTCGACCCACCTCTGGCCCGTGGGCAGCCTGCGGGGCTTCGACCTGGGCGAGCCCGGCGAGGCTACGCCCCCGCGCCGCTTCCGCCCGCGCCTGGTGAAGGAAGGAAGTGCCGGCCAGCGCCGCGAGTTTGTCGAGGTACTCACCATGGTTGACGCCGGGCCACTGTTGCTGGCCTGGCTTTACACCTCGGGAGCCGATGCCGTGGCCGGCCGCCTCTCGATGGCCCCGCTATTGCTGGTAGGAGCCGGCAACAATCCAACCGAGCCCCTGCGCCCCCTGGAACTGAGCCGCTCGGCGGTGCAGCGCCTGTTCGGCAACCGGGCCGAGGCCGTGAATGCCTTTGCCCAAACCAAGGAGCTGCTCTACGACAAGCCCACCGACGTGGCCCGCATGATTGATTACTTCAACCGCCTGGCCGTGGTGAAATAACGGACCTGGCTCGCGATTAAATACAGAAAAAAGGCCCTTTTCGCACGTGCGAAAAGGGCCTTTTTATTTTCGGGAGGCGAACCTTCTACAACGAGTTGGCAGTAACCTTAAAGCGGGTATCGGAACGAATAGTGAGCGAATCCCTGATAAAATAATTGGGCCGCTGCCGGCTATACACCGTCAACTCATACGTCTCAGCCTTCAGATAGTCGTCGAGCCGTTCGGTGGTCGGAACCAGCGTCAGGGTTTTCACGCCCCTGGGCGGATTATAGAGGTAGGCGAGCAGAATACGGTTATTAACCTTGGGCGTGTTGATGTACACCTTCAGGCTGTCGAGGAAATCGTAGTTGAGGTTAGTTGGACTCACCAGCGTCAGCTGCATCTGGTCGAGCAGCACGTTCTTGACCTTGTCGCGCGTGGTTTTGTTGTTACGGAACGACGCCTCCGAGTTCGTAATGACGGATACCGGCTTGGGCAGGCCGGTATAGAAGATGCTGGGCGGTGGGATGCGGGAATTCTGCGATACGTCCACGGTAAACGTCAGCAGGTCATCGAGCACGCTCTTTTTGCAGCCGAACACCGTTAGTAGCACCAGCACAGGGGCGAGAAAAAGCAGCTTCTTCATAAATAGTTGGAATAATGATTGAGCTTCGTATACGCACCCCTGCCACTAAAAAGTTTGGGAGCAACTACGAGACCTCTTCCTACAAGTTAGGCAGAATTTGACTAATCCATCATATCCGCCGCTTTGGGCGGGTCGGGCACGAAACCCGGGTTCCAGCTCATGGGGTAGCGCCCATCTACATAGGGCAGCGCCGCCTCGGTGAGGTAGAGCGGGCGGAAGGTGTCGACCATTACGGCCAGTTCATGGGTTTCCTTTTTGCCGATGCTAGCCTCCACCGTACCGGGGTGCGGGCCGTGCGGCAGGCCTGTCGGGTGCCAAGTAAAGGAAGCCAAATCAACGCCTTTGCGCGACATAAAATTGCCCGCCACGTAGTACAGCACCTCGTCAGAATCGACGTTGGCGTGGTTGTAGGGCGCCGGAATGCTAAGCGGATGGTAGTCGAACAAGCGCGGCACAAACGAGCAGATGACGTAGTTGTGCCCCTCAAAGGTCTGGTGCACGGGCGGCGGCTGGTGCAGGCGGCCGGTTATCGGCTCGAAGTCGTGGATGCTGAAGGCGTACGGGTAGAAATAACCGTCCCAGCCCACCACGTCGAAGGGGCAGTGGGCGTAGGTGAGCTCGTGCAGCAGGCCTTCTTTCTTTACGTGCACCACGTAGTCGCCTTCGGGAAAATCGCCGCTAATCAGTTCGCTTGGGGGGCGAATATCGCGCTCGCAGTAGGGGGAGTGCTCCAACAGCTGGCCGAAGTGGTTGCGGTAGCGCCGCACCGTCTCCACCGGGCTGAACGACTCCACAATCATCAGCCGCACCGGGCCTTCGTCGAAGTGGAACTGGTGAATGACCGTGCGCGGCACCACCACGTAGTCGCCGGCCTCGAACACGACTTTGCCCAGCTGGCTCCACAGCTCGCCACTGCCTTCGTGCACGAAAATGACTTCGTCGGCCTGGGCATTCTTGTAGTAGTAATTCATCCGCCGCTCCGTGGGGTTGCAGATGCTCATGGTCACGTCGGCGTTGCCGAGCAGCGTCTGGCGGGCGGCCAGGTAGTCTCCCCCGGTGGTGGTCTGAGCTAAAGTGCGCAGGTGCTCGGGTTGCAGCGGCCGGTCCTTCAGCAGCTTGGGTGCATAAGGCTTGGGCGTGCCCACGTGCTTAATCTGGGTAGGCGGGTGTACGTGGTACAGCAGCGACGACACGCCATGAAAGCCCTGCGTGCCCACCAGCTGCTCCGAGTACAGAGAGCCGTCGGGCTGGCGGAACTGGGTGTGCCGCTTGCGCGGAATCTGGCCGAGGCGGTGGTAATAAGCCATAGTGTTGCGGGTGGGAATGGATTCCTAAAAGTACGGATTCGACCGGTGCCCGGCTGTATCAACCGTACAATGCCGGGCAACAAAAAACCCCGCTGGCAAGGCCAACGGGGTTTATCAAATGCTACAGGCGGGGTATTACACCCACTTCTGGTCGTGGTTAGCGCCGTTCACGTCGACTTTGTTGGCCGAGATAACCAGGCTCAACACCATCGAAGCCTGGTCGCCGCTGCCACGAGCGTCGAAGGTCTCGGTGTAACCCACGCAGTAGGCTTCTTTGAAGGCAATCTCCTTCATTTTCGAATCCTGGTCACCGCGCTTGAACACGATTTTACCATCGGCCCGCTTGTAGGGATCCAGCATCCAGCTGATAAGCTTCACGCTATCAGTCGATACGATGGTTACTTTGATAACACCACCCTGCACGACGGACGAAGGACGTCCTTTATCGTCGGTGGTTTGATTGAAGGTGTAGCCGCAGCTTACAACTTCACACTCTTCGCTGCCAGCAGCGTCGAAAACAGCACTAAATGAGGCCATGTGGTAAAGGGGTTTGTGGAAAAATGTGGAAGAAAACTTGAAAAACTCAAGGCAAAATTAAGACATTAGATTTGTTTATCGTTCTTTTTCGATATTAAATCTAATGGAAATACGGAGCTGATTAACAAACTGTTTGTCCGAATAAGAAAATTATTGTTGTGCGTATTCGGCGTTCCAATCGCGGCCGGGGTTGTCCGGGTCGTCGCCCTTGGTACCATCTAATGACACGAGGAAGGTTTTGGCCGGGAAGTACGGCACCATGTGGATGTCGAGAATGATGCGGTCCTTCTGGTCGGGGTCGCGCTCAAACTTCTTGACCGAGAATTTCTCAATCAACTTACCCGGGCCGGCAATGCCATCCAAGAACCGCACAATCTGGTTCTGAATATCCATGCGCATGTTATGGTCCCAGTTTTCGAAGGCGCGCCGGTTGAGGAAGTCAATCAGCACCTTGGTTACGTAGTCGAATACGCGTACCACCGAGTAAGTCTGCAGGCCAATGTTATCGCCGTTGAACAGGGTTTTGGCCGAGAAAGCCATTACCCGGCCGTACTCGTTCACCATGGGCACAAGGCCCAGCTTCTCGAGGTTGGCAATTTCGCTTTTGCGGAGCGGGAATTTCACGCCGTCCACTTCGTTCAGGGTGCCGTGCTTGCGGCCGGCAGTTACCTGCGAGGCCAGCGTGGTGTAGATACGGCCTGCCAGTGCCGACGATGGCGGCACGAACAGGTCTTCCTCTTCGCCAATCTCTTCCAGTTTGCCACGGCCCACGAGCCAGTTAGCAGCCATAATCACGTTGGATTTGTGGGCTTCGGCGCCGGTCAGGTTGGCTTCTTCGAAAAGCTCGATAACGTCTTCGGGCGTCTCGTAATGCTCGAAATCGGTAACCATCATCACCTTATTCTTGTGGGCAATTTTGGCCCACTTGTCAATCACCTTATTCGAGCCCAGGTAACCGGGCACGACCAGCAGCGAGTAGTTGTCGCGTAGGTCGAGGCGGTCGTAGTTCTGCTCCATTTCGGCCGAAACGGCGTCGATGAAGGTGGTGTTATCAAGGTCCTGCAATTGGTCCTTGTCCGCGTTCATGATGGACACGTTCTTTACCTCATCCAAGTCGGTGTTGCGGTAGAACAAGGCCACCGAGCGATAGGCTTGCTCCAGCTCGTGCGTGGCCTCCACTGCCTTTTTCAAGTTGTCGGTGAGCAGGTGCTGGGACGAATCAACACGCTTTTCGCCTTGTTCAATGGCCTCAATTACCGAATTCGACTCGCTCAGCAGCGAGTGCCAGAGCTCGAGGCGTTTTTTCAGCTGCTTGCGGTCGGTTTTCTTGTTATCCTCGGAAAGGAAAATCTTTTTGCGGGCCTTCTTTTCCGGGTTAAGGTTGGACGCTCCGTCGATGGTGGTTTCGAGGAGGTCGAAGCCGCCAACTTTCAGGAGGGCTTGGGTGCTTTGTTCGAGGGCAGGGCCGGCCGCCTCGCGGGTACGGTAGCCCGTAACGGCAGCGTCTTGCTGTTCAAGTGCCATAAAATAGAAAAGGGGAAAGGCGATGTGGGGCTTCCGAAATCAGATGTGGAGTAGAACCGGGATTAGCCCAGTTCGTCCATCATGGCCTGCACAGCCGAGAGAAAGGCTGCTTTGGTTTCGGGGTTTTCCAGCGCCGTTTTCAGAATTTTGTTTGACTTGAGCTGGCGCAGCAGCTTCTGCAGGTCGTCGGTTTCGGTGGCCAACTCCTGCAGGAAATTGCTCTGGCTGATGATGCCCTTTTTGCCAAAATCGCCCAAAGAGGCGAAATGCAGCTTTTCGCGTACAGATGCGCCGGAAGCGTTGTCGAACTCAACGTCGACTTCGGGCTTGTAGTGAGCGAAAACTGCTTCGGGGGTTTTGAGGCCTTCCACAATCACCGGCCGCATGGGGGTGTTGGTAGTGAGCTTCTGCACCATCAGGGTGCGGTTGAGGGGAATGTCCGAAATAGATTCGGAGGCGTTGTCGAGCTTACGCTCCTGACCACCAATTCCGTAAGTATACATAGCCGATATAAGGAGGTGGTTGGGCAGCCCTGGGTAAATGGCTGGCTCCAACCTGTGGAGGCATCTTTTGAGGTGGCAATCTAACGCCCTTACGTCGATATATTGATTAAAGTTGGTACTTCGGTATCTATTTCCTGACCGAAAAGGGGGGGGGTAAATCACTCTAAATCCTCTCCTACAGGCCCATTCGCGGCATTTTCCTGTCTTTTTATTGCACGCTAACTTTTTTTAGTTGGTGGGTAGCTTTCGATAAAGTAGCCCAAGCCAGTGGAGATGCGAAGCGGAAACTACGCAACTTTGCAGCTCACCTTTCCCCTTCATCCGTTGGCCTACTCCGACAACCTCAAACGCAGCCTGCACATCGCACAAGCGGTAGCACACGAATACCGCCAGGAGCATTACGCGGCCCCGCACCTGCTCACCGCCCTGCTACACAATGAAATTGGCCTCGCCTCCTGGCTGGTAGCCGTGCTCGACAAGGACATTCACTACCTGCGCGAGTGGGCCGAGGTGCGCCTCGAAGACCAGCCCAAGGCCGCCCGCCCACCCGAAATGCCCACCCCCGACCCGGGCGTGAAGCAGGTGCTGGAAATGGCCGAGCTGGTGGCCCTGCAGCTGTCCCGCGACCAGGTCGACCCGCTGGCGACCCTGGCGGCCCTGCTGCGGCCGGGCCTGGCTTTCACGGCGGAGCAGCTGAAATCGCTGCCCCTCACCCAGAAGGAGCTGATGGACGCCGCACAGGCTGAAATGCCGGCCCCCGCCCCTACTGCCGAAGGAAATGAGGCCACGGGTAGCGCTGGTGCTGCCCCAACTGCCAAGGGAGGTGCGCTGGCCACCTACTGCACCGACAAAACCGCCCAGGCCCGCACTGGCAAGCTCGACCCGATTGTAGGCCGGGACCGCGAAATCCGGCTGGTGGCCGAGATTCTGGGCCGGCGCACCAAGCCTAACGTGCTGCTTATTGGCGAGCCGGGCGTGGGCAAGTCGGCGCTGGTAGAAGGCTTTGCCCAGCAGATTGCCCAAGGGCAAGTGCCGGTGCATTTGCGCGAAGTGACGTTGTTTGAGCTGGATTTGGGCACGCTGGTGGCCGGCGCTTCTTACAAAGGCGAGGTTGAAGACCGCATAAAGAAGGTGCTGACGGAGCTGAAGCAGTACACCCGCGCCATCCTGTTCATCGACGAAATTCATGTACTGCTCGACCCTAAAGGCAGTGCCGGTAGCGGCATTGCGCAGCTGCTCAAGCCTGAGCTGGCTCGGGGCGAGCTCACGGTTATCGGGGCGACAACCAACGATGAGTACCGGCAATACATCGAAAAAGACGAGGCCTTCAACCGCCGCTTCGACATTGTGCGGGTGGAAGAGCCCACTGTGGTGGTGGCCGAGCGCATGCTGGAGCGCGTGCTGCCCATTTATGCCACGCACCACGGCCTCACGCTGGGCGAGGGCACCATTGGCGAGGCAGTGCGCCTGGCCAAGCGCTACCTGAAGGACCGGCAGCTGCCCGACTCGGCCATTGACTTGGTCGACCGCACCATGGCTGCCATTCGCATGCTCGACGAGCAGGCCGTGGCGGGCCTCTCGCAGCTGCAAACCGACTTTGAAGCCCTCGTGGCCCGGCACAACGAGTTGGCCGAGCCCGACTACCTGCGCGAGCTGCGCTGGTTCCTGTACCAGGTGCAGAACCAGGTGAGCCAATTGTGGCTAAACCAGCTCGAAAGCGAAGAGCAGCCCGAAACGCTGGAAACCAGCAATGAACTGGAAACTTACCTGCGTGATATGCTGACGGCCGTGCTGGCCTTCGCGGATGTCCGCAAGGAAAGCGTGGAAAAGCACGACATCGCGGCCATTGTATCGGGCAAAACCGGCATTCCGCTGGGCAAGCTGCAAAGCAACGAGCGCGAGAAGCTGCTACGCATGGACCAGATTCTGCAGCAGCGCGTGGTGGGGCAGGAATATGCCGTGCGGGCCATGTGCGCCGCCATTCTGGAGTCGCGCTCGGGCCTAACGAAGGCTGGGCAGCCCATTGGCTCGTTCTTTTTGCTGGGCCCCACCGGTACCGGCAAAACCGAGCTGGCGAAGGCGCTGGCCGACTTTCTGTTCAACGACGAGTCGTTCCTGATTCGCTTCGACATGTCGGAGTTCAAGGAAGAGCATTCGGCGGCCCTGCTGTACGGCGCGCCTCCCGGCTACGTGGGCTACGAGGAAGGCGGCCTGCTGGTGAATAAAATCCGGGAGAAGCCCTACTCGGTGGTGCTGTTCGATGAGATTGAGAAGGCCCACCCCTCGGTGTTCGACATCTTCCTGCAGATTCTGGACGAAGGCCGGCTCAGCGACCGGCTGGGCCGTGAGGGCGACTTCTCGAACGCCGTCATCCTGTTCACCTCCAACATTGGTTCGGAGCAGATTGCAGCCTCTTTCGCGACGGGTAAAGTGCCGGCTTCTACGGACCTGATGGAAACTATGACCCGGTTCTTCCGCCCCGAGTTTCTGGCCCGCCTCACTGAAATTGTGCCCTTCGCTCCTATTTCGGAGGAAAACGTGGGCCGCATCTTCGACATTCACTTGCGCCCCCTCACGGAGCAACTGCGGCGCCAGGGCATCACCTTGTCGTTGAGCACGGAGGCCCGGCAGCACCTGGCCCTTTCGGGCTTCACGCCCAAGTATGGCGCGCGCCCCATTACGGGCGTAATTCGGCAGCAGCTGCGCCGGCCCATCTCGCGGCTCATCATCAGCGGGGAAGCCCGGCCGGGCACGGTGCTGGAACTGCACAAAGCCAAGGACAATGAGGAGGTGACGTGGACGACCACGCAAACGGCAGCCGAGCCGGAACCGGAGCTTGTTGCTGCTGAGCCCGACGCGCCTACCGCCGTCCCGACAGCTTTGGAGGAGGCTTGAACCACCAAGTCTCTCAGAAAAGAGCCGGACGTTAACGCCGGTGGGTTCCTCTACCCTTAACTTCTTTTGCGATGGCGTCTTTCCAAGCCGAGCTGGAAGTGAGCGGCCGCGTCTACCCGGTGCGCCGCTGCTACTTCGAATTTACGCAAGCCACCAACGAGCGCGGCCGGACCGCGGCCAAGGTGCGCCACGGCCTGGTGCACCTCGCGCTGGACGTGCCCGACGATGACCTGTTGCTCGACTGGGGCAATACCGCACACAAACCCCTTGCTGGGCACGTCACGTTTTTCGACACCGGGCGCCACACGGCCCGCGAAACCCTGTCCTGGGAGGCTGGCCAGTGCGTGGGCTACCACGAAACGTTTGTTTCGGGCGATGGCACGGCCGGCGCCTACGTATGCAACCTTGTCGTTTCCGCTACTCGCCTGGAACTGATAAGTGGTGGGCCGGTTCGGGCAATGGCGTCGGCCGCCGCCCGGGAGTACGCCTACGTGCCCTCGTCCGAGACCCTGGCACCGCTCGCAGCAGTGGCCGAGCTATCGAAGCAGCAACGCTACGATGTACGGATGAGCATGATGGCCAATGCCCAGAAGAAGCTGACCGGTGTGGCCAACGCGCCCGCTCAAACGGCCTTGGAGCGCTTGCAACGCAACAATGTGGCCGTAGAACGTGCCCGCCTCAGCGGGCACGTGTACCACAGCGACGAGTTTGACCTGGATGAACTGGGCAATCCCGCTACGCTGCGCATACCCGAGCCGGAGGGATGGCACATGCTGAACCCGGCCGAGCTAGGGGCGAAAGGCGTGTCGCCTGAGATGCTGCTCGACCCGAAGTCGGGCTTCAAGGCCGCACTGTACCAATCCTCGTTTGAGCGGCCTCCGAAGCTGGTTATCGCTTACGCCGGCACGGAAGACAAGCCGGATATTCTATCCGACCTGCGCCAGGGCGTGGGGCTGAAAGATGCGCAGTATGACCGGGCCATGAGTTTAGCAACCAGCGTTGCCAACTCAGGCGACCCACTCGATATGGAAACAACCGGCCACTCCCTCGGCGGTGGGCTAGCCAGCGCCGCAACCGTCGTGACAGGCATCAAAAGTTACACTTTCAACGCGGCAGGCCTGCACACCAACACGGTCAAGCGCGCCCCTTACGCAGTTTCACGGTCGGTGATGAAAGAGCAAGGGGCGCTGATTGATGCCTACCGTTCAACTTCGGACCCGCTCAACAACGCGCAGAAAGCTTCGCTGGTTACCCGGGGGGTCGTGCTACCCAAAGCATTGGGGGTGCCCCATCTGGTCGCACCCGCTGAAAAATGGAAACACGGCTGGAGTGAGCTGGTGAAAGGCAACCCGCTCACGGCGGCCAAAACCATGGCGTTGCACGGCCACGGCATCAGCCCGCAGATGGTGGACCATATTGAAGCCGAAAAAGACGTGGATACGGCCACCCTCACCTACTACTTAGCCCCATGAAGCAACGGGTGAATCAGCGGCTGCTAAGTCGGCGGTTACGCATGGCGGTGGCCGTATTTCTTCTTTTTCCTTTTCATCTATTTGGCTGTATGCAAGCGGTTACTAATCCCATTTACAAGCACGCGCCGGAGGAGTATTTTCCGACATCCCCGGCGCTGGACGTGGCCCGGGCCATCCGGGCCGACGACATATCGGCCCTTGACAAAGTTTTTGCCCAGCACCCGGGCCTGGATGCTAACCAGGAAGGCCGGCAGGGCGTCACGTTCCTGTTCTGGGCCTACGCCCACCACCACGTGAAGGCCATGAAAACGCTGGTGGCCCACCACGCCGACCCCAACCGCCCGCTGCACTTACCCAATGAAAAGGGCGGCACCGACACCACGCACCTGCTCAACATCGCCGCCGGAGGCCCCCAAGACGAGTTGCTCGTGGCCCTGCTCGACCTCGGTGCTGACCCCAATGCAAAAGACGAACGCAAGGAACCGGCCTTGCACAATGCCATGTACGCTCACCAATACCAGCGCATGAAGCTGCTCCTTGACCGTGGGGCTGATATTGATGCTATGGATAGCTCCGGGGCGACGGCGGCCGTTGTGCTGGCCCGGCTCAATTATTTTGAATTGGTGCACTACTTACTCGAACGCGGGGCCGACTGGCGCAAGGACAACGGCAGTATTGCGCTAAACACCCAGGAGAAAGACATTGGCAATGCGCAAGCAACCCAGTGGCAAATCAAAGTCAAGCACCTGCTGATGGCGAAGGGCGTGAAGTTTCCGGTGCCCTCCTCCGGCGCCCAGCGCTACGCGGCCATCCGCGAAAAGTGGGAGCAAACGCCCGAAGGCCACGCCTGGCGCATCAAGCTGGATGCCCTCGGAGCCCAGCCCGACGTGGTAGGCAAAGCCTGGACGAAAGAAGAACTACCGGCTCGCCAAGCCATGCGGGCCTGGATGCAGCGCGAAGGCATCCCCTTCCCTCCGCTGTAAGGGCGCCATTGGAAGCCTGACTAATTTTCAGCGGTCAACGACCTATTCTACGCCATTTTGCTGCAGGTTCAGCTCGATGGCGTAGTGAGAGCCAGTTTTTACTTTGGCAAGCCGATGCAGGGCAGCATTGGCTTGCCAAAGCTGCGTTTGCCCGCCGGTAGGCGGCACGGTGCTATTGACTTTGCCCGTTTTATCGGGTTTGGTCTGGCTACGGACCCGGCCAGTAGCATCGAAGTCTCCCACCCATTGGTGGCCCCAGTCGTAATCGTACGAGGTATTGAAAACTTGGTAGGGTGCTGGCCCATCGTGGCGCAGCTCGAAGCGGTAGAACAAGGGTGACAGGCCAGGAAAAGCCAGTCGCGCCAAAAAGGCATCGGGCCGGTGCGGACCGGTAAGAATATTAGTGGTAAACGCTTCGTATCCCTTGATAACCAACTGACCGGCTGAATCGGTGCGCAGCTCCTGAGTGGGATACTCGTAGCGCCACACCAGCACTGGCTGTGCCAATGGCCACTATCCAAGCCAAGCTGCCCAGCGCAGCGACACCCACCCCGCCCAAAATCAGCAGCAATTTTAACATGGCTTACGCATTCCGGTTCTGCGGGCCTATACCCCCACTCCTACTTGTTTCACCACCACCTCGTAGGGCAGGTTCATAGCCGACTGGCTGGCCAGCGTGGTTTGCAGCTCGTGAGCAGCGCGCTGCCACTCCGGGGCACTCAGACGGCTGGGCTCGGACGGCGTGAGGCTGATGCGCATGCAGCGCACGAAGCCGGCAGTAGGCGTGGCGCCCGTCTGGAAGGCCTTGGTGACTTCGATGGCGGCCAGGTGCGTGCCCAGCTCGGCCCAGCAGGCGGCTTTGATGTCGGCCAGCGTGACGAGGCGGTTGCGGGCCAGCAGGTTGCGGCGCAGGGCGTGGGTGCGCTCTTCGGGGCGGGGGCGCTCACGGCCGCCGCTGGTGGTCGTGAGCAGGCGCACTTCATCAACATAATGGCTGTCGTGCACGCGCAGGCGGCTGCCGGCGGCCAGGCGGTTGGCAGTTTCGCCGTTGCTCGACCAGTATTCGAGGTACACGCTGTCGTTCACGTTCTGGGGGCGTAGCAGCACGTAGGGCACCGGCTGTTCGGCGGCGCGGTTGCGGTCGAGGCGTTCTTCCAGGCGGGCCAGGTTCTGGTCGAGCTCGCGCAGAATGGTGCCGATGAAATCGGTACCGGCAGCGGTGAAGGCCCGGCTTTCGTCGCGCAGCAGCTCCAGCAGCTCGCGCAGGGCCTCGCGCCCCGTGCGGGTGTCGAAACGCCCCACGCCGTGGGTACGCAGGGTGTAGGTATCGGTCGCGCCATCGGACAAGTCGCTGAGCGTGGTGGAGCGGTAGGCGACGTTGCTCAGGCTGTAGATGTCGCGCACGGCCAGGAAGGGCTCGTCGCTGGCCAATGGGAACAGGTTGAGGGCCGGCTGCAACCGGAACAATACCTTGTGCAACCGGCGGTTCAGCACCGGAAAGCAGTTGAGCGCGCACACCAGCTGGTCGAATGCCTCGGGCGGCAGCGCGTGCGCAAAGCGTACCTCCAGCCATACCAACGGCTGCGTGAGCCCCTGGAGCTCGGTGGCCGGGGCAGGGAAAGCAGTAGCCAGCTCGGCCGGGTACGGGCGCGGCACGTAGGCCGCCAACGCACCCACCGGGGCCTGCAGCCGCACAAAAGCCGGGGCATACACCTCGCGCACATGCTGCTCGGCACGCTGCAGGAAATCGTATTCGCGGTTGAGGCCGTCGGGCAGACCAGTGGCTCCGGGCGTAGTGGCCGCTTCGGGCAGGCCCGGCACGGGAGTTAGCAAGGTATTGCCCAACCGCCACTCTTCACCTGGCAAAAAGGCCATGTAGGCCGCACGACGCGGCTCGTTTAGCCAGTCGAAATAGAACGTCAAATCCGTTAGCTCAACGCCTTCCGTCGGCAGTTGCAGGCCAACCCAGAGGCGGCGGTGCGTGGCAGGCGGTGGGGCCAACGCCTGCGCTACCGGGCGCTTCTGGCCGCCGGGCTCTATTAGCCAAACCATTGAATCGGTGGCTAGGGCGCGCACGGCGCCACCTACCAGGCGGGTGTTTTGCAGGGGCGAAAAAAACAGCTCCTGCCCCGCCACGCGACGGCCGGCCGTGGGTGGCTCAAACACGAATTGCGCGTCGTCGGGCAGCATCACCAGGGGCTCGCGGGCCTGGGCCTGCGCGATGGCATGGGCCGGGTGCGGGGCGTCCACCACGTCGGGGTTGAGCAGGGTAGCGAGGCGCTCAATCAGCCGGTATTGGGTGTTGTGGAGCTCCTGCCCTACTTTCTCGAACTCGACGGCGCAGGCTTCGAGCAGCAGGTTTACCAAGGGGTCGAAGCCGTCGAGGTCGGCTTCGGTGTAGCCCCACAGCTCGGCGGCCTGGCGGGTGAGCCGGCTTTTGACGCTGGATTTGCGGAAATCGGTGCTGGTAGGCGAAGGAAAGGAAACGGGATGTAGCACGGACAACGGGAAAGGAGGAAAGGGAATGCGCCGCTAGTCGACCGACAGCGGCGCCACGAATAAGCTGGCCTGAAACTGGAACGGCTCGTCGGTGCGGTGGAGCGCGGCGCTCACCTTCACTTCGAGCCGCTTGCGGATGCGCTGCTGCACGTTTTTCAGCTCGAAGTCGGACACGGAAACATCGACACGGGCCCGGGCCAGGCGCGGCTCGTACTCGCCAATGGACTCCTCAATCGAGCGTTGCACGTTGTCCTTCCAGCGCATGGTCGTCATGGCTTCGAAGTCCTGCTCCCACACCTGGCAGCCAAAGTCAGGCTCGTAGCGCGACTCGCCGAAATACGTCGTCAGCATCAGATAGAGGTGCTGGGCAATGGATTCCTGCACCGAGCACCGGGGCAAATGCTGGCGTTCCAGAATTCCTTCCAGGTCGAGCGGCAAGTGGTAGTACGAAGCACTCATAGGGGGCGAAGGTAGCAGATGGGCGGGCAGGCGGCAAACCGGCCCGCAGCGACCAGCTCGGGTGGGCGAGACTATAGCGCCGGCTTTACGTACCTTGCAGCCGGTTCTTTCCCGTCCACTTTCCTCCTTCCACTATATGGCATTCAGCGCTGCGCTTATTCTCGCCAACAAAAGCTACACCGTCCGCCGGTTCAACTGGGGCGTGCAACAAAACACCGACGCCGTGGGCCGGCCCGATGCCCGCGTGCAGGGCGGCCAGCTCATGGTCGAGCTCGACTCGGAACCCGACGAAACGGTTCAGCACTGGGCTCTGGACGACACCAAGCAAATGAGCGGTGAGCTCGTGGTATTCTCCGCTGCCAACCGCCTGGCCCGTCGTAAAACCATTCGGTTCGAAGAAGCCTATTGCGTGGGCCTGAGCAAGAATTTTGATGGTTCGGGCTCTGCCCAAGGCATGACGATGACGCTCACTGTATCGGCGAACAAGCTGAGCAGCGGCGAGGTCACGCTCGACAACAAGTGGCCTGTTTAACTTTTTAGCCCGGCCCATCATGTCTTCCTTCCGCTGCCTTCTCCTGCTCGCTGGGCAGGAGTTACCCGTTGTGCACTGTGCTTACCAATTTAGCCAACCTACCGCCCAGCGCGGCCGGGTAGCGGCCAAAGTGCGCAGCGGCCTCATCACGCTCGAACTCGACGTGCCCCACGACGACCAACTGTTGGCCTGGGCCACCGACCCGCAAAAGAAACTGGGCGGCACCCTGCTCTTTCTGGAAACCAACCGCCCCACGTTCAGCGAGCAGCTCGAGTTCGAAGATGCCTTCTGCGTGTCCTACCAAGAGGACTTTCGCTCCGGAGCCGAGTCTGCAGGTGCTTACCGCTGCACCCTGCAGCTCTCGGCCGCCAAGCTAGTGCTCGGCACCGTGGAGCGCGACAGTACTTGGGCACAGACGCGTTAACAGCCGCCGCCCATTTGGAAATGGGTGAGTAAATCCGCGCAGTAGCACCACCCGGACGCTTGCAGGCGTACCACCGCGTGGTGCTACTGTGCGGTTGCGACGGCTGAGTCTACCTGTATAGCTGCTGCGTTATCGAAAACCCGCAGGTAGTTTATTGGGCCATTTGTGGTATAGCTTGCCGAGCTGTGTTGGCCCTGCCAACGGTACTCGGTGGGGCTAACCTGCTCGCCTGGGCCATACATCATTTTGCCGGCTTCAAGCAGCCCCGAGTGCCGGGAATTGAAATCGATTTGGTAGAGTTTGCCGTGCCAAAACTCGTAGCTGATGCCGCTGAGTGGAATTGTATCAAGGCGTAGCGTATGGCTCGGCACCGTATACATCACTGCCGGCCACAGCCGGGGCACCAGCTTTAGCGAGGAAATGGTGAAGCGACTCAGCGAGTCGCCCAAATGGTGCCCGTCATATCCTGTTTTGGCGGCCAACAAGGCATCGTGCTTGTCGGCCACTGGTGCTTCCATTTCTGCTACACCGCTTTGTGGTGCTGTGGGCGCAGAACAAGCCACCAGTAGTGAGGTGGCGAACAATAACTTCCTCATAAAATTATCCGGAAAAGATGTCCACTCGGCTGGCTTAGCCTCATCGGATGGCCTATGGCCTTATTAGGGAAAGGGGGAATAATCCAGCCACTGGGTGGGCTAGCAGCTATACTATCAGGCACAGAAACGGTAAAATGCCCAGTACTTACCTCCGGGTCTAGGCTATCGTATTCGACCAGAAATCGTGCGCCGTTCTCCGTTTCCATTCCAGCCTCGCTGATATCGGTAGCCTCATATTCTTTGCCCTTTACCGCAAAGCGGTAGCTATAGCTTTTGCCACTTTTGGGTCGGTATATCCCGCCAGTGATGTATCCAATGGTATAACGGGCCCGGGTATGCATCGTTTGCTTGGCCCGCATGCCATACCACCCGCCAGCCAAGCAAATGCCGATGACCAGATACACTAAATATTTACGAGCCCAGGTAAAAAAACGACTCATGGCTTACTCGGCCGCGCAGCTGTTTTTTTCCGCAGCGCCGCTTTTTTGGCCGCCTCCTGTTGCTCTTGCTTGTCGGCAAAGTAGTTTTCAACTCCTTTTTTGATGGTTTCCATGGCCCCGCCCATGTGATAGCTAAGAACTGCCACCATACTTTGGTCAACTTTGCTGGCACTTAAGCGCGGCACCACCCGGCGGTGTTTCAATGCCGTTAACATGCCCATCGTGTTGGGGGTGCTGCGCATTACCTTTTCGAGCCACGGGGCGCCATATTCCTTGGCTTGGTCGAACACGGTGCCTAAAATAACATTGATGACAAAATCTTTGCTTTCCTTGGCATCGTTTATATTTACCATATGCCCCGGGCTATGGTATTTTTCCTCATTGTTGAATTTGAAGGAATAAGCATTGGACCCAACAGAAGTACCAAAAGCAGCCAGTAACTTGGCATGCCAGCGCAAACCCTCAGTATTTACTGCTGCTGCTCCAAGCGCCGAAACCCAGTTTATGTCCATGAAAGACGCTTGCGCGCGTTGACTCCATGAGCCTTTGCCGGTTACCGCACCGACGCCAAACTGCGTAGTCAAATCAACCAATATCCGTGTGCCGGCACCTTTAGCGGTTTTCACTAGATAGGCGCGGATAGCAGTGCCTACCACTGCAACGCCACCTATCTCGTAAATCAGACCTCCGGTGAGCATGCCCGCACTTACGCCCAGAAATCCTTTTTCCATATAGCCCCCCACCACGCCCGTGCCGGCAGCCATGTTCCTAAACTGGGCGTTTGCCGGCATATACGTCCGGTTTTTGGCTGCTATGCCATGTTCTGGCTCGAACGACACCAATACCTGGGTTTTGGTATTGTATACCCAGTACTTGCGTGTGCCAAATGCATCATTGAGCGTGCTGGCAAACACCCAAAGATGCCCTATCACATAACGCTCCTGCCCTAGCGGATTATCATGTTCGTCAACCACATCCTTTTTAGCACTGGGGTCAACTGTATTAGCGTCGTACGCTGAGTAAGGCAGGCGCTCCATTTGCTGGCGCAGCCGAGCATCAGAGTTCAGGCGCCAAGCTTCTTCTTTCGTGAGTTGAACAACTTGGTTTACTGCGCGCTTTGTATTGCTGTGGGCAGCATTTATGCTCGCAACCTGCTGAGCTGACATGGGCTGGGGTCCTGGCCTGTGCGCGTGCGCTACCGTCCCGATGCTGGGCCGGCGGCTTAGGGGGCTTGTATGGCCGGTATGGGCCAACGAAGCCACGGCGTTGGCCCGCGGCCGACGCCCTTCTTGAAAACCTGGATTCATGGAAAGGAAGGTTGGTTTTGGGGCAAGTTACTGCATAGTACTGGAAAGAATTCCACCGTACGGCAGCTCGATGGGACTGCCCGTAGCCCTAGAAGCTCTTCTCTACCCTCTGTCTGGACGCCTTGCCCGGTCATTAACCCGTGGCTACGGCTCGGTGCCCAGCAACTATGCTGATAAACCGCAGCTTGCTCTAGCAGCCATCTTACATGCCTTCTGGTGCGGTTGAGAATGAAAATTGATTGGGTTCTACTGGTGCTTGCAAAGTCCGCCGCAGTCACTCACGGCGCGCGGCGCGCGCGGGCCTCAAGCGAATCGGCCGACGCTTGGGTTGCGTCCATCTCGCGCCACATGGCCGCCTCGGCCGAACTGCGCGCCGGCCGGGCCGCTGGTTGCGGGGCGGAAGCCTCGGGATGCGCCGGGTCGGGCCAGGGACGGTGGCGCCAACCATTGCGTGGGGCCTGCCGAATGCTGTCCGGCACCGATGCTTCGTAGTACACTTGGTGCCAGTCCGGAGAAAGGCTATCGTATTTTACCAGATAGCGAGCCCCGACAGCAGTATTTGTCTTGCTCTCCTCTCTGCGTGAGCCGGTATAAGTTTCGCCGTTCACTTCGAAGCGGTACTCGAGGGTCCAACCGCTACCGACCGTTAGCGCAGCCCCTGTCACATACCCAATGGTGTACTTGCCCCGGTGCATGAGCCCTTCACGGGTACGATAGAGATAGTAGGCATAGACGCCCACAAATCCCAACAGCCCAATCGTGAGCAGCAAGCTTTTTATCCGCATCGTGGGCAGTTTCATTGGCGCGGATGAGCGGGGGAAGGCTTCTCAACGCGGTCTGTCATTCGCTTCTTTTCCTGGTCTTTGGCCACTTTGCTCACCACGCTTGTGCCGATGGTGCCCCACGTTCCTAGGGTTACTCGCTGCGCAGCAATCCAACGGCCGGCAGCAGTGCCTGTGCGCTGCATGGCTTGCGAAGCCCAGCGTGCGGCTGGTATGGCACCGGTTACTAATTTGGCCTTAGCCATGGTAGCCACGGCATCAGTACCGATGTCAGTCAAATATTTAGCAAACCCTTCCATGGAATCCAGGTGAGGCAACTGCACCCTGAAGCTAATGTTGTTTTCCTCATCAATGGTCGTATTGGCTTTCAAGGTAGCCTTGACTATGCTATTACGGGCAGCAGCGGACCACGTTGAGCCTGGCAAGAGCCACGCAACAAGAGGTGCAGTCAAGTTGATTTCGCCTGCTGTTTTTTTCCAATCGGCTCCGTTCTTCAGAGTGCCTGCTGCGCTTTGCACAAAGAGGTCGGTAAAAACCTTTTGCCGGAACGTACTCCAAGTGAATTGCTTGACCATTTGCATTCCCAGGGTGCGGAAGCCCGTGATAACTATTCCGCCAACGGCTGTTTCTGAAGCGGCAAGCACGAGCGGAGCGGCCATTATGCCTACTGAGAGGCCCATAAAGCCTTTTTCAAGGTAGCCTCCTGCTACCCCCGTACCCGATGCCGTACTCCGCACTTGGTCAGCCTCCGACATGTAAACCCGGTTTGGGGGAGCCAAAGCAGCCTCCGGTGTAAACACGAACAGGTTACCGGTCTGGGGGTTCAGCACGGCGTATTCCAGCGTATTGTGGTGTCCCTTCACGCGGATGTACACCCACATTTCTCCGAATTTGTGTCCGTGATAACCGGTGGCCCAACCACCGGTATCCGCCACGTCAACGCCGTACGCATTGCCCCCACGGGGGTCATAGCTGGGAAAAAGCTTGCTTTCCCACGCGCGTTTGGTAGCTCGGTCCGACCACTCTGCTTCGGCAGCAGCGTTTTCACGGTTGAACGCACGCTGGCGCGACGTGTTTTGCGCATCCCGCAAGAACTGGGCTACCACGCGCTTTGTCGCGGCATTCCATTGGTTAACAGCGGTAGTTTGACGGGCCGACATCGGCCGCGGTCCCGGCCGCCCAGTAAGGCTGGGCGCGTGCGCTACCGCGCCGATGCTAGGCCGGCGGCTCAGGGGCTCGCGTGGCCGGTATGGGCCAACGAAGCCACGGCGTTGGCCCGCGGCCGACGCCCTTCTTGAAAACCTGGATTCATGGAAAGGAAGGTTGGTTCGGGGGCAAGGTACAGCACAGTACGGAAAAGCACCGGCGCACAGTGGATGAAAACCGGTGAAAAGCCTCATGCAGGAACTTCCGAAAGCACTCGCTGGCGAAGTTTAGTTAAATCGGTTACTTTTACGCTTCCTCTTTCCACTCTTCCCTTACTGCATGTCCTATCCAGTAAACGTTAGCGTGCATGTTGATGGTGGCACTACCCTTGCCGACTACAACAAGCTCACGCTAAGCCAGCACGTGCTCACGCACCATTCGTTCGCACTCGACTTTTCGTTCGAGGCCCTAGGTAAGGCCCTTGGTCTCAAGCCAGAAACCCTGTTTACTCAGGCCCACCAGAAGCTAAGCGGCAAGAACATCACCATTGGCTGGACGAGTAACATGCCGGACAACGGCGGCCGCTCGTTCGAGTTCAAGGGCATTATCACGCACGTTAGCATCCAAACCGATGCCGACTTGGTGAACTATTACCACGTGAGTGGCTATAGCCCCACCTTTCTGCTGGAAGACGGTACGCAGAGCCGCACGTTTGTGAAGAAGTCACTGCAGGCCATTTTCACGCAGGTGCTGGGCGATTATCCCGGCAACCCGCTGCAAAAGCAGCTCAAGGCCCAAAGCCAGGATGTACTGCCGTACGTGGTGCAGTACAACGAAACCAACTTCAACTTCCTGAGTCGGCTGGCGGCGCAGCAGGGCGAGTGGCTGTACTACGACGGCACCACCTTGCGGCTGGGCCAGGGCGCGGGCAAATCCATTTCATTCAAGAGCAGCAGTGCGCAGGTATTCACGCTCTCGATGCACCTGCAGCCGGGCAAGGCCGAAGGCGCACACTACAACTACCGCACCCACCAGCCCCTAAAAACAAAGGCGGCGGCACCCACGGCGGGGCACCCGTTTGGCCAGTTTGCAGTGCAAAAGTCCGACGAGCTATTCTCGCAGCCGCACCGGCTGCAGGCCGGCACCCAGCTGAACGACCAGGCCCAGTTGCAGCGCGCCATCGATGGGCTGGCTGCTAAGCGGGCTGGCAACCAGGTGAGCCTGGAAGGCAGCGGGGAAACCTTCGATATGGTACCGGGCAGCGTGCTCGACGTGCAGGACGCCGCGGGCGCTGCCTACGGCAAATTTCGGGTGCTAGCCGTGCGCCACGAAGTGGATGGGGATGGTAACTACAGCAACCACTTTGAGGCCATGCCCGACGCGGCCCCCGCCGCACCGGCCAACCCACTCTACCCTGCTTCGGATGCGCAGCCCGAGCTCGCCGAGGTAATTGACTTGGCCGACCCACGCCACCTAGGCCGCATCCGGGTGCGCTATTACTGGCCGGTAGCAAAACCCGCCGACGCCGAAACCGGCTGGGTGCGCGTGAGTACGCCCTATTCAGGCGACGGCAAAGGCCAGATGTTCACGCCCGAAAAAGGCTCGCAGGTACTCGTGGGCTACGAGCACGGCTTGGCCGATTTCCCCGTGGTGCTCGGCAACTTGTTTCACCCGCAGAACAAACAGGGCGCCAAGTACAGCACGCCCGACAACCACCTCAAAGGCATGCAAACGGCCGGCGGCAACAAGGTGGTGATGTCGGATAAGAAGGGCGAGCAGACGATTTTGCTTTCCAACTCCAACAACAAGGACACGGCGGTGTCGGTCAGCTTTAAGGGCGATGGCAGCGTGCACATCCACAGCAAGGGGCCGGTCACGGTCAACGGCTCAGTCATTACGCTCGAGGCAGGCGAGAAAGGCGAGATTAAGATGCACGCCAAGACCATCACCATGGTGGCCGAGGACGATGTGAAAATTGCCGCCAAAAACAAGGGCGTATCTGTGGATGCTGCGAAGGATAAAATGTCCCTCACGGCGAAGGAGGTACTGGTTGTGGGCACATCCAAAGCCACAGTCCAGTCAAATACCGAACTGGCCCTGCACGGCGGCTCGAAGGCGACGCTGCAATCAAGCGACACCAAGGTTCACTAAGCGAAACGCGGCTGCGCCAGCTTTCTCCTCGTTGTTCACTTGCCCCTAGTTTCCCCATGTCCAAACCGTTGTTACTGGCCCAGAATCACTCGGCCCCGCTACGCTACCAGTTGCGTACCACCACCGCTATTCAGGTGGGAGAGCGAAAATTTGAAAACGAACTGCTGTACGTTGTCGAACAGCAGTTGCACCCCGCGCAGGGGCTTGGCTATTTGCTCGAAATCAATGTGCAGCACACCATGCAGAAGGCCGATGACCTGATGAGCCGGGTGGTAGCCGATGTGAACCAGGCCAGCCGCCGGCTGCTGGTGCAAACCGACCTGCACGGGAACCTGCTGCGGGTCGAAAACCAGGAACAGGTGCTAGCTGAGTGGGAGCTGCTACGCCAGCCGCTACTGAAGAAATACGAGGCTCAGCCCGAAGTAAAACCCTTCTTTGAGGCTTTTGGCCAGCAGCTGGCCATTCCGGGCAGCCTCGAGCCCAACCTGCGCTACAAGGGTGTACTGGGCGCGCTGCTGCCAGGCCTCTACGGGTATGCGTATGGCCCGCAGGAGCCGGCTGTGCTCACGAGCCGGCGCATAACCGGGTTCTTCAACACGCTCGATTTGCCCTTGCTGCTGACCAGCCAGCAAGGCCTTCCGGCCGCAGGAGCCCCTACTGGCCCGGCCAACCTACACGTGACGACTACCGGCGCGCTCGACGACGCAGCATTTGCGCACGAGGACTTCCGCCGCATGATTCGGGACCTGGTCGACGACTTCAAATTTCCGGTGGACCTGGAAATTGACTGCACCGGGGCCCACACGTTCGACGCGGCTTCTGGCGCGCTGCTACATGCGCAACAAGTGCTGCGCGCCGAGGTAGCCGGCATCTACCACAATTCGACCATCCACGACGTCGTGGTACAACAGCCCGCCTGACCATGAGCAAGAAGCACGTTCCCGCCAACGTATTCCTGAAGTGTGACAAAGGAGTGACGCCCTGCCGGCTGCAAATTATGCGCCCCGGCCCCAACCTCTACGACGAGAAATGGGCCGTGGAAAGCGACGCCCTGCCCCTGGTGAACGTCACCTCTTTCGGCTTGTGCGCCATCACGCACGCGCCGTGCGTGCCGGCCACCGTGCGCTGGCAAAACCCGCTGCTGGGCAGCACCAAAATCGTGGCCATGGGCATGCCCCAGAACCCGCTGATGGACGACTCCTTTTTGCCTTGTACGCTGGGTGGCAAAATTGATATTTTCTTTACCCGGGCCGCCGTTACCCAGGCCCTGGCCGACGACCAGCAGGAGGCCGCTGCAAAGAAGGTGGCCGAAGAGGCGAAAGCACAAGCCGGCCTGCTTTTCTTCGCGGCAATTGCGGTGGCCGTGGTCGTGGTAGTTGCTACGGGCGGAGCAGCCCTGCCCCTGGTGCTAGGTGCTGCAGCTACAGGAGCTGTAATCGGGGGTGGCGTGGGTGCCGTAGCCGGCGGCATGGAAGGCTACGCGCACGGCGGCACCATGGGGGCCGTGAAAGGCGCGGCCGGCGGGCTACTGATAGGAGCAGCAATGGGGGCCGTGGGCGGTGCGGCGGCCGTGGCCGGCGGGCCGGCTTCACTAGCCTTGATGGAAGCATCAGGGGCCATGTTTGGCATAGCCACGGCGGCCGATGCCTTTGCCTTTTATAAAAAGCCTACCCTGGCGAATGGCCTGGTTCTGGCCAGCGATTTGGTGGTGTTGTTCGGGGCCAAGGTAATTGAAGCCAAGGCGAATGAAATTGGCGGTCGGGTGGAGGAAGTAGCCGGTGCTCAAAAGCTCGAAACCACGCCAGGTGCGGAAAAAACCAAATGTACGGGCCGCAACGACCCAGTTGACGTGGCTTCGGGAGCGATGTTTTTTGATTCGGTCGACTTCACGCTCCCCGGCCCGGTACCGGTAATTTGGGAGCGCACCTGGTACTCGACTTCGGAAAGAAAAGGCCCGTTGGGCTACGGCTGGCACCACCGCTACGACCTGGCCCTGTGGCCCGAGGCCAGTACGGGTACCGTGGCCATGCGCCTGGGCGACGGCCGCCTGGCCGTTTTTGATGCTCCCGCCCCGGAGAATGACCACTGCAGCTACCACCGCGGCCGTAAACTAGAGCTTCGCCCGGCTCCCGGGGGGCTTGATGGCTACGAAGTGTACAGCACCATTGAACAGCTTACCTACCGGTTTGTGCCATCCGTGGCGCAACCGGAACAGTACAGCCTGACGGCAATTGCCGACGGTTACGGGCACGCGGTTCGGTTTGACTACGACGAGCGGGGCCACCTGCAACGCCTTGTCGACAGCGTGGGGCGGCCCGTTGGCATTACCACCGATGCCCAGGGCCGGATGCTGACGGTGAGCCTGCCCCATCCCGACGGCTCGGCCGGCAGTTTCGTCGCCGTGCGGTATGCCTATGACGAGGCGGGCCACATGACCCAGATGAGCGACGCCGAAGGCCACACCCGCCAGTTCCACTTCGAGGGAAACCGGCTGGTGCGCAAAACCTTCGCCGAGGGCACGTCCTACTACTACGAATACGACGCGCTGGGCCGCTGCACGCGCACCTGGGGCGACGAGAACTACTACAACGGACGCTTCGTGTACGAGCCCGGCTGCACCACGCTCTACACCGATGACCCGGCCGCCGTGGATGTGTACTACCACGAGCAGGGCCTGGTCACGACCCACATCGACCCGCTTGGGGCCCAGCACCACTGGCGCTACAACGTCTACGCCGAGCTCGAAGCCGTGCAGGACCCGCTGGGCCACACCACTACCTATACCTACGACGCGCGCGGCAACTGCACCGCCGTGGCCTACCCCGACGGCGGGCAGGAGCGCACGGCGTTCGACGACCGCGACCGGCCCGTGCAGGGCACCGACGCGGGCGGGAGCGCCTGGCAGTGGGCCTACAACGAGGCCGGGCAGCTGGCCGAAAAAACCGACCCGACCGGCGCCACGACGCGCTACCGCTACGACGCGCAGGGCCGGACCGTGGAGCTAGCCGATGCCCTGGGCCACGCCACGCGCCTGCGCTACGACGGCCAGCACAACCTGGCCCACGTGGTGGCCCCCGACGAGAGTATCCGCTCGCGCGCCTACGACGCGCTGGGCCGCCTGGTGGCGTCAACGGACGCGCTGGGCCACACGCAACACCGCCGCTACGACCGCCTGGGCCAGGTAGTGGCCCTGCGCGAGCCTGACGGCCGCGAAACCCACCTGGCCTACGACGCCGAGGGAAATGTGCTGTTGATGCGAACCGACAATCTTGAAGCAGCATTTAAGTATACTGCAGTGAATCGTTTAGCAGTACGGCATCAAGCAGGACAGGAACTGCACTTTGCATATGACCGCCAGGCCCGCCTTATAGGCTGTACAAATGAATATGGGCAGCGCTACAGCTTTGGCCTTAATGCTGCAGGCAGGGTGGTGACAGAAGAAGGTTTCGACGGCTTATTGCGCCGCTACAAGCGGGATGCTACCGGTCGAGTGGTAACTGCTCATCGTGCCAATGGCTGCATCACTACTTATAGCTATGATGCTGCTGGACGAATTATAGAAGTGCGTTTTGATGATGACACCAGCGAACACTTTACCTACGAAGCTAATGGAGAACTGCTTGAAGCTCGTAACGATTCCACTACTATTCGGTTTGAGCGCGATACACTGGGGCGTGTGGTGAAAGAGCAACAAGGCGAACATACGGTTGT
Organism: Hymenobacter glaciei; assembly: GCF_039539585.1. Lineage (NCBI taxonomy): Bacteria > Pseudomonadati > Bacteroidota > Cytophagia > Cytophagales > Hymenobacteraceae > Hymenobacter > Hymenobacter glaciei. The sequence goes on along the minus strand of NZ_BAABDK010000010.1, from coordinate 5,708 downwards.
AAGTAATTACGACTTGCGCGGTCAGCGCACAGCATTAAGCTCCTCGCTGGGTGCATGCTTTGCTTGGCAGCATGACTCCCTTGGGCGGTTGGCAACCGTAGAAGCTAACGAAAAGTGGCAAGCCAATTTATTTCATGATGCCTGCGGTAAGGAATTGCAGCGAACTCTCAGTGGAGGTGTGCGTGTAGGTTGGCAGCACGACCAATTGGGGCGCCCAACACAGCAGCATGTTGTAGGAAAGGGCAGCACCCGGCAGCGGCGTTATCAATGGGAGGGACTTGACCAATTAGCAGCCATTGACGATAGTAACGACCTGGGCACCTCACGTTATGCTTATGATGCTTGTGGCGCGCTCATTGGTTCCCATTACGCAAACGGCGACCAAGACGTACGGCTAACCGACGCGGTAGGCAACTTATTTCGCTCATCCACTTGCAAGGACCGCCGCTATGCAGCCGGCGGCCAGTTGCGCGAAGCGGAAGGGACACGTTACCATTACGATGATGAGGGTAATCTCGTACGGAAGGTGACGCAAAGCGGCGATATTTGGCACTATACCTGGGGTCCAAAGGGGCAACTGGTGGCTGTAATCCTACCAAGTGGCTATGCGGTTACGTTTACTTATGACGCACTGGGGCGACGTGTTAGTAAAAACTATAGGGGTGTGACAACTAGATGGGTATGGGACGGCAGTAAGCCACTGCACGAATGGCAACAGTTGGAGACATGTAACAAGAATCCCGCAGTGCAGGAGCTTGCTACATGGCTATTTGAGGAGAATTCGCATGCGCTTACCGCTAAGCTTAGGGCGAACGACAACCAAAGTGTTGTATGCGACCATTTAGGGACGCCAATGGCAATGTATGACCAACACGGCAATGCAACTTGGGAGGCCCAATTTGATGCCTACGGCGCTATACGGCAAGGTAAAGGACAACCCCAAGATTGTCCATTCCGCTATCAAGGGCAATACGAAGACACTGAAACGGGGCTATATTATAACCGTTTTCGTTATTATGACCCTAAAGCCGGAACCTATATCAGCCAGGACCCTCTGAGATTGTGGGGTGGCGGAAGACTATATGCGTACGTAAAAAATACTCAAAATTGGCTAGACGTTTTAGGCCTAATTCCTGTATACAGAAACTTAAGGCCAAATGAAAATCCTGCGGAAGGTCTTTCTGCCAAAAATCCTGGACGCGGCATGAGCCCTGCCGGACACGTAAGAAACGGCAGTAATGCCAATTTTAAGGGGTCTCAATACATTTCAACCACTACTGACCCCGAAGTAGCTGCTAAATGGAGAGCAGAAGGGCAAACAACCGTAACTTTCGACACAAATAATGTTGTACCCGACTCTCATGGAAATCGCAGCATTGTAGACCTAACAACGCCTGAAAAGGCCGCAGAGGCTGGGGTAAAAGGTCCAGCACGTAACTACGCCATCAATTCTCAAGAGGTGCTAGTTGAAGGGCATGTACCAGCTGATAAAATCACAAAAATTAGCCCCTGCTAAAAGCAAACGACACTCATGAACGAAGAATCCGCTTTAGACATTGTATGTTCTTGCCTTACAAATGATAATTCTATTCCTCAAGAATTGAGGGAGCACAAAGGATTAGACATTGTCAGATTTGAACATTTAGTATCAGCCATAGAATTTCTTGTTGAATATTATCAAGACAAGAACATGGTACCTAAAAGGTTATCACTGTGCTTCGTTGACATATATGCCTCTTTTTCATTTCGTGAAGGCATTTATGATGAATACCAAACAAATAAAATTGAAGATGCAGGGATACAACTGCAAGACTTGGCTTATTCATTATTTTGTTAACAGAGTAAATTCAGTAAACCATGCCAGTTTATGTTGAAAATAGGCGCACTTCCCGTTCAACTCTATTGAGTCGTTATGATAATCCTACCATAATTGACACAACATCCCAAGCGACAATGCCATATAGGAAACTCAGTCCTTTTTATCCTCACGGCAATATTCCTATTCCCTTTTCTCAAGGCTATTACGCTGTCTCAGTTGAAGGTATCTGGCAAGGTTTGAAAGTATTTGTTAACAGTGACATTGACCAATCTAAGTTTGCTGTAAGCAATATGAGAGGAATCAAACGGACAAGCAAAGCCAATGGGCAGATTATAGGGCATAGAAAAGGCGTAGAAGGCAAAGCAATATTAGATTATGTAACTGCAAAGAAGGAAATTTACATTCCTTGTTATACATGGGTTATAGAGCAATACTTGCAGGACGAAATGGCCTCTCTAAGTAAAATAGCTGCCAATTCATCATTAATCCTTCTTGATTATAATACAGGTTCTGACCCATTCGACTTAACCAAACCAGTGTCTCATGCTACACTTTGCAAGAACCATCTTGAGGCTTTAGTCTGACATATGAGCCAGGTAGTGGCCCTGCGCAAGCCCGACGGCCGCGAAACCCGCCTGGCCTACGACGCCGAGGGCAACGTGGCCCACGCCCAGGACGGGCCGCAGGAAGTGCACTTCGCCTACACGGCCGTCAACCAGCTGGCCGCCCGCCGCCAGGCCGGGCAGGAAGTGCGCTACGCCTACGACCGCCAGGGCCGGCTCACGGGCCTGACCAACGAGCACGGCCGCCACTACCGCTTCGCACTGGATGCCGCCGGGCGGGTGGTGGAAGAAACCGGCTTCGACGGGCTGGTGCGCCGCTACGAGCGCGACGCGGCCGGCCGGGTGGCGCAGGTGCTGCGCCCGGCCGACCGCCACACGCGCTACGCATACGACGCGGCCGGCCGGGTGACGGCCGTGGCCCACCACGACGGCACGGCCGAGCACTTCACCTACGACGCCGGCGGTGGGCTGGCCGAGGCGCGCACCGCCACGACCGCCGTGCGCTTGGCGCGCGACGCGCGGGGCCGGGTGGTGAGCGAGCAGCAAGGGGCGCACACGCTTACCCACGCCTACGACGCGCGCGGGCAGCGCACGGGGCTGCATTCCTCGCTGGGGCAGCCTTCGCCTGGCAGCACGGCGCGCGCGGCGAGACCACGGCCGTGCAGGCCGGCGCGCACTGGCAGGCGCAGCTGCGGCGCGACGTGCGGGGCCTGGAGCTGCAACGCACGCTGAGCGGGGGCGTGCGCGTGGGCTGGCAGCGCGACGCGCAGGGCCGGCCGGTGCAGCAGCAAGTGACGGGCGGCGGTGGAGCCGGCCGGCAGCGGCGCTACACCTGGTAGGGGGCCGACCAGCTGGCGGCCATCGAGGACTCGCTGGCCGGCAGCACGCACTACGCCTACGATGCGGTCGGGACGCTGACCGGGGCGCGCTACGCCGACGGAAGCACGGACGTGCGCCTGGCCGACGCGGTGGGCAACCTGTTCCGCACGCCGGCCCTCGACGACCGAACCTACGCCCCCGGCGGGCAGCTGCGCCAGGCCGGCGGCACGCGCTACCGCTACGACGAAGAAGGCAACTTGGTGCGCAAAACCACGGCCGATGGCAAGGCTTGGCACTACGAGTGGAACGGGGCGGGCCAACTGGCCCGAGTCCAGCGCCCCGACGGCTACGCCGTTGCCTTCGCGTACGACGCGCTGGGCCGGCGGGTGAGCAAGCGCTACCGGGGCCGGGTCACGCGTTGGGTCTGGGACGGGGACGTGCCGCTGCACGAGTGGAGCGAACTGGAGGTCGGGCCCGGGGCGGGCGGCGCCGATGACGTAATCACGTGGCTCTTCGAGGAGCACAGCTTTGCCCCGGCGGCCAAGCTCACGGCCCACGGCAGCTACAGCGTCGTGTGCGACCACCTGGGCACGCCGCTCGAGCTCTACGACCAGGCCGGCACCAAGACGTGGCAGGCGCAGCTCGACTGCTACGGGGCCGTGCGCCAAGGCTTGGGCCGGGCGCAAGATTGTCCGTTCCGCTACCAGGGCCAGTACAAGGACGTCGAAACCGGCCTTTACTACAACCGCTTCCGCTACTACGACCCCGAAGCTGGCCAGTACATCTCCCAAGACCCGATTCGTCTCAGCGGCGGTAGGGCACTTTATTCTTACGTAAACGACCCCAATACATGGGTTGATATACTCGGGTTGGCAGGTTGTCCCTTAAAAGCGACTAACAAAACTATTGAGGAAGCGCGAACAGGAAAAGTGCGAGAAACCAAAGGCTACCATGGTCGTTTAGGCCGCCCCAAGGAAATAGAAATATTGTCTAACCCCGATGCGGTTTACCATTCAAACGGTAGTGGGGGACGTCTTATTTTTAGAAAAGGCGGCGACGTTGTGATAACTGAAGGACCAGGCAGTAGCCGCGGGCAAATAGTGACCAGCTACGGTCCTTCGGGGCCCCAAGGAAAAAGTGGTGCATCAATCTTTGGTGGTCAGCCAACAGAACCTGGTTTACCTGTAAGCCACGAACAAATAGTAGGCGGCCAAGTACCGGCTCCCAACGGCGGTTTCTTAGCTCCGGCGACGCAAATAATTCCCTAATTATAGTTAGTGGTTTAAAGCAGACGGAAGTGTCACGTAAAACATAGTTCGTGCTACCGGGCTCAGGTGCTGGTGCTCATTGAGCCTCCAACTAGAAGTTGGAGGCTCATCTATTTAATTTAACCCACCTAAAATCATTGGAGTATGGAGTATACTATTTCAAACAACGTTGAGGTAGTGCCCGATGGCAGCGCAGGCCCACACAATGCCCTAAAGCCAGGATGGAATTTGGCAGATTGGTCGCTGTGGGCGGGACATTTCCAGAACGGGGATGACTTGGAAGCGTTGGCGAGTTCCTCGTTCGGCAGTTCGGATTGGCTTTGGGACGGGGCCGATACGGCCCTATTCTCCAAGCAAACCAGAATGCTATTAGCTATTGCGCTAAAGGTCCCAGATGTTGTTCAGCTCGCCGGCCGCAATTTTCAAGCCGTCGTGTGTACAAAGTACCAAGGGCAGCTTTTACTTCATACTGCCCATAATTTTAGTTTAGCCCGTTGCCAGTCGAGCATTTACAATTCCGTTGACGACGAGCTTTTCTTAGTCAATGTTAAGAAAGCAGATTCATTCGAGTATGATTTTTCACTGCAAATTTTCGAAAACGTGTGTATATTATTCAACAATCATGCACACGTTGGCTGGATGCTGCAACAAGCATCTAGCTACCTGATATCAGGTGCTGGCCCCCACCAAAGTCGTTACGCAACAAGCGCGAGTAAGAAGAGTGCCCTACGTCGCTACTTGGGGTATTTTAACGAGGAGGCTGCTAACCGTATGGAAGAAGAAGACCCCGCTATCAAAGAGGAATTAATGGCCTTCTTAGCTGAACTTGACCAAAAGCACGACCCACAATTTGCTAGCATTTCGGAGGGAATTGCCAACTTACTCGACGGCTATTTTGGCATTGAACCAGTCCGTCCTACCGAACCTGTAGCTTAGCGAACCACCAGCGCTTGCCGTTTAAACTACAGCCATTTGGGAACATTACCCGAACGATAAAGCGACCACGCCGGCACCAAGACGTGGCAGGCCCAGTTCGACAGCTACGGGGCCGTGCGCCAGGGCCAAGGCAAGCCCCAGGACTGCCCCTTCCGCTACCAGGGCCAGTACGAAGATACCGAAACGGGCCTCTATTACAACCGCTTCCGCTACTACGACCCCAAGATGGGGATGTATATTGAGGTGGTCTAGGTAGGCCGGACAGAAGGAGGACGTATATTTCTTCTGTCATGACAGCAAAAA